>CAZGON010000163.1:0-1694 GCA_964527085.1 uncultured Candidatus Competibacteraceae bacterium
CATCTCATAACCCGCATTTTGGATACAGCGTTTTGTCTCAGCATCCAAAGGAATCCGGCTCTCACCACCGGTTGCGGCTGCCCGGCGACGACTTTGCTTTTCAATCAGTTCGCGAATCGTTTGATGACCATTGCCGGTAATTTGAGCGGGACGACGAATAGCACCCGCCACTACTTTGTAACCGATCACGATGATTCGTAAATCGTGTCCTTCATGGAATTTTTCCAGCAAAACCTTGCCATCGTACTGCTTTGCAGTTTTAATCGCTTCGTCGAGTTCCTGTTCAGTACGCACATCCACGCTAATACCCGCACCCTGTTCACCATCGGCAGGCTTTACGACGACACGCTCCTGCGCCTTGAGAAAGGCATAATTTTCTTCGGGTGTGACAGCCACTCGCTGCTCTGGCACCCGTAGACCATCGGCACACAATAAACGCAACGTCACCGCTTTATCCTGGCATCGACTCATGGCCACTGCATTGGTTAACTCGGTAAGAGATTCTCGGCATACCACGGAACGTCCCCCCAAGGTGAGGGAAAAATACCCTCCCTCCTCATCGATAATTTGGGCCGCAATACCACGCCGACGCGCCTCATCGACAATAATTTTGGCGTAAGGATTCAGTTTTGCTTTCAGAGCAGGTGCAGTAAATAAGGGCTCATTGATGGGGTTTTTGTGTTTGATACAAAATACCGGCACGCGCTGGAAGCCTAGTTTCTCATACAGGGCGATGGCCTGAACATTATCGTGCATCACCGATAAATCCATAAAGGCGCGGCCACGGGCCAGAAAGTGTGCGGCTAAATGACGTACCAGATCCTCACCCACACCCGGATGGGTGATTTGTGGATCCACCGCCAAACACCATAAACTCGATCCATTTTCTGGATCTGTAAAAACCCGTTGATGATCGACACCTAAAACCGTACCAATCACCTCACCAGATACCGAATCCGCCGCTACCAAATAGGTTAAATCCCGAGATTTACGGTTCTGCCAAAGAAAATTTACACCCGGCGGCACCATATGCCGTTCTACATAAATGCGGTTTACCGCTTCAATATCTTCTTCGGTCTGCAATTTGCGAATAACAAAATTCTTACCGTGTATCTGCGGCGGGCGATATTGATCCATCCACAGTCGATAAGTATGGGAAGGGTCCAAAAACAATTCTTGGGGGGCTAGCGAAAGCAACACATGAGGGTCGCGTAAATATAAGGCAATATCTCGCCGCCCCGGTTCTTCGTCGCAAAGGACTTCGGCTAACTGATTATTGTCTTTAAAGGTATGGGCAAAAATCAGACGCCCCCAGCCGCAGTCAACAACCACATCCCTACCCATTTTTTCCATGGCTGGACCATCAGGAGCCTGCCAATTCCGCAGCGTCGGAGAATTGCTACGATTAAAACGGTGATCGGTTCGCCGTTGCGATGTCATAGCGCTACCTTTTAAAGACCATGGGATTGTAACCAAAATTCTAATAAGGCAACCTGCCAGAGTTTCGAACCCCGTAGCGGGGTGATATGACTCTCTGGACTTTTTAAAAGATCGTTTATGTAATCCTGCCGAAATAGCCCTCTTTGCTTAGCAGCCGGTTGGTTTAAAACGTCCTTTACCAGATCCAGGTAAGCTCCTCGCAAGTATTTGAGGGCAGGCACGGGAAAGTAACCTTTTGGTCGGTCGATAACCGC
>CAZGON010000163.1:1704-9619 GCA_964527085.1 uncultured Candidatus Competibacteraceae bacterium
TCTTTAAGGACATGTTTGCCCCCTTGCGCCAATTTGAGTTCGGCAGGCACCCGCGCAGCCACCTCGACAAGATCATGATCGAGAAACGGCACCCGCGCTTCCAGACCTGAATTCATGGTCATATTGTCTACCCGTTTAACTGGGTCATCCACTAGCATCACAGTGCTATCCAGACGTAGCGCTAAATCCACCGGACGTTGAGCGCCCGGATGAGCAAAATGCTGGGCGACGAAAGCGCGGCTGTAATCTTCTTCGACAAAACGAGGATCCGCCACCCGACTGTATTCCTGATGATCTCGATCAAAAAACACTCGGGCATAATCATCGACAGCAGCTTGGCTCTCCAGCATTGGCGGATACCAATGATAGCCGGCAAACACCTCATCGGCACCCTGACCACTTTGAACCACTTTGACGTGTTTAGCAACTTCTTGAGATAGCAAAAAGAAGCCGATGTTATCGTGGCTTACCATAGGTTCCGACATGGCTTTGACGCAAGTTGGTAGCGCGGGCAACGCAAGACTGGAGTCGACAAAGATTTTGTGATGGTCAGTGGAAAAATGATTAGCCACAATATCCGAATAGCGAAACTCATCGCCCGCTTCGTCACCTACCGTTTCAAAACCAATGGAAAAGGTTTGCAATCCGGTCTGACCCGCTTCGGCCAGCAACCCTACCACGAGGCTGGAATCCAATCCCCCGGAGAGCAACACCCCCACCGGCACGTCGGCCACCAAACGTCGTTTTACGGCAGTACGCAAACTTTGCAAGACCAAGTCTTGCCAATCAGCCTCATTACGCCCTTCATCTTCTGGAAGAGGGCCGTAGATCGGTTCCCAATATTGGCGTTGCTGGCGGTAGCCGTCCGCCTCGATGATCATGACAGTGGCTGGTGGCAGCTTGCGCACACCCTTCAGCAGAGTATAGGGCGCGGGAACCACCGAGTGAAAAGTCATATAATGGTGCAACGCCACGGGGTCAATATCCGTGTCAATCTCACCGGCCGCCACTAAAGCGGGTAAACTAGAGGCAAACCGCATTCCGTTTGAGAAGTCGGCGTAATAGAGGGGTTTTATGCCTAACCGATCCCGCGCCAACATCACTTTTCCAGAATCCCGTTCCCAAATGGCAAAGGCAAACATACCCGATAGCTTTTCTACACAGGCTTCTCCCCAGGCATGGTAGGCTTTTAAAATAACCTCAGTATCGCCTTCAGAAAAAAAGCGATAACCACGCTCCTGCAGTTCTCTACGCAGCTCCGGGTAATTGTAAATAGCGCCATTGAATACAATGGTCAGACCCAACGAGTTATCCACCATGGGCTGCTGAGCCCGTTCCGAAAGATCGATAATCTTCAGCCGCCGATGGCCGAATCCAACCCCCTTTTGCAGAAAGGCGCCGCCACTGTCTGGGCCGCGAGGACTAAGGACCTGACTCATGGCTTGCAACGTGTCCATGGAGACAGGCTGATGGTCAAAACGTAATTCGCCGCAGATTCCACACATAATAAAATTAACTGAATTGCTTTATGTTAGAAATGAGGGGACGCGAACATCCACCGATTAAAGAAAAGCTTGTTTTGACTTCGATAAGTTTGGTCGAAATCGTTATTTCTTTAAAGTTAGGGATTGAATAGGACAAAAACCGCGCCACATTGAAAAACTCTAGAAAAACCCTATAAATAGGAGCCAAGTAAAAAAACAATCCTACTGGTGCGCACTTACATAGTGCATAAAAACAAAATTATTAGGCACCTTTGCACTATTTTGTTTCATCTTACCAAACGAAATTGGTTTGCGCTTTTTCGGTTTCAGCTTTCCACATGGATACCCAGTTGCCTAACCTACGATGCTGACATGAAAAAGACTGTTTGGTGTACAGATATTTCGAGAGTAACGTTTGGCGTAGGCTATTTAACGGGACGTTGCCATTTTTTAATGATGCGTTGCACGGCCCGCGTTATTCCTAGGCTCCCCGGCGGAACATCTCGGTTGATGGTAGAACCTGCGGCAATGGTGGCGTTCTCGCCGATTTTGATAGGGGCTATTAGAGCGGAGTTGGAACCTAAAAAAACACCATCTTCGATGACGGTTTGATGCTTACGGGCGCCATCGTAATTGCAGGTGATGGAACCAGCGCCTACGTTGACGTCTGCACCCACTTGAGCGTCACCAATATAGCTAAGATGGTTCACTTTCGAACCCTCACCAATAGAGGCTGCTTTAACTTCCACAAAATTGCCGATTCTGACACCGTCAGCCAGCTGAACGCCGGGACGCAGCCGCGCGAAGGGACCAATCCGCACGCCCCGACCAATCCGGACACCTTCGATGCAGCAATGGGACAAAATATGCGAATCATCGTCGAGAACCGCATCGCGGAGGATAGAGTAAGGTCCGAGACGAACCCGATCTCCCAGTCGGATATTACCTTCGAGGATTACGTTGATGTCAATGACTACATCTTTGCCGGTAATGATTGAACCACCGCGCACATCCACCCGAGACGGATCCAGCAAGGTTGCCCCATTCGCCATTAAGAACTCGACCTGGCAGCGTTGATAAGAACGCTCTAAAGCCGCCAGTTGGCTTCTATCGTTTACCCCCTGCACTTCCGTGGGATCATCCACGGTAAACGTTTCCAGTCTGATACCTTGATCAACCGCCATGGCGATTACATCGGTGAGATAATATTCTCTTTGGCTATTGTCGTTATCGAGGGCGTTGACCCAACTACGTAAAAGCTTAGCGGGAGCTGCAAGAATGCCGGTACTGACCTCGCGAATATAGCGCTCCTCAGCGGTGGCGTCTTTTTCTTCTACAATACCCCGCACTTGACCCGTCGTTGTATCTCTCAGGATGCGCCCGTAACCCTGAGGATTAGTCAGCTCTGCAATCAGTACTCCAAGGCAACCTCTGCGAGCGCTTGCTATCAGGGGTTGCAGGGTTTCACTTCGAATAAGGGGAACGTCGCCATAGAGCACTAACACCATATGATCATCGGCAATATGGGGTAGCGCACAACCCACCGCGTGACCTGTGCCGAGCTGGCTTGGCTGCTCAATCCAGGTAATTTCAGAACGGTTGCAGAAGGTTTTACGAACGACTTCACCTCCATGACCATAGACCACAAGACAGCTTGTGGCATCAAGCACGCTAGCTGTTTCTAGGACATGGGAAAGTATCGGTTTACCGCCCAAACCATGGAGCACTTTGGGCAGCTCCGAGATCATGCGCTTGCCCTTGCCGGCACCAAGAATGACAACCGACAGGGGAGGCACGGAAGATTCCAAGGCTATCTCTGCATTTTACGGAGCCGTTCGATAGTTCTCAACTGGGCAACTGCTTCAGCGAGTTCAGCCTGTGCCCTGGCATACTCAAAATCGCTTTGCCGGTCTGTCAATAGTTCTTCGGCATGTTGCTTAGCAGCTAATACAGCAGCTTCGTCAAGATCCTTAGCACGGGCGCTATTATCCGCCAATACGGTGACTACGTGGGGCTGCACTTCAAGAAAACCGCCCGAGACATAGAATATTTGCTCTTCGCCACCGGGCAATTTAACTCGGACTTGACCGGGTCGTAGGCGGGTAAGGAGCTGGTTATGACGGGGCAAGATACCTAATTCACCCAGTTCACCTGTTGCAGAGACCATTTCCGCAGGCCCTGAAAAAATCTCTTTATTGCTGCTAACGATGTTGACATGCATCGTTATGGCCATAGCGCCACCTCATGTATTCCAAGGAACTTATGCATTACAGGTTCTTACCACGCTCCACCGCTTCTTCAATGGAGCCGACCATATAAAAGGCTTGTTCGGGCAAATGGTCATATTCGCCGTTAACGATACCTTGAAAACTGGCAATGGTATCTTTAAGGGAAACATACTTACCGGAAGTGCCGGTAAATACCTCCGCCACAAAAAAGGGCTGAGATAGGAAGCGCTGCACCTTTCGAGCCCGGGCTACGGTCAGGCGATCTTCATCGGAAAGCTCATCCATGCCTAATATGGCGATGATGTCCTTCAATTCTTTATACCGCTGTAGGGTATTCTGCACTGCCCGCGCAGTGTCGTAATGTTCTTGACCGATGACCAACGGGTCTAATTGGCGAGAGGTTGAGTCCAACGGGTCCACCGCCGGATAGATACCCAGCTCGGCGATCTGCCGGGACAACACCACGGTGGCATCCAAATGCGCGAAGGTGGTGGCAGGCGAGGGATCGGTGAGGTCATCCGCTGGTACGTAAACCGCTTGAATGGAGGTAATGGACCCTTTTTGGGTAGAGGTAATGCGTTCCTGCAATACGCCCATCTCTTCCGCTAGGGTGGGCTGATATCCCACCGCCGAGGGCATCCGTCCTAACAACGCCGACACTTCTGTACCAGCCAAGGTATAGCGATAAATATTGTCGATAAACAACAGTACATCGCGGCCTTCATCCCGGAAAAACTCCGCCATGGTAAGCCCCGTCAAACCAACCCGCAGTCGGTTACCGGGGGGTTCGTTCATTTGCCCATAGACCAAGGCCACTTTATCCAGCACATTGGACTCACGCATTTCATGGTAAAAATCATTACCTTCGCGAGTCCGCTCACCGACGCCGGCAAATACGGAATACCCTGAATGCTCGATGGCGATGTTGCGGATCAGCTCCATCATATTGACGGTTTTGCCAACCCCAGCGCCCCCGAATAATCCCACCTTACCGCCCTTGGCAAAGGGACATAAAAGGTCAATAACCTTAATACCCGTCTCCAACAGTTCGGTGGTGCCCGACTGCTCCTCAAAGGTGGGGGCTGCACGATGAATAGGCCAGTGCTGTTCGGTTTCCACCGCGCCCCGGTGATCGATAGGATGACCTAATACATTCATAATACGACCCAGGGTCGGTATACCCACCGGCACGGACACTGGTGTCCCGGTATTGGTGACACTCAAACCCCGCTTTAATCCGTCGGATGATCCCATGGCGATGGTACGCACCACCCCATCACCCAATTGTTGTTCCACTTCTAAAATCAATCCCGTCTCTTCTACCTGGAGGGCATCATAGACTTTTGGAATCGCATCCCGGGGGAACTCCGCGTCGACCACGGCTCCAATAATTTGTACAACTTTTCCAGTACCCATGTGTTACAAACCTCTATAAAACTTATAAAAAGTCGTAACTACTCACCCTCTCGTCATTCTCGCCATGGACTGGCGAGAATCTAGCGCCATGGACGGCAAGCGCTGGTGACAACCTAGCTACCATCCCTGGCAATTGGATTCCGGCAATCCCTGCCGGAATGACGGGTGAGCAGTTACAAAAAATCTATACTGCCGCAGCGCCGGCTACAATTTCTGAGAGTTCCTGGGTAATGGCTGCCTGGCGGGCTTTGTTATAGACCAACTGCAACTGATCGATAATCGTCTCGGCATTCTCCGAAGCACTTTTCATGGCCACCATACGGGCCGCTTGTTCGCAGGCTATATTTTCCACCACCGAGCGGTAAACCCGGGCCTCTAGATAGCGAACCAGTAATTGGTCTAGCAGTTCTTTGGCATCCGGCTCATAGATATAATCCCACTGCTGCCGTGATGGCGCCTTCTGAACATCCAAATCCTCAACGGGGCTCGGCAACAGTTGAAATATAAGCGGCCGCTGGGTCATAGTATTGACGAACTGATTGCGCACCACAAACAGCCGGTCTATATGGCCTTCTTCATAGGCATTCACCATCACCATTACCGGGCCACGCAATACTTCGGGATCGGGTAAATCCCCTAAATTCGAGGCGGCGGCCAAGATATTAAAACCCCGTCGACCCAAGAAAGCCGAGGCTTTTTTGCCGATAGGACAAAGATCAATCTCCACGCCTTGCTCATGCAATTCCTTCATATGCGGCAACAGGGCTCTAAACAAATTGATGTTTAATCCGCCACATAGACCCCGATCCGTGGAGACCACCACATAACCTACCCGCTTGACAGGACGATCCACTAAATAAGGATGCCGGTATTCTGAATGCCCAGAGGCCAAATGCGCCACCACTTCACGGATCTTATCCGCATAGGGCCGGGCTGTCTGCATACGGTCTTGGGCTTTACGCATTTTACTAGCGGCCACCATTTCCATGGCACTGGTAATTTTTTGGGTATTTTGAATACTACGGATCTTGGTACGTATCTCTTTTCCGCTAGCCATAAAACTACCCGATTACCAAACTTGATTCGTTTTGAAATCCTCCACGGCTTTTTTTAAAGCCGTTTCGATTTCTTCGTTAAAATCACCTGTCTCATTGATCTGAGTCATCAGATCATTTTGATTATTGCGCATATAAGCCAGTAGCGCGGCTTCAAAGTCACCGATTTTGTTGATATCTAAATCATCCAAGTAACCGCGATCAACAGCGTACAAAGAAACACCCATCTCAGCGACGGTAAGGGGCGAATATTGTTTTTGCTTCATCAGTTCGGTCACCCGCTGACCACGGTCTAACTGTTTGCGGGTTGTCTCGTCTAAGTCAGACGCAAACTGAGCAAAAGCGGCCAGTTCCCGGTACTGGGCAAGCGCCAAACGCACACCACCGCCGAGCTTTTTAACAATCTTGGTTTGGGCAGCGCCACCGACTCGGGATACCGAAAGACCGGCATTGATGGCGGGACGCACACCGGCGTTAAACAGATCGGATTCCAAATAAATCTGACCGTCGGTGATGGAAATAACGTTAGTGGGCACAAAGGCCGACACGTCACCCGCCTGGGTTTCGATGATGGGCAGTGCAGTGAGAGACCCGGTTTTACCCTTCACTTCGCCATTGGTCAGCCGCTCCACCTCTTCGGCGTTGATGCGGGAAGCCCGCTCTAATAGACGCGAATGGAGATAAAAAACGTCGCCGGGATACGCTTCACGCCCTGGCGGACGCTTCAGCAATAGGGAGACCTGGCGGTAGGCCCAGGCTTGCTTGGTGAGATCATCATAAATGATCAAGGCGTCTTCACCCCGGTCGCGAAAGAACTCGCCCATAGCGCAACCAGAATAGGGCGCAATATACTGCATGGCGGCGGACTCAGCGGCACCGGCCGCCACCACGATGGTGTGATCCATGGCGCCGTGTTCTTCCAACTTACGGACAACACCGGCAATGGATGAATTTTTCTGGCCAATGGCCACATAGATACAGGTAACGCCAGTACCTTTTTGATTGATGATGGCATCGATGGCGACGGCGGTTTTGCCTGTCTGGCGGTCGCCGATGATCAGCTCCCGTTGACCGCGACCGATGGGCACCATGGCATCGATGGCTTTTAAACCGGTTTGCACCGGTTGACTCACCGATTGCCGCTCGATCACCCCTGGCGCAATGACTTCAATGGGCGACGACAGATCGGTTTCAATAGGACCCTTACCATCGATGGTTTGCCCTAGAGAGTTCACAACCCGACCGATAAGGGCTCTACCCACAGGCACTTCCAAAATACGACCGGTGCATTGCACCGTGTCGCCTTCCGAAAGATGTCGATAGGCACCTAAAATTACCGCACCGACGGAATCACGCTCTAAGTTTAAAGCAACGCCGAAAGTATTATTGGGAAACTCTAACATTTCCCCCGCCATGGCATTTTCTAAACCATGGACTCGCGCGATACCGTCGGTAAGACTGACCACGGTACCTTCCGTTCGCGCTTCTGCAACGACCTGGAACTTTTCGATGCGTTGCCGGATCAGGTCGCTGATTTCAGATGAACTCAGTTGCATACACTTTCCCCTTAACTCAATGACTTAGGGCCGTTGCCAATTTTGTTAATTGTCCTTGCGCAGAACCATCAATGACCAGATCACCTGCTCGAATAATAGCGCCACCGAGGAGCGACTCATCCACCAGGCATTCCAACTGGACATCCCGTTGCAAGCGCTGGTTGAGACCCCGAGCG
>CAZGON010000164.1:0-6026 GCA_964527085.1 uncultured Candidatus Competibacteraceae bacterium
AACCGCCTGCCACCCTCCCTGGTAACTGGATTCCGGCAATCCCTGCCGGAATGACAGATGAGCAGTTATCCGGTAACAACGATTAACCCACGCTACCTTCCAATTTCAACTCGATCAGCTTTTGGGCTTCCACCGCGAATTCCATAGGCAATTCTTTAAAGACTTCTTTACAGAAACCGTTGACAATCAAGGACACTGCATCTTCGGTGCTAATACCCCGTTGATTGCAATAAAAAATCTGGTCTTCACCGATTTTCGAGGTGGTAGCCTCGTGTTCTACCTGGGCCGACGGGTTTTGCACCTGAATATACGGGAACGTGTGAGCGCCGCACTGATCTCCCATCAGCATGGAATCACACTGGGAATAATT
The DNA here is from genome assembly GCA_964527085.1 of uncultured Candidatus Competibacteraceae bacterium. Taxonomy (GTDB): domain Bacteria; phylum Pseudomonadota; class Gammaproteobacteria; order Competibacterales; family Competibacteraceae; genus CAYRGG01. The sequence goes on from CAZGON010000164.1 coordinate 371, forward strand.
GCGGGCATTCTCTGCCGTAGGCAGAATTTTGACCATGCCACGATAGGCATTTTCCCCATGGCCCGCAGAAATACCTTTGGACACAATGGTGCTGCGGGTGTTTTTGCCGATATGAATCATTTTAGTGCCGGTATCGGCCTGCTGATAATCCCGGGTTAAAGCCACCGAGTAGAATTCCCCGATGGAATTTTCGCCCCGTAAAATACAGCTGGGATATTTCCAGGTGATGGCGGAACCAGTTTCCACCTGGGTCCAAGAGATTTTTGAATTACGTCCTTTGCACAATCCGCGCTTGGTGACAAAGTTGTAAATACCGCCTTTGCCGTTTTCATCACCGGGATACCAGTTTTGCACCGTAGAATACTTGATGGTGGCGTCATCCAACGCAACTAGTTCCACCACCGCTGCGTGCAGTTGGTTTTCATCCCGCTGGGGTGCTGTGCAGCCTTCCAAGTAGCTTACATAAGAGCCTTCTTCCGCAACGATTAGGGTGCGCTCGAACTGTCCGGTATTCCCCGCATTGATACGAAAATAAGTGGACAGCTCCATGGGACAGCGGACGCCCTTGGGGATATAGCAGAAGGAGCCATCGGTAAAAACCGCCGAATTTAAAGTCGCAAAAAAGTTATCTCGATAGGGCACCACGCTGCCCAAATATTTTCGCACCAGCTCGGGGTGATCTTTCACCGCTTCCGAGAAAGAGCAAAAAATAATCCCTTTCTCCGCTAATTTCCCTTTAAAGCTGGTGGCGACGGAAACGCTGTCAAACACAGCATCCACAGCGACGCCCGCCAACGCTGCCCGCTCGGCTAACGGGATACCCAGTTTTTCATAGGTTTTGAGGATCTCAGGGTCCACCTCATCGAGACTTTTAGGGGCGTTTTCTTTTGACTTGGGCGCAGCGTAATAGGAAATCGCTTGGTAGTCGATGGGCGGATGATGGAGATGGGCCCAATTAGGTTCCTGGATGGTTAACCAATGACGATAGGCCGTCAACCGCCATTCCAGCAACCATTCGGGTTCATCTTTTTTAGCTGAGATAAGACGAATCACATCCTCATTAAGACCCGGCGGCACCAGTTCTTGTTCCACATCGGTAAAGAAACCAAATTCGTAACCGCCTTTGGTTAAATTTTCTATGGTTTGCTGATTAGCTGCCATGACGATCCTCTAAAATAAAAAATTTCAACGGTGATTGGATGACCCGGCTGTGGGTAGCACGCCACCCTGAAACAGCCCAACCGGTAGCGGCGCGGGGCGACTCATATCTAATAGACTAATACCCTCTAAGGCTGCACGGATAGCGTTATTAATACGATGCCAGTGACCGCTAACCGTACAATGACCTTCATACATGCAGCCATTCAAAACATCTTCGCTACAGAGCGTAATGGCGATGGGTCCCTCGATGGCGTCAACAATATCTGCGGCGGAAATATCTTCCGGTGGACGGGTTAAACTATAACCGCCTTGTGCACCCCGCTGGGAATTCAGCAAACCAGCTCGGGCTAACGCCTTAAGGATCTTGCTGACCATCGGTAACGGCATATGGTGCTGTTTCGCCAAGGTGGCTGCGCTGTGAGATGATAAAGCGTCGCTTGCCATACTCGTCAACAGCACAATACCGTAATCAGTCTCCCGGGTAATACGGATCATGATAGTTTATCTTGTCAGTTAATTGGTACTGATTTAGTCCTATTTGGCCAATGATAGTTCCAAACAACGTCGTTGGGAAGAAGAATTGTTGAGAAGGTTGCTGAAAAAGTAATAACCAGATCGGTATTCGCAGGTTACCCGTTGGGACCAAACACGCCTAACACCAATACATCGGCATAAACTTGCCGTAAGGGAATAGTCAGCTGCGGCTGTGGCAGCTCAATCACAGCCTCAACACCCAAATAATCTTCCCGAAGCCAATCATTGGCCCGCCGATAAACTTCTATATGGACATTCGTCTGACTGACGATCAGATAAACTTCAATCGAGTTCAAAGCCCTATAAGCACACATTTTGTCGTTACGATCGCGCTTGACGCTAGAGTCTGAGAGCACTTCTGCGAGTAACGCCGGATCGGTTTGGTAATTACCTTCTAGGGGTTCGCAGACCAGCATGACGTCAGGATAAGCTTTATTGCTATAGGCTCCTGGCTGAAGTTTCAACGCCATATCTGCCACGTATGTCATACAGGGGCGGGCTTGAGAACGAACCACATCGCGTAATCCCAGCGCAATCAAATTATGGGCTGAACTACCACCGGTCATAGCAACCAGTTCGCCGTTCCACAGTTCATAGCGCAAGCCATCACGGTCTTCTAATATTTCTGTTGTAGCGAAGCTGAGCGGTTTTAGAGCGGCTTCGGACATGGCCAATTACCTCATGCTGTTTTGATGAGCGCCGTGAGTAAAATATACAGCATAAGAGCATTGAGGAGATGCCACAAGAAATGGGTGCCTATGGGGGAGACGTGGCAAAGGTTATTATCAACGGTGCGAAAAGTGAGGGAAACTAAAAAAATCATCGATGCGATAAGGAATGTTTTGCGGGCGGGATGATGCTTGGCGAGCAAATAACCTGTGCAGCCTAACAGTGCGACATAAGCGGGCAAATACATAATAGAGCCATTTAGGGTATCGCGAGAAAATAGCCCTGCAAAAGCAAAGTTGATGAGCTGAAACCCAAGAAAAAACAGTAGTGCCTGCCAGCCATTACACCTTCCAATCCTCATTAAAAAGCTGACAAAAAACAAATTGATAAATACGCTGATCGGTATTACGTCGGCGAGCGCCGCCCAGGGCATGGCATAAGCGTGCCAGAGGGTGCTGCCTGTGCCGATAGCGAAAAGACAGCCGACCAAAAAGACAAGGTCCCAATCTGTTTTAAAACGTAGCGACGAACGTTTTAAAAAAATTTGCCCACTGGCTAGGGCTGCTGCGATGAAAGCCAAGTTAGTCACTAAATTGAGGGGTTCTTGCCACAACCCGAATTGGGTTCGTTCACAGTAAATCGCTAAAATAGCGGTGTTAGACGCTGACATAGTTGTAACCATATAAACATAGACGCTATATTTCTTGAAATCTTAAAGCAGGGTAACTCATATGTTAATGACCACAACACCGACCGTAGAAAACAAGACAATCACCCAGTATTTAGGCGTCGTAGTGGGGGAGGCGATCCTGGGCGCGAATATTTTTAAGGATCTCTTCGCCAGTATCCGAGATATTGTCGGCGGTAGGTCCGCTGCTTATGAGAGAGAGCTGGCAAAAGCTCGGGAAATCGCCTTTGGCGAAATTCAGGAACGGGCTATGGCGTTGGGCGCTAACGCTGTAGTGGGCATCGATCTTGACTATGAAGCCATCGGTCAGCAAGGCAGCATGTTGATGGTGAGTATCAGCGGTACCGCGGTGGTGGTAAAATAAACAGCTATTGACGACCGTAGGCTCTAATAAATAGCGCTACACAACTTTTTATATAATCGTCCACCTGGCTCGGTTCTTGATTGCCTACATTGAGAACAGCTTGCATCACTGCATCACCTTTGAGCATGGCCAAAAACTGACAAGCCGCTTGCTGGGCGTCGGTAATATTAAGTACGTCAAGGTCATGCTGACGGGCTAGATAATCAGCCACCGTGCGAACGGCGTGTTGCGGACCTGCTTTATAAAACAATTGCGCTAGGTGAGGATGTTGTTCAGCGTTTCCGACAGCCAATCGATAGATTTGAATAGCCCCCTCGCTGAGCAGCAAGTTTATAAAACCTCTGCCAATCTCTAACAGCATGTCCTTGCAGGGTTTGTTCTCATCGATAAACGCCGCTGACAGCCTATTGGCCTCGCAAGCCTGCGAAATAGTCGCGCTAAATAGTTTTTCTTTACTCTGAAAATGGCTGTAGACCGTTTGTTTGGAGACACCCGCCTGCTCCGCCACCAGATCCATGCTGACTCCTTCAAATCCTTGTTTAGTGAACAAATCTTCTGCCGCTCGTAAAATCTGTTGGCGTTTTTCTTGGCTTTTGGGCCGACCTCTTACCTTCATCGCGTTCTCCTTCGTCATTCCCGCGAAGGCGGGAATCCAGCGATATACTTCCACATTTGTTATTCCCGCGAAGGCGGGAATCCAGTGACTGACTGTCGCATAATTTAATACTAGACAGTCTAGTATATTTATATAAAATACTTTAGCACACTAGCGTGTTCAGTTGAACAAATGCATAAAGGTCTACCGTCATGGCTCGTGATTCGGATACTTCTTGGAAGAACGTCTTTTGCCCATGGTTCCAGACTCAGATGGTTACCTGGTCGGTACTTGTCCTATTGGTGGCCTGTTCGCCAGAACCGGTATCACAACCCCCTTACCATCATCGCGTCGACCCATTAACCGTCAATCACCAAGATAATTATCAGTTAATACGGTCTTTTACCGGTATTGTCGCTGCTAAGCAGCAGGCCGAGCTAGGCTTTGAGTTAGCGGGCAAACTAACTCATATTACGGTAGATGAAGGTGATCGGGTTAATAAAGGTCAAGTCTTAGCCGCGCTAGATACCGTCTTATTAGCCCGTGAACGGGATGAATTGCAAGCCCAGCTGCGAGAGACTGAAGCACAGCTTACTTTAGTTCAGCAAAACCTTAAGCGTATCGATTCCCTCAGTGAAAAGGGTTATGCATCGGTTCAGCAGCAGGACGAGTTGACCAGCGAACGCCAAGTTCTCAAAGCTGGTTTAGAGCGGCTTTCCGCTGCTTTGGCAGCAAATCAAACTCGGCTCGATAAATCCCAATTACGTGCTCCCTTCGATGCGGTGGTCAGCCGCCGTTATGTGGATGTGGGGGCAGTGGTCAATGCCGGTGCAGCAGTGCTGAGGCTGTTGGAAGACGCGCCTATGGAAGCGCGTATTGGTCTGCCGATAAGGTTACTTGGGCAGGTAACGGTAGGTGAAACGGTTGACCTCCAGACGGCGGAAAACAAGTTGTCGGGTGCCGTTTTGACCATTGGTTCCGATGTGGATAGCAATACCCGCACGGTTCCCATTCGGGTTCAATTACCTGCCAAAGCGCCGCTGGTGGATGGCCAGTTGATCGATCTTCATTTGCCCGAGACGGTTCAAGAGCAAGGTTTTTGGATTCCCATGACGGCTTTAACCGACGGTTTACGGGGGCTTTGGAATGTGTATGTGCTAGTGCCCGATGATGAAACCGAGCGGTACCGCCTGGAAGCCCGCGATGTGCAGATTGTCCATGCGGATTTGGAGCGCGCTTTTGTTTCCGGAGCACTGGCTGATGGTGAACGTATTGCAAAGGCAGGGCTGCAGCGTTTGGCGCCAGGTCAAGTAGTTAAGCTGCAATCCTCCTCCCTAGCGGAGCAATAACATTGTGATGCGCGCCTTTGTTTACAACGGCAGATTACAAGCCCTGACCATCGCTCTTATCGTGGTCAGTGGGTTGTCGGCTTTAGCAATTTTGCCACGCACCGAAGATCCCCAAGTGCTTAACCGGGTCGCGGTGATCCTTACCCCCTTTCCCGGCGCCACCGCGGAGCGGGTAGAAGCGTTGGTTTCTGAACCCATCGAAGACGAACTGCGCCAGCTACCTGAAATCGATACCATCGAATCCCAATCGCAACCCGGTTTGTCGGTGGTGACTATTCAGCTCAAAGACCGGATTA
>CAZGON010000164.1:6066-9517 GCA_964527085.1 uncultured Candidatus Competibacteraceae bacterium
GATCGGCTTGCGGATGTGCAACCGCTGCTTCCATCTGGTGCGCTCCCGTCCCGTTTTGATGACGATCGAGGTTATGCCTTTACCCATTTGCTTGCCCTGCGCTGGATGGCGGCAGGCGACCATGACAACCAGTCTAGCGTAGATGAACAAGCGTTAGCCATCTTGAAGCGCTACGCGGAAGAGCTACAAACCCGCTTGCGGGGTGTAGCCGGGACAGATTTAGTACAGCTCTATGGAGAACCGGATGAGGAAATTCGCGTCGTTATTGACCCTGAGCAAGCCGCAGCTTTAAATTTATCGCCTAACGATATAGCCACCGCTATCGGCGCCGCAGACGCTAAAGTTGCCGCAGGCACGCTGCGCAATCCGCACAATGAGTTACTCATCGAGGTGGCCGGTGAGCTGGATTCCGTGGAACGTATTCGGCGCATTCCTCTGCCTGTTAATAGCGACGATAGCACCGGTCAGTTTATCCGGGTTGGCGATATTGCCCAGGTGACGCGGGCCGTTGCAACACCCCCCGACGAAATAGCCTTGGTCTATGGTGAACCGGCGCTGGTGGTAGCTGCCCGGATGTTGCCAGATATGCGCATCGATACCTGGAGCGAGCGGGTGGATGAAACCCTGCAAACCTTTGAGCAAATTTTGCCCGGTAATGTTGCGTTAAAGACTATTTTCGATCAGCGTCATTATACCGACACCCGTCTTGGTGAGCTAGTCACCAATATATTGATTGGTTTTCTGCTGATATTGGCTGTGCTGCTGGTAACGTTAGGTTTGAAGGCGGCCTTTATCGTGGCTTTGGCGTTGCCCCTGACAGTTTCATTTACCCTAATTTGTATGCAGTACTATGGTTTGCCCATACACCAAATGTCGGTTACGGGTTTAGTGGTGGCACTAGGCATCATGGTGGATAATGCTATCGTCATTACCGACGCTATCCAACGTAAACGCCAAGGGGGTTATGATGCCCTTACGGCAGTGGTTGAATCGGTGCGGCATTTGTGGTTGCCCTTGCTGGGCTCGACGCTAACCACGATTTTGGCGTTTTCCCCCATAGCCTTAATGCCGGGTCCCGGCGGTGAATTTGTGGGCGGCATTGGTCTTAGTGTCATTTTTGCGTTAATTGGCTCGTATATTATTTCCCATACCCTTATTGCCGGTTTGGCGGGCCGTTTTCTGACGCCCCAACAAGCCAAACAACCGGTCTGGTATCGGAATGGCATTCGACTCACCGGATTAACCCAGGGTTTTAGAGCGACTCTGGAATGGGCGTTGCAGCATCCCTTGCTGGCAACGGGGTTAGTGGTGTTAGTGCCGCTGGCTGGCTTTTTAGGTAGTAGTCAATTGACTGAGCAATTCTTTCCGCCCTCGGATCGGGATATGTTTCATATGGAACTGCGCTTACCAACCCAGACCAGTATTCAAGGAACCCGAGCCCAAGTGGCGGCTATCTCTAAGATTCTAAAAGAATACGACGGTATCGAAAGCATCCACTGGTTTATCGGTAACAACGCCCCGCCTTTTTACTACAATATGGTTCAAAATCAAGATGGTTTGCCGTACTTTGCGCAAGCCATGGTGACGGCAGCCGATTTTCGAGTGGCCAATCGTCTTATTCCAGAATTGCAGCAGCGTCTCGATGATAGGTTTCCCGAAGCGCAGATTTTGGTGCGTAAACTGGAGCAAGGTCCTCCCTTTAACGCCCCGGTGGAAGTGCGTCTCTATGGCCCCAATTTAGATACCCTGCGACGCTTAGGTGACCGAGTGCGGCAAATGATGCTAGCCACCAAAGACGTGGTGCATACCCGCGCCACCTTGGCTTCGGGAAAGCCTAAGGTGTGGGTAAAAACTCGCGATGAAGTGACCCAGTTAGCCGGTTTACCCCTCACCCAAGTCGCGCAACAGTTGCAAAATGCTCTGGATGGGGCCGTGAATGGTTCTGTGTTGGAAGGCACCGAAGAGCTGCCGGTGCGTGTCCGTGTCGATGGTTTGCGCCGCCAGCAGCTCAGCGATTTATCAGCGTTACCCATCGCTTCGCCGTTGACTAGTGCCGAACAACGCTATGCGGGGGCGCCGATCAGCGCCTTGGCTGATTTAGACATTCGCCCAACCCGCGGCGCTATTCCTCGACGCGATGGGCAACGGGTCAATGTCATCGAAGGTTATATTCGTGCCGGTGTATTACCGCAGACCGTGGTGGATCGTTTTTCAGCCAATTTAGATGTGGCGGATTTTGTTTTACCGGCTGGGTATCGTCTGCAGTATGGGGGGGAAGCGGCGGAACGAGACGACGCCGTAGGCAATTTGCTGGCTAACCTGGGGGTTATCGCTACCCTATTGGTGCTGGTAGTGGTGCTGTCGTTTAATTCTTTCCGCTTGAGTGGGATTATCTTTGCCGTGGCAGCCCAGGCGGCGGGATTAGGGATGCTGGTCGTGTATCTGTTTGGGTATCCGTTTGGTTTTACGGTTATCGTCGGTTTGTTAGGATTGATCGGTTTAGCGATTAACGCGGCTATCGTCATTCTTGCCGAGTTAAAAACCGATGCGCGGGCGGTGATAGGGGATCGAGAGGCGATCGCTGAAGGTGTGATGAGTTGTACCCGTCATATTACTTCGACCACCATCACCACCGTCGGTGGTTTTTTGCCACTTATCCTGGAAGGTGGCGGCTTCTGGCCACCGTTTGCCATCGCCATTGCGGGTGGTACCGTGCTGACGACTTTGCTGTCGTTTTATTTTGTGCCGGCGGTATTTTACTTGATGGCTCGACGGCGGCCTTTCGAGGTTCGTCAGAGTCCGGATGATGGAGATTTTGGCCGCTCAGAGCGCATATCAGCAAACCCCAGTGCAAAGGATAAAAAACAAATGCACTACTTAAAAACCAAAGGGTTGTAACTTTCGAAAGGTATAGTCCTAGTATGTATCCTAAAACCGGGAGTTCAGCGTTATGAAAACTGCACTTGTTATCCGCCATGTGGCCTTTGAGGATCTAGGCTCCTTCGCCGTACCTTTGCAAGGCCAGGGATATCGCATCCGCTATGTAGAAGCGGGTTTTGATGATCTTGCCAGACTTGATGCACTCGAGCCAGACCTTTTGGTGGTGTTGGGTGGCCCGATAAGCGCTAACGATACCCATGACTACCCCTTTTTAGACGACCAGCTACGTCTTTTGGACCGGCGTCTTAGTCAAAATCGACCCGCTTTAGGTATTTGTTTGGGCAGCCAATTGATAGCTCGCGCCCTAGGGTCTCGGGTTTACCCCGGATCCCATAAAGAAATCGGTTGGGCGCCGTTGCAATTAACAACCGCCGGGGAAAACTCTTGTCTTCGCTTTTTGGCGCCTGACCTTACCGCTGTCTTACATTGGCATGGCGATACCTTTGACTTGCCTGCTAATGCGATACGGCTTGCCTCAACGGACGTTTGCGAAAACCAGGGTTTTGCCTGG
>CAZGON010000165.1:0-9401 GCA_964527085.1 uncultured Candidatus Competibacteraceae bacterium
CGGTGGCGTCATCGGCCACCATAAGCCTCAGCAAACGGGGTTTGCGTTTGAGTTCTTGAAACAAGTGGTTACGTAGTGCGACGGTGAGACGATCATCCCCATAAAGGGTTTCGAAATCAAACACGATGGTGGACCAGCGGGCCGTTTTCTCCGAGGGTATCTCAGCGATTCGGCTGATCTGCTGCTGCCAATCGGTGAGGCTGCGATGAAAATCGGGGTTACGGGCCATGATATCGCCGGTGCACCAATCGTATCCCACTTCGTCCAGACGATGATTAACCCGATCACAAAAATCCATAAACCATTCTTTGGTCTCGGAGGCGCTGGTGTTAGGTTTGTCAGCCAAGATAATACCGTTGTCTTGGTCCGTTTTAATCATCATTTCCTTACGACCGCCAGACCCCATAATGATAAAAGCAAACGGAACTGGGGGTTCGCCACGATCTTCACCCCTTAATTCAGCGAGAACCAGTTCAATACAGCGCCGTTGAATAGCCAAGTGAATTTCGCTCAATGCCCGCACCGCTAAGCCCGCACTGCGATTATTTTCTCGCAACTCCCGAGCAATAGCGCCAAGGCGGGCAGAAAATGTTTTCAGCTCCTGAAAATCCTTGCTATCTACCACCTGAACGATTACCGAACGCTGATAAGAAACTAGGGTGTAAAGAACATCCGTTTGCGAAATCACCCCTACTGGCTTGTTATCCTCCATCACCACTAGATACTTGGAGCCAAGTCGGATCTGTTCGCTCTGTACTTTCCAGAGGGGGGCATCGGCGCTGATCAGATGGGCTGCTTCGCAGACAGTATCGACGACCGTGTCGTTTGCCTTGGCCTTATTGCTAATCAACCCTTCAGCAAGGCTTACAAAGGTAATCAAACCCAGCAGACTTTGATCTGTGTTGACCACGCCTAGGCTACCGATTCTGCGCTGATTCATGGTAGCAAACGCTTCTTCTACAGTGGCGCTTGGCGGACAGGTGACCAGTGGAGACTGTATAATAGCCCGCGCTGGCAGTGCCCAGACCCCGCGTGGTTGTACTGCCTGACTGCGAATACGCTCAGTCAGCAGCCGATTTACCGCGCTAAACAGCGCCGGATAACGTTGTTCTGCCGCGCGGATACGTTCTGTCGGCAAGACTTGAAGCATAACGTCGCTAATGGCAGTGGCCGTAGCAAGATAAGGCGTCGCATCAAAATAATTGGCAATACCTAACAGATAACCTGGTTCTAAAAGCACCGGCGTCTCTCCTGGATGGGCAAGTTCCACTTGGCCTTCGGCTACGATAAACACCGCTTCTTTAAAAGTTTCGCCGGCACTAAACAAAATCTCGCCAGGTTTTAAAGTGATGGTTTGTGAGTTTTGAGTCAGTTCCTCAGCGGCTGCTGGAGATAATGCTCTTAAGGTTGCCATAGAATTGGGAAAGGTGATGGTGCCATCAGGGTAGCTGCTGGAAACAGTAATGGCGTCACTTTGGTTGTGATTGGTTGTTAATGTGGTCACCTTTACCTCCCCAATGACACGTTTTTATTGTCGAACTATAGACATTTTAGCTTATCAAAATCATACAAAGTATAGCTCGACATGGGCTCAAGGGTAGCAGCTAACATGATCAAAAAACGGTTGGACGATGGTGATGCCCAGGCAGTGATTAACACGGCTTCATTGCTGCATATTTCGGAGTTTGAGGTGTTTCAGCTAGCTTATCAGCGCTGGTTTGGCTATTTAGCACAACATCATGAAATAGATGTTCTATTCAGCTGTTATTTGATTAAAGCTAACGTGCCTTTGTGGGTACGTGCCTTTACGCGGCAGATAAACCAATTACAAGCCGAAAACCGTCTTGATGGTCGGGTTTTTGGACTGCAACCCGCACCACCGCCAAGCCAGCGGACTGCGTTGGTGGGGGTGTTGGTTTTTTTGCTTATGCTGCTATTTGTAGCGCTCCTGATATACTTAGCAGGTAAAACAGATCCGAGTTTAACAGCCGCCTGTCGGTTGCCTCCCTGCTATTAGAGGAAGTCTGAATTTGGATGACTACACAGCGTTACAATTTGAAGAGTTGGCATAATAATGGATTGGATTCTAGTATTGGTAACCGGTGCGATCGCCTACCATGGTCTAACCTTCCGTGATAAAAACGGCGAAAGAGAGCTTGGTCATTTGTTATTTGGTTGTATTGCCTTGGTGTTCTTTATGCGTTTTTTATTCGACGACCTGCTGGGCTGGGTGCAGTTTTAAAAAATTTTGCTCGCCTATTTCTTATAAGGCCGTTGGTTTGTGTCAATGTCTGGCGTATACAACACCCGTTCCGAGACAGGCAGCGCCAGTTGAGCTTTAATATAACCGGCGCGCTCCGCAATACCCGGCGGTTTTTCAGGTTGTTTGCGCAGGAAGCGGGTCAACCAACCGGGTCCTTCCCCAATCTCGGGATCTAAGCGTAACGCGTTTTCGTAATCCGCTAGCGCTTCTTGATGTTTGCCGGTACGGTCGTAAGCAATGCCGCGATTGGCATAATGTCCTCCGTTATCAGATTCCAAGGCAATTAGTTCGGTATAGGTTTCGATAGCTTCCGGCTCTCGGTTGAGCATAATCAGCGTTTCGCCACGACCCCGTAAAGCAGCCCTATGGGTTGGGTTAGCCAGCAATGCTTTCTCGTATTCTTGGAGAGCTTTGGAATAATTGCCGTCAGTGAAGTAATTGCTACCCGCGTGGTAAGCATAATCCCCCGGCTCGCTGCCAGCAAACCACATGCCATAGAGAGTCCAGCTAACCCAGGCTAACGTCAAGCCTATAGCCGTATATTTTAAGTAACGATAGCTACGCGCAGTCATGGTAATGCTCCCGCCGTCGCAAGACTAAATAGGTACGCAAAGATTAACACCAGAAAAATAGTGATTATACGGGCCCTGCGCTGTTGCCCCGCAATTTCTTGGGGGTTGAGTTCCCGGTTAAGTTTACGTTGCAGGCGGTGCATGCTAAGCACCCAAACCAGTTTGCTAACGGGAAAGAACAACAGGGCAGCCAGTACCAATACCGAAATAAGTTTATAGACTTGCTCGGCGTTCATAAAGATAGTTAGTGTTTGTTTATAAAGCAAAAGGGGAGAGCAAGTGCTCTCCCCGGATTGGTTGGAAGAAAAGATTTAGCGAGTTGTCGCCTGGGCAGCCGCGACCTCTGGCACCAGCTCCTCGATTGCCCGCTCAGGTACGGTGGACATTTCCATCTTGATGGCAAGTAGCCACATCATAAACACGCCCACAGCCCAGAATAGCAATTGCCAAGTCCATATGGACGGCAGACCAAATAGCCAGGTGGAGGGATTATTGGGATCACCAAAAATCCAGTTACCGATCACCGCACCTGGACCAATCGCAAAGAAGAACCAGGCTAGAGTAAAAATCCAGGCTACCGGTACCAAACCTTTTTTATGCACCGGTAGACTGGCATTTTCGCGCAAGAAGTTGTGAAACTGCATGCGATGTTCCGTTTCCTGTCTATTTTGCGTCACCGCCGAAATGATAATGGCGAGGCCCAAATTAAACAAAATACCCCATCCGGCCGAATGAATAGTCAACGGCCAGCGGCCCCAAGGTGGATTTTCTTCCATGCCAAACAGTGTAAACACCTGTAGACCAATGCTTTCGGTCATGGTAACGGCGATTAAGCCAGCCACCAGACCCCAAGTGATACCCTGGCGAGTCAACCATGGCCACCAACATACGGCAATGAGAGCTGGCCACATCTGGAAGCCATAGGCTACCGCCAAGCCACCCAACAGCACCAGCGCATCAGCACTGGTAGTCGCTACGATAAGGGCCAATAACACGATCAGTATAACCCCGCTTCGACCGCAGAACTTTTGTTGAGCATCGGTAGCGTTGGGCATGATAAAACGGCGTAGAATATCGCGGGTTAACATAGAACCTGCTGTGGACATATAAGCCGAGCCCGTGGACTGCATGGCAGCTAAGGCGCAAACCGATAATAGGCCCACCAACCAGGGCATCGTCTCGCCCAGTAGATAAATGAGCTGTGGTACCAGCTGGCCTTGATCGCCAGCGCTATCCATAATATCGATCAGTGCACCAGGGCCGGTACCCGCTTGGAGGCTTGCTAGGCCAGCCTCTACGGCTGCTTTTACCTCAACCTCGCTCCAGTTAGGATTAGCCGCCGCCACTAAACCTTCCTGCATAACTGGATTGACGAGTTCCGGATTAGCCTCTAAAAACTTGAGATCTGCTCCCAAGAAGTGTGCTCCGACACCCTGAAACGCAGTAAAGGTAAACAAAATAATACCAATAGCTAATGAAGAAGCCCACACTTGCTGAAGCGGAAAAGGCGCCGGCGTTTTATTGGCAAACGCCCACATGGAAAAGGCAGGGGCCGATTGAATACCCATCAAAGCGAACATATAGCTGAGTATCATAATACCTGTCCAAGCGCCACCGGTGGCGGAGGGACCGTTGCTGACAAACTGAATCACACCGGGGATGGCGATGTAATGGCTGTAGCCATCGGGAGTACGAATCTCGTCACTTTGGGCTAAGGCACCAATGGTATCTCGCCAGGTTGTGCCTTCGGGAAGATAGACGAAGGCAATAATACCAATAACGGCAATACCCCCTGCTAATAACAGGCATTGCATCGTATCTACATAGGCGACTGCCCGCAAACCCCCCGAGGCCACATAGAAAGCTACCACAGCAGACAGTAACCACATGCCTACGTTGACATCCAACATACCGTCGGTTAATACATTGAACAGGAAGCCGGAAGCGCGCAGCTGGACACCTAGATACGGAACCGAGAAGACTAAAGCGACCAATACCGTCAGCAAGCGTGCCGCATCCGATCTAAAATAAGCCGCTAGCATCTCACCGGGGGTGATAAAGCCGAACCGTTTGCCTAACATCCATTGGCGTTTTAAAAACATCACACCGGTGAAAGGAATGGTGATGGCGTAAAAAGACGCATAGGCGTATTGGAAACCATCCCGGTACAAAAGACCTGGATGGCCCATAAAAGTCCAACCGGAGAAGGATGTGGCGGTAGCGGCCAGTACAAATACCCATAATCCTAAACCACGGCCGGCGATCATATAGTCCGTTGCGGTCTTGGACATCAGTGCTCCCTTGATGCCCCAGAAAAGACAGTAAGTCCAGTAGAGACCTACAAATACAAACAACCATATGGTTTTTGCATCCATATGAGTTAGCCCTCGCTTGTCATTGTCATAGTGTCAATGGTGATTTACTCCTCCCTTTGGGTGACCGGATCAACCGGCGCGTCAATCCATCCTCCTTAATGAATTAAAAAAGTATAGGCCAACATCATGCCATTGCAGAGTATTTTTTAACAAATTGTTTCAATTAGTGTTTATTTGAAAGATTCTAAAAAAAATCACAATATGTTACTGAAAGTAACAGAAAGAGTGGGTGATTTAGTAACACGAACCTAATGTGTTACCGGTTCCTAGAAGCTGGTTTTTGGATGGGGTTTTGGTATACCAAGCCGTTGTCGTCGTTCCCATAATGATTTACGGCTAATACCCAAGCGCTTAGCTAATTCGGTTTCCGTAATACGGTTTTGATGACTAAGCACAAAACGCTGAAAATAATCATCCAGGGATGTAGGTTCTTGATCAGTCGTCGATGAGTTGGCCGAAAACGATGGTTTGGTTGGGCTGGCGCTTTCTTCAAGAGCCAATAGCTCGGTGGTGATCAGCGTGTCTTCGCAGAGAATAACCGCCCGCTCGATGGCATTTTCCATTTCTCGCACATTACCAGGCCAGGCATGGCTGCAGATAGCCTCCAGGGCCGCTGCGCTATAGCTCATGGGGTTGCGATTAAGACGTTGACAAACCTTGTGCAAGGTAAAATGAGCCAACTTTTCAATATCGATGCCCCGCTCTCGTAACGGCGGTAGGCGGATTTCCATGACGCGGAGCCGGTAGTAGAGATCGCCACGAAATAGGTTTTCCTGGACACAATGCTCTAAATTTCGATGGGTAGCAGCCATCAAACGGATGTTGACCCGTAGCGTGCGAGCTGAGCCAACCCGGCGTATTTCGCCTTCATTGAGTACCCTTAACAGGCGCGCTTGGGCAGCGAGGGGCAATTCGCCAATTTCATCTAAAAAAAGCGTGCCGCCGTTGGCGGCCTCCACTAAGCCCTCCCGCGACCCCACTGCGCCCGTAAAAGCGCCTTTTTCATGACCGAACAGTTCTGATTCAATAAGACTGTCAGGGATAGCAGCGCAGTTTACAGCGATTAACGGCGCATTGCACCGATGGCTTTGCTCATGGACAGCGCGGGCCACCAGTTCTTTCCCAGTACCGGATTCACCTAAGATAAGTACGGTCGAGTCTGTTGGCGCGACTTTGCTGATATGGGCGAAAACCTGTCGCATGGCCTCGCTTTCACCGATGATGCCAGCCACCGGGTAGTTGCGTTGTAAATCCGATTTTAAGGCCGCGTTTTGACGCCGTAGCTGACGTTTTTCCAAAATGCGGTTGATGGCGTGCAAGAACTCACCGTGTTCAAAGGGTTTGGCGATATAATCCGCTGCTCCCTGCTGCATGGCTTCCACCGCCGATTTGACACTGGCATAGCTAGTCATGATCAAAATGGGCGTTTGCGGGTAACGGCTAATGAGTTTTGTGCCCGGTGGTCCCGGTAAACGCAGGTCGGTGATAATTAAATCGAAATTACTGAGTTCATGATTTTGTTCCGCGTCGGCTATTGATTCGGCTTCGGCCACAGTAAAATTATGCCGTTCCAGAAGCCGTCGCAGGGCGCGACGGATAACTTTTTCATCTTCAACAATCAGAATGCTGGGCATGGTTTGTCTAAAACCGTTTGTTGACGCAGTGGCAACCACACGGTTACCCGAGTGCCGACATGTGTTTGGCTATCCAGGGTAATACTACCGCCGTGTTCTCTGACAATAGTGTAAACAAGAGGTAACCCTAGTCCGGTGCCTTTCCCCGGCTCCTTGGTGGTAAAAAAAGGCTCAAAGACCCGTTCTTGAAACTCTTTTGGAATGCCGCTGCCTTGATCGGTTACGGTGATTTTCACCTGATTAAATTTTTCGATAAAGGCTCTCATAACAATGGGGGTGTTAGCCGGTGATGCATCGCAGGCATTGCTCAACAGATTTACAAATACCTGAAAAAGACGTTGTTGATCTCCCTCAACGACAATGTCATGGTGACAATCGAGGGTATACTGCAAACGCTTGGCGTAGTGACTGAGCTGTACCAAACGCTGGGCATCGGTAAAACAGTCCCGCAAATTAAACAGCCCATTGCTCTGGTTTTCTGGCAGTGGACCGGCGCGACTAAAAGTGACCAAGGAGCGGACAATCGCCGTAATCCGCTGGGTCTGTTGAAGAATTTCATCGATACCTTCCATAAAGTTAGTAGGATCGTTTTCTTCCTGCAAATTCTGCGCGATGCACGCAATGCCGGTAACCGGATTGCCGATCTCGTGCGCAACGCCGGCGGCTAAGGTGCCTAGGGAGGCAAGTCGCTCACTATGAGCCAGCTCCATCTCCAAAGTTTGTAACTCAGTAAGGTCTTCCACCAGAATCACAGTGCCGCCTTGAAATGAACTTGTGTCACTTTCTGAAACGTAATCAGCAAAACCGATAGAGGCTTTGCGCAGGTCAAACCAACGCGGTTGGCCACGGATAACGACGCGGGTTTTTCTTAGGTGTTGCTCGTTTTGGTCTAAAAAGGTAGCCAGCACCTTTGACCAGGGTGCGGGTAAGTCTGTGATGGCGCTTCCCATGGCTATTTGTCGATGAATGGCGGATAACTGTTCCATCGCCTGATTCCAGGTAAGAATGTCTCGACTGGCAGTCAACGAACAAGCCCCGAGAGGCAAATCCTCGAGGATTTGTCGATGATAACGTCGCAACTGATCCAGTTCCCCCATCAATCCTTTAAGTTGGCTATGGGACTGTTCTAAACGGTCTTCGATAAAGCGCATATGGTCCACCAACATGCTGCGGGTGCCGGCATCCGTGTATAACCGCGAATCGACAATCATACGGGCCAGTATTGGACCTAACATACCCGATAAATTGCGCTCAATGCGATCCCGCAGCTTTTGGAGTTGAGGTAACCGATTTTCGTCCCAGTCCATTTGCAAATCTTTAAGGGCTTTTGATACCTCGTTGAAGGCGGCGGTGGAACCTATGGTGCGGGCTAATTGCGCACTAAAATCCCGGGGTGAATGAGGAACCGAAAGACCCTGAGCGGTTAAAAAACTCGGGTCTTGGAAACAGGCGGCGGCAGCGCGGCGTTCATTGGCGTCTTGGTGGGTGACAAGGGAGACGCCGACAAACAGCAGCGTATTAAAAGAAAGCGACCAAAAGGTAACGAATTCCCAAGGATTTTGATCCGCCACACCCAGGGCTTGCATAAGATTAAACTGGCTTAGAATAATGCCGGAACGCTCCAACAACGGCATCAGCAAGGTGGTGTACCAAATGGCGCTACCCCCCATAAGACCCACTAGGAAGCCCGCCCGTGTCGCCCGACGCCAAAATAAAACGCCGCTGAGACCCGGCAAAAACTGCGCGACCGCCACAAACGAAATCAACCCCAGCTGGACTAACCCGGTGCTGCGTTCTAAGACCACATACATGCCATAGCTAGTAAGAATGAGTAGAACGATTAACGTGCGCCGTCCCCACAATAGCCAGCGGTACATATCCACAGCTGGATCGGGATAACTGGCGGGTAACAATAAATGATTAAGGGCCATCTGGGCCAACGCCAAGGTGGTGACGATCACCATGGCGCTGGCAGCGGATAAGCCGCCGATAAAAGCAATAAAAGGCAGTAACGGGTTGTCGCTAAACTGGGTGATGCCCAATACATAATAATCGGCAGGGGTAGTGGGTTTCAGTACTTGGCTAGCCCACAAAATAACCGGAATCGCCAAGTTGAATACCAGCAAAAAGAGGGGAAACCCCCAAGCTGCTGACGATAAAGAACCGCGCTGAAGGTTTTCTACAAAACCCATATGAAATTGGCGAGGTAATAAAAAAGCAGCGCAAAACGATAGCAACACCAGGGTCGTCCAAGGGCCTTCCTGCACGGGTTCATAAAGGGCTTGCAGCGCTTCAGGATGTGAGGTGAGCCAACGATTTAAGTCACTGGGACCGTCAAAAACGCCCCATAAGGCGAATAATCCAACGCTCAGCATAGCGGTTATTTTGACCAACGATTCAAACGCGATAGCCACTACCAGCCCTTCGTGTTTTTCCCGTGGCGAGATATGACGGGCGCCAAACAGGATGGCGAACACCGTTAGGGTAATGCAGAACAATAGCCCCAATTCCACAGGTGGTTGGTTGTGAGTAAGAATGCGCATGGATTCTGTGACGG
>CAZGON010000166.1:0-6761 GCA_964527085.1 uncultured Candidatus Competibacteraceae bacterium
GGTGAAGTTACCCGGTTCACCCGCCACGGAGATTCGAGTCAATGCAGGGGGAGGATCCTATACTGATATTGCTGGCAACGCATGGGATGCGGATGTTGGTTTTAACACGGGTAAAACCTTTTCCACGACCAGCGCTATTGCGAACACGGGGGATGATATTCTCTATCAGAGTGAGCGCTGGGATCCAGATGGGGGTAACGAACTCCAGTATGCCTTTGCGGTGGCCGATGGCGATTACACCGTCAACTTGTACTTAGCCGAGATTTATCCTGGCACTTTTAGCACGGGGGCGCGTGTTTTTGATGTGCTCGCGGAAGGGCAATTAGTGCTGGATGATGTGGATATCTTTAGCGAAGCAGGCGCCGAGACGGCCTTGGTGAAATCCATTCCGGTCACGGTCAGTGACGGGCAATTGAATATCGAATTCTTACACCAGGTCCAAAATCCCAAGATCTCGGCTATTGAGATTCTTTCTCAGTAGCTTTGACAACAACCTCTGGAGCATAAGAGCTTGTCTGTTAATTTTCTATTAAACGGGGTAATCTGGAATGAAACTGCAAAGTTTTTTTATATACACATATTCAATCGTACTAACAATGGCATTAGCACTGGTGTATCCGGTGGATGGAATGGCTCAACAAGGAGGACAAGTAAAGCGCTATGTTGGAGGTTCTGCTGCAGACTTCCAAGCAGTAGGGGACAATGTGCTTGTGGTTCGCGCAGAGGATCTCAAGAATTTTCCTAATGCTAAATCCAGTTTCCCTGTAACTATAATAATTCCCGCTGCAGCTGAACCTGAGGCCGCACAGGCTGCGCTAAATCGCGTAGCAAGTGAAATTGAGAGTGATGCTTTTTCGCCTGGTAACGATGCTTTCCGGCCTACGTTAGATCTTGAGGTACAAGAACCGCCGGTGACTGTGACTTTTCAACAAGACACTCGAAGTGAAATTGCAAAAGAGGTTTTAGAGCGAGTTCAGCCATTAGTTGCTGATGATCTTGGCTCAAGTGTTCAACCAACTTCCACCAATGAGTTGACCGATTGAAGTCACTATCGGTGATAACATGAATGTCATCCTCTGCACCATTGGGCAAAACCTCTGCAAGCGCCTAAGGCAGTTTTGTGGAAGGTAACCATTATGCACAATCGTGTTTATGATAATTCTAAGAATACTTATCAAAAAAAAGTGGCTATACCGTCTCCCTCCCGAATGACTAGTTCTGCGTGCCCGGAAATCTCGATTGTCATGCCCTGCTTGAACGAGGCTAAAACGTTGGGCCACTGTATCAGAGAGGCAAAGGACTTTTTTGACGAGGCGGGACTATGTGGAGAAGTTATCGTTGCCGACAACGGCAGCAGTGACGGATCTCAGGCTTTGGCGGCTCAGCTTGGCGCACGGGTAGTATCGATTTCCAAAAAAGGTTATGGCTGTGCGTTGCGGGGCGGAATCGATGCTGCTCGTGGACATTACATTATCATGGGTGACAGCGACGCTAGTTACAATTTCCGTGATTTAGCGCCCTTTGTTACAAAACTAAAGGAAGGGACTGATCTGGTTATGGGTAATCGATTTCAGGGAGGTATTGCTAAAGGGGCAATGCCGGCGCTTCATCGATATGTTGGCAACCCCATGCTCAGTTTGCTAGCCCGCGTCATCTTTAAAGTACCCTGTGGGGATATCTATTGCGGGCTCAGGGCTTTTTCCAAAGATGCTGTCAGAAAATTGAACTTGCAAAGTGATGGCATGGAATTCGCTCTGGAGATGGTAGTTAAGGCGCAACTTTTAAAAATGGAAATAGCAGAAGTTCCGACCACCTTGACCCAGGATGGACGTGGTAGAGCGCCTCATTTAAATACCTGGAAGGACGGGGTACGTAGTCTTCGATTCTATTTTTTTTGTAGTTCAAATTGGCTATTTCTTTACCCGGGGCTGGCAATTACACTAATCAGCTTTATTTTGGGTTCTCTATTGGTGTTTGGGCCACTGCTATTGGGTAGCAATGAACTCAGTATTTACACACTGGTTTACTGCGGATTTGGCGTCCTTATAGGCATCGAAGCCATTACATTCTCAATCTGCGCCCAAGCACTAGCTACCGAACTTCGACTTATCCCAGTTCAAAGCTGGTTGATTTACATCATGGGCATGTTCCGTTCCGGAATAGCTTTGTTGCTCGGTATCCTTTTGATAGGCGTGGGAATAGTGCTTTTCTTCCATTTGGTAGCGATTTGGCGGCAGGCGTCATTTTACCATCTCAATCCTTTTGAGTTTATGCGGTTCGTCGTGCCTTCTGCGGTTATCTTAGGATGCGGCTTTCAGGCAGTGTTTCTAACGCTTTATCTGAGTCTAGTAAAGTTTCAATTCTGCCAAAGTCTCTCCCTGCTTAAGGGTGAAACAGTGGAAGATGGCAACAATCCCCCTTTCCTGTTAACTAACCACAACGAAAACATCTAACTATTGGGTTTATGCTTTGTAAAGCTAGCAGCTTTGGTGAAAGTCCGCCGTAAAATGTCCTCAGAGTAAAAGATCGAAGGGCTTTGATAACCGCAATCATAAATGGTCCATCCCCAGGGCAGGATTAAAGCAGTCGAGGAGCGGATGCGGTCTAGGTAGTTGCGATTTTCGCGCCAGTGCGCTGCGACGTCTGAAAACCGGTGCAAGAAAATATACCACCAGTCTCTTTGATTCCAGGCATCGTATCCTCTTAGGATTGGCGCCTCAATAAGCGCTTGCTCCTGCAAATGCAGGATTCTATATAGCACCTGTTGGGACGCTATTTGCCTTTCAAGCAGGCTTAGCTCTCGTTGAGGAGGCCATAACTTAGCCACTTTACCTTCAAGCTCCTCCCGGACCAGAGCTATATTTAGGCGATTCAGCAACTTTTCTGTTTCTGTTTCGGACAATGCTATTCCCATTCGCTCTGCCTCTACCAGCGTTGCATCGATTGGCAGCGGTAATCCTCCACTAAAAGTGTCAATAATGAGGATGTCTGACTCGGTGCTATCGAGAAACGATTTTCTGACTGGCGCGATACTCTGCACGGGAAGGCCCGAGTAGTAGGTAAAAATCAGATGATCATTGGGAGTGGAATAAATTCTAGTCTTGGGGTGAAAATCCCATTTCTGCATAATGTCAATCAGACTCAAATGAGGGTCATGAGTCGGCTTGGAATGCCAGTATTGCACAATATTCACTTGACCAGTGGCTGTAAAAGCAGCCACTACTAAAAAGATAACAAGTATATCCAGATACCGAGTAGTGATAACCTGACATGCTGCAGTAACCGTTATTGAAACGAGCACTATGCTTGGAACTGCCATCACAACAGCCAAGCGACCTGTAAAGAAGCTTGCGGCTGGCATAACAATAACAAAAGACAGGAAACCAATAGCAGTCCAAGCTGCCAAAAACAAGATACTGCCAGAACAATCGGTAATAGGTTTTACAAAGCGAGTTGGGATGCGTGTGCTCAAGAATAAGCCGAGCAACAACCAAACTAAGCCAAAGGCCACTGTAATGACAATAAAAGGTTCTTTTTGTAAAGTGAAACGGATTATGTCGATGGGAAGATCGAGCAGAGTCCATGCCTTGGGAATGTCTAGCGCAGCATTAAAAAAACCAGTATAGATTGCCCAAGGGATAGTCCCAATTCCTACAATGATGGCCAAAAGCAGTAGCTTATGAAATACCTTCTTGCCCCTCAGCAAAAAGAGTAAAACTCCGGCAAGCAATATACTCATAATAAAAAAACTGAGGATATGGGTGTGAAACAGCAACACGAGCCCTATACCGGTAAATACAAAATCACGCCACCGCTGATGTTGAATTAGGTTCCATATGGCAAGACCACATAACGTAACGAACGCTAAAGTGGCAGAATAGTAGCGTGCATTGCGCCCATAGTTGATAAAACCTCCGATTAAGGCCGTTGCCGCTAAAGCCGCTAAAGCCGCTTCTCTGTTATAAAGATTTTTAGCTAGAAAATACACAGATACTAAAAATATAAGGCTAAATATGATCGACGGAACACGAGGAGCCAAGGTTCTTAAGCGTGATTCTTGACGGTCATGCAGCACCTTTGGTGGGTCGGTGGTCTGATCTGGAGTTATTCCAAACAGATACAGTGATGCAGCGATGGAATACAAAGGTAGCCATCCATGATAAACCGCCATGCCTTTGGAATAGCTGATATCTTGAAATGCGTATTCCTCATTCGTCGGCCATTTTTTTACCAGCGTATTTTCAAAAATCGGTAATCCCAAATAATGATCGGTAGGGTATCCATGTTCTAATATGGTCAGGGCGTTGATACTTGATTCAGCCTCATCAACCCATAGTGCCGGGTAATCTAGGTGACATGATCGTAGACTGACACCTAAAACCAGGAGGATGGCAAACAATAAGCGAGCTAACATAGAACTTACATTTCGAGACCCTGATGAGAATTTTTAGGAATAAAGCCGTACATCCGACCTTGATCGTTATAAATGTTTGGCCATCTGCTCCCCCTTTGCTTCATCGACCCAAGTTAACAGCAGTGCGCCACCCGCAAATAGCACCAATAAAGATAAAATCGACAAACGCGGGTTACCGGTAGCAACGCTTACCCATCCCATCAAAACAGGACCCACCACGGCGGCAAATTTGCCTAACATGTTGTAAAAGCCAAAAAACTCACCGGCTTTCTGGGCAGGGATTAAACGGGCATAGAGAGAACGACTTAACGACTGGATACCCCCTTGCACCAAGCCGATAGCGCCTGCCAAGACGTAAAATTCCCAAGGTTGTTGGATAAAATAGCCCCAGATAGTGATGGCCATATAGACGCCGATGGCCAGATAAATACCGCTACGCGCCCCGATGCGTTCGCCTAACTTACCAAACACGATGGCCGCCGGAAAACCGATAAACTGGGTAATCAATAATGCAACGATAAGCTGGTTGGCGGCAAAACCCAGGGCTAAGCCATAGTCCACAGCCATCCGAACGATGGTATCCACCCCATCTATGTAAAGCCAGTAAGCTAGCAAAAACGTACCCACCACCCGAAGACGGCGGATTTCTTGGAAGGTATCCCGCAGTTGGCGCAAGCCCGCCGTCATGGCTGCCCATCCGCTAACTCGATTGGGTATGGCAGGTTCCGGTACCCAAATCAAAATCGGTAAAGAGAACACAGCCCACCATAAGGCCACCGTTAAAAAGGAAATCTGCACCGCCGTGGTCGCATCCGGCAGGCCAAAAGTGTGGGGATACAATGTCATAAACACATTGACGGCAAATAACACACCGCCTCCCAAATAACCCAGGGCAAAACCCAGCGCCGAGATAAAATCCAGTTGATGACGTTTAGCAACCCCCATCAGCAGGGCATCGTAGAAAATATTTCCACCGGAAAAGCCGAGTAAACCAAGTCCGTACAGAACGAGCGCCATCTGCCAATCACCCTGGGCAACCCAATAAAGGCTACTGGTCATAATCACACCCATGGCCGCGAAAAACAGCAGAAAACGCTTTTTCGCGTTGCCCCGATCAGCAATGGCCCCTAACAGCGGTGCCAGAATCACAATCACTAAACTGGCCAGGGAATTAATGGTCCCCAACCAAAAAGTGCTTTCTGTGGCTGATACATCCGCGCTCCAATATTGTTTAAAAAAGAGCGGAAAAAAACCAGCGATGACGGTGGTGGCATAGGCCGAGTTTGCCCAGTCGTAGCTGGCCCAAGCGATGGCTTTTGGCCAGTCGATAGCTGGGTAGTCGGATGGTTTCATGGCGCCTTTGAACGCATTTTGCTGTTTGACGTTAATCGGGTAGGCGGTACAGGGGCTTACTCTTATACTCTAACCTACTATACCGATTTCCTATGAAGAGGAGGCCCTATGCCATGCGATTTTGTTGATCTAGCGGTTCCCGGCGTGCGCACCTTACAACCTTACCAACCGGGTAAACCCGATAGTGAAGTTCGCCGTGCCTATGGGCTCACTGATATTATCAAACTGGCATCCAATGAGAATCCCTTTGGTCCGAGCCCTAAGGCCATGGCGGCGGTGGCGGGTTGTCTTCAGGGGTTGGCTCGTTATCCTGATGGCAACGGTTACGAGTTAAAAACGAGTTTATCGGCCCGATTAGGTGTGTCCATGGAGAGCATTACCTTAGGCAATGGCTCTAATGATGTACTAGAGATTATTGCCAGAACTTTTTTAACGCCGGATTCTAGCAGTGTTTTCTCTCAATATGCCTTTGCGGTTTATTATCTTGTGACGCAAGCCATTGGCGCCAAGCCACGGATTGCCCAGGCCCATGCCATGGATCATCCTATGCCCTATGGTCACGACCTAGACGCCATGGCAAAACAGGTCACGGCAACCACCCGGTTGGTTTTTATCGCCAATCCTAATAATCCCACCGGCACCTGGCTAGGACGGGCGGAATTACAAGCCTTTATGACACGTTTGCCTGAGCAGGTGCTGGTGGTGCTGGACGAAGCCTACACAGAATATGTGGAGGACGAGGATTATCCCAATGCCGTTGCCTGGCTTTCCCAATTTCCCAATCTCATTGTGGTGCGTACCTTTTCCAAGGCTTATGGCCTCGCCGGGTTGCGGGTTGGTTATGCAGTCTCCCATCCTGCGGTGGCGGATCTCTTAAACCGGGTGCGCCAGCCATTTAATGTGAATATTCCAGCCCAGGTGGCGGCGTTGGCCGCGCTGGACGATGTGGATCATCTGCAGTGCAGCCGACACTTGAATCGACAGGGTATGTGGC
>CAZGON010000166.1:6771-9336 GCA_964527085.1 uncultured Candidatus Competibacteraceae bacterium
AAAACAGGCGTTTGATAGGTTGGGTTTGTCGTATCTGCCGTCCATGGGCAATTTCCTCTGTGTGCAAATGGACCGGCCTGGGTTTTCTGTATTCCAGGCATTATTACATCGCGGTATTATTGTGCGCCCAGTGGATAATTACGGATTGCCTAACTTTCTCCGTGTTACTGTCGGCAGCGAGTCGGAAAACAGTTTATTTATCGATGGGTTGGAAGAGGTTCTAGGGAAGTTTTAATTTAATGGATAACAATAAATTGGCGAGCATGAAGGAATGTGAATCTTTAAAAGTGCGCTTTCTCCAAGGGTTAATTTTTTTATGGATACCTTGCATGGGTCTAACTGCGGAGCAGTCCCCAGAAGCCACTGAGATGGACGAGTTGCTGGAACTCAGTCTCGAAGAGCTACTGGATGTGGAAGTTACCTCGGTATCCCGCAAAGCAGAGCGACGCTTTGATGCCGCAGCGGCAGTGCATGTTATTACCAGCGAAGATATCCGCCGCTCGGGGGTAACTAGTTTACCTGAAGCTTTGCGTCTGGCGCCAGGCGTTCAGGTGGCGCGCATCGATGCCAATCGCTGGGCGATCAGCATTCGCGGTTTTAATAGTCGGTTTGCCAATAAATTGTTGGTGCTCATCGATGGGCGCACCCTCTACTCCCCTTTTTTTTCCGGGGTGTACTGGGACGTTCAAGATACTGTCTTGGAAGATATCGACCGCATTGAGGTTATCCGGGGGCCGGGCGCAACCCTATGGGGCGCCAATGCCGTAAACGGCATTATCAATGTGATGACGAAAAGCGCCCAGGATACCCAAGGAACCTTGATTAGTGCAGGCATTGGCAATGAAGAACGGAGTTTTGCGGCCCTCCGGTATGGTAACAGCCTAGGTGATGACGCCTTTTACCGTGTGTATGCAAAGTTCTTCAACCGAGATGGCGCCGTTGTGGCTGCCACCGATCGGGATGCCAAAGACGAGTGGCAACAATGGCGAGGTGGTTTCCGCTTGGATTGGGAACCTGCAGAGCAAGATGAAATTACTGTTCAAGGCGAGGTATATAGGGGTAATTCCGGTGAGCAACGGGAAAGTTATGCGCTAACAACGCCCTTTGTCACCGTTTCCGATGGTGGCGAAGACGTCCAAGGGGGGCATATTCTGGGCCGTTGGGACCGTCAGTTCTCCCTAGAATCTGATTTAGCCCTACAGCTCTATTATGATCATAATCAACGGGAAACGGTTAACTATGACGTGGAGCTTCACACTGTGGATGTGGATTTTCAGCATCGTTTTCCTCTTGCCAAAAATCACAAATTTTTGTGGGGTTTAGGCGTTCGTTATTATTCCGATGAAGTGCGCAATACGTTTACCCTATCTTTTGGCGCCGACAAAAGCACTTTCTTATGGAGCGGCTTTGTTCAAGATGAAATTACTTTGCTGCCGGACCAGCTGCGCTTGACAGTCGGTTCAAAATTTGAACATAACAGTTATACCGGGCTTGAGATACAACCTAATCTACGGTTGTTGTGGACGCCCCATAATCAACATACGGTTTGGGCCGCTGTGTCACGGGCAGTCCGCACCCCTTCACGGCTTGAGCGAGACTTTGTCGGTAATTTAGTGTCACCGCCCGGCGCAATGGCGCCGGGTGCGCCCCCCAATCCGTTTCCGGCGCCCTTGGTTTTGAGAATAGCCGGTGATGAAGATATAAATTCAGAAGAGCTGATTGCCTATGAGCTGGGTTACCGTTTTCAAGTCACCCCTAATCTGCTTTTAGATTTTGCAGGTTTTTATAACGACTACGACGAGCTACGCAGTGCTGAACCGAGCAATCTAGTCTGTGAGCCTTCCGGTATCCCTGTTACGGCTTTTCCGCCTTGCTTTCTGACGGCCTCCAATATTCTGCTGCCCATTGTATCGGCCAACCGTTTAGAAGGTGAAACTTTTGGTGTGGAGGCCACTGTAGATTGGGAGCTTAACCGGTGGTGGGATATTCAGGCCGCTTATTCCTATTTGCAAGTAGATTTAAGATCTCGCGGAGACTCGATGACAAGGCCAATGGGTGAAGGCTCAGATCCAAGTCATCAGTTATCCCTCCTTTCATCTTTGGATTTGCCCCAGGCAATGAAATTAGATTTATGGTTGCGTTATGTGGATGATCTCCCGGAATTGGATGTCGACAGCTATATCGCTTTGGATGGTCGCCTCGCTTGGCAACCCAAAGCAGAGATCGAGCTTTCCCTAGTTGGACAGAACCTTTTGGACAACCGTCATGTGGAATTCCGCTCGAATTTTTACCCAACTCCCCTAACGCAGATTGAGCGTTCTGTGTACTTCAAGTTGACTTTCGCCTTTTGAGCGCTTCGAACCGCCAAATCCTAAAGGTTTACGCGGCGCGTTTAGGTCAAAACCGTCAAATTTTGGTAGAAATGGACAAAATTCGAACCTACTACAACGGTTTTCAACATAGCTATTTTTTTTGGCTAAAAAAAATTTTTAAAGATTTTTGAAATTAAATACCTAGGGCGTGTCATCAATTGAGCCATATAACGCTTGCGGTGAGGTAGACACC
>CAZGON010000167.1:0-5636 GCA_964527085.1 uncultured Candidatus Competibacteraceae bacterium
GTGAACACTTCCTTGTGGGCTTGACGACGGCCGTCCAGGCCGCCGACACCTCTTTCACAAGCTACGCAACGCCTAATCGTAAGTGTGTATAGGTGTGAACTAAATGATATTATCAGCACGAGGTTAACCATGGGTAAACCCACCGGATTTCTCGAAATCCCTCGCCAGGATAGACACTACGTGCCCCGGGATGAGCGGGTTCGTCATTTCAAGGAATTTGTGATTCCGCTAACTGACACCGAGGTAAGCCGCCAAGCGGCTCGTTGTATGGATTGCGGTATTCCGTTTTGCCATGAAGGGTGTCCGGTCAATAATATCATTCCCGATTGGAATGATCTGGTGTACCGGAATAATTGGCGGGAAGCATTGGAAGTGCTCCACTCCACCAATAATTTTCCAGAATTTACTGGACGGGTTTGCCCAGCGCCTTGTGAAACCGCCTGTACCCTTAATCTCGCTGATGCGCCGGTGACCATCAAAACCATTGAATGCGCCATTATTGATAAAGGTTGGGAAGAGGGCTGGGTGAAACCCCAAATTCCCAGTCACCGTACCGGAAAGCGGGTTGCCGTGGTGGGTTCTGGTCCGGCGGGCCTTGCCTGTGCGCAACAATTAGCGCGGACCGGACATCGGGTGACGGTGTTTGAGAAATCTGCCCGTATTGGCGGTTTACTGTGCTATGGCATTCCTGATTTTAAGCTGGGTAACCTGCTCGTCGACCGGCGTATGGCGCAGATGCAAGCCGAGGGCGTGGAATTTCATCCGAACAGTCATGTGGGTGTCAATGTGACAGTGGACAAACTGATGGACGAGTTTGACGCGCTAGTGTTAGCCGGTGGCGCCGAGCAGCCTCGTGATTTGGCTATTCCAGGACGGGAGCTCTATGGGATTGACTTTGCGATGGATTTCCTCACCCAACAAAACCGGCGCGACGAGGGAAAAACGGTTCCTAAAGAAGAAGAAATCTTGGCTCGGGATAAAGATGTACTGGTTATCGGTGGGGGTGATACCGGATCGGACTGTGTGGGTACCTCAGTGCGTCAAGGGGCGAGTTCGGTGACCCAATTGGAAATCATGCCAAAGCCGCCGGTGCGCGAGAATAAATTACTTACTTGGCCACACTGGCCCATGAAGTTGCGTACCTCCACCTCCCACGAAGAAGGCTGTGAGCGGGATTGGGCGGTGGCTAGCAAAGCCTTTGTCGGGGAAAACGGCTGGGTCACCGGGCTACAAGGGGTACGGGTGGAATGGACTCAACAGGACAACCATTGGGTGATGCAGGAAATCGCCGGCAGCGAATTCCTGGTCAAAGCAGAATTGATCTTATTGGCTATGGGTTTTGTCTCTCCGGTTCGCACCGGAATGCTGGAATCGTTAAATGTAGATTTTGATAATCACGGTAACGTCAAGGCGAATACCCAAAACTATCAAACTTCTATTAATGGGGTATTTACCGCAGGCGATATGCGCCGTGGTCAGTCGTTGGTGGTATGGGCCATTCGGGAAGGTCGACAATGTGCTCGGGCGGTGGATGAATCTTTAATGGGTCACTCGAATTTGCCCCGTTAATGCTAGAACTATCAGGTGCTTAGTTGCCTAAGTCTTTTAAGCGCCTGATACTCTATAAAGCTGACTGACAGAGTGCGGGAAATAGGGGGGTAGGGTGCCTGCAATTTCTTCAAGTTGATCCGCCTTCTCACTATACTCACTATACCTTAACGCTGTTCCCGGCTAACATATAGACAAAGATAGCTAAAGATTGCCGATCTCCACCAACTGCGTCCTTTCTATTTGAGTGAGGTTACTATCTATGAATATGGATAATACGCCACGTTTTGTCAGTCGTTTGACGCGAGAGACTTTGGCGCTTATTTTGGCGGGTGGACGCGGCAGCCGATTAAAACATCTGACTCAGTGGCGAGCCAAACCGGCAACCCCCTTTGGCGGAAAATTTCGCATCATCGATTTTCCCCTATCTAACTGCATGAATTCTGGGATCCGGCGCATGGCTGTATTAACCCAGTACAAAGCCCATTCCTTGATACTCCATACTCAACGAGGGTGGGGCTTTTTGCGGGGTGAATTTAACGAGTTTGTGGAGCTTTGGCCAGCCCAGCAGCGTTTGCAATCCTCCTGGTATCGGGGCACTGCAGATGCGGTTTATCAAAATCTGGATATTATCCGCGACCATAACCCCGACTATGTATTGGTGTTAGCGGGAGATCATGTCTATAAAATGGATTATGGCCCCATGATTGCTCATCATGTGGAGCGTCAGGCCGATGTCACCGTGGGGTGTATCGAGGTGCCGCGGGTCCGGGCAGCCGGTGAATTTGGCATCATTGCCATCAATGAGGATGATCGTGTTGTGCAGTTTGCTGAGAAACCGCAGGATCCGGCACCCCTACCAGGTCGCGAGGATTTAACCCTGGCATCCATGGGTATCTATGTGTTCAACGCCAAGTTTCTTTACGAACAACTCATCAGAGACGCTGACACCTCTAAATCTAATCATGATTTTGGTAAAGATATTATTCCCGCGGCCATTGACCGCTACCGGGTGGCGGCCTACGCCTTTCGAGATGTGCAAACCGGTAAACAAAATTATTGGCGTGATGTGGGTACCGTGGATGCGTTTTGGGAAGCGAACATTGAACTTGCCGGGGTCAGTCCAGATCTCAACCTTTATGATGAGGAATGGCCCATCTGGACTTATCAATCTCAGTTACCGCCGGCAAAGTTTGTCTTCGATGATGAGAATCGGCGTGGTATGGCGGTGGATTCACTGATCTCAGGAGGTTGTATCATTTCCGGTGGCGATGTCGCACGCTCGGTGCTGTTTTCTAATGTGAAAGTTCATTCCTACGCCCATTTAAAAGATGCCGTCGTGCTACCCAATGTGGATGTGGGACGTTATTGTCGTCTCAACAAAGTGATTATTGACGAAGGTTGCCAACTCCCACCGGAGACGGTTATCGGGGAAGATCCTGCAGCCGACGCAGAGCGTTTCTATATTTCGGAAGAGGGTGTCGTGTTAGTAACCCCGGAAATGTTGGGCCAAGAACCCCATTATGTACGCTAGTTCAAAGATGCTGCGCCTTACCGTGATTGAAAAGGACCCGCTAATCAACGACAGGGAAACATCATGAGAATCGCGATACTGACTAATGAGTACCCACCCCACATCTATGGCGGCGCAGGGGTTCATGTGGAACACCTTAGCCGTGCTTTAGCCGTCCTTGACGATAAAAAGCACAGCATCCGCGTGTTATGTTTTGGCAACCAACAGGAGCAACATGACAATCTGACGGTAAACGGCATTCATGGAGATAATCAGGTTCCTTTTCAAGATCCTCGTCATGGTAAATTTTTGGATACTCTGGTGCGCGATATTATGATGGCGGGTACTCTGGATGGCGCCGATATCGTCCATTGCCACACCTGGTACGCTCATCTGGCCGGCTGTCTTGCAAAACAGCTGTTGGGGGCCCGATTGGTGCTGACCACCCATTCACTGGAACCTCATCGTCCTTGGAAAGTGGAACAACTGGGTACTGCCTATAACGCTAGCACTTGGGTGGAGAGAACCGCCTATCAAAATGCCGATGGGGTGATTGCTGTCTCCAAGGCTATGCAAACCGATGTAAAAAACCTTTATCAAGTGCCGGACGATAAAATTCGAGTTATTTACAATGGTGTTGATCTTAGCCAGTACACCCATTCGCCCAACGCGCAAGTGCTAGCGTCTTATCAAATTGATCCCGACAAACCGTTTGTATTATTTGTCGGGCGGATTACTCGGCAAAAGGGCATTATCCATCTGGTCAATGCCATAAAATATTTACGCCCCCATATGCAAGTAGTGCTTTGTGCAGGAGCGCCCGATACCGAAGAGATTGGCCGCGAAATGGCAGATCAGGTAGCGCGAGCCCGCACTGAATCAGATAACGATATCATCTGGATCTCCAAAATCCTCCCTGAACAGGATGTTATTGCATTATATAGCCATGCGTCGGTGTTTGTGTGTCCGTCCGTCTATGAGCCGTTTGGTATTATTAATTTAGAAGCGATGGCCTGTGAAACCCCCGTTGTAGCTTCTGCGGTGGGTGGGATTCCAGAGATTGTCGTGCCTGGGGAAACGGGTTTCTTGGTGCCTTTTGAGGCTACTGGTTCCGGTGATGTAGAGCCCCGCGACGGGGAAAAATTTGCCCGGGATTTAGCCGACGCCGTTAATGCTATTGTGAATGATCCAGACCAGCGCCGTGTCATGGGTATAAAAGCACGCGCACGGGTGGAGGAGTATTTCAGTTGGCAAAGTATTGCCCAGCAGACACTAGATTTTTATCAAACACTGCTTAGTAGCAGTGACGAGTGACAACAGATGATATAGCCTCGCTAATATTTTTCTATTATTTAACATAATATACATTATACGAAGTATAAAATGGCCT
Source organism: uncultured Candidatus Competibacteraceae bacterium (assembly GCA_964527085.1). Classification (GTDB taxonomy): domain Bacteria; phylum Pseudomonadota; class Gammaproteobacteria; order Competibacterales; family Competibacteraceae; genus CAYRGG01. The sequence goes on from CAZGON010000167.1 coordinate 4,452, forward strand.
CTACTTAGGGTTGTTGGACTTCTGGATAAAAATCATTGTCACTAATTTGAACCCAAGAATAAGGACAATCAGTCGGAAAAATTTCTTTTTTTAACCCCGTTTCATCTCTAGCCCATCGCACAGCGCTTTGATAAGCATCTGCTATAGCATCCGGTAATTTTGCGTTTAAACTAGGATTCTCTTGTAAATGTTTTTGCAACTGATAGCGTTGTTCTTCAATGGTTATTTCCCATGATGTACAACGCCTTGGTGGTTGATACTGCCATTTAAGCAAATGAGCTAGCAGTACGGTTAACCGGCTTATTAGTTCTTTTTTTTGGCTTTTGCCCAAACCCTCCAACTCCTCAGCAATATTTGCAAGATCTAGTTCTGTAAACTGGCCAGTACGCAGCTTCGCTGCTTGTTCGTAGGTCCAAGCATAAAAATCTGCCTCATAATCATAAATTGCGCTCATTTTTTTACCTTCGTTAAGATGCGTAGGACATTTGCTTCGCCTAATCTCAAAGCATCGTGTAATTATCCGCTATAGCGCTTTAGTGTCAATTTTTCTATCTAAGACAGATAATTTATCTATGGCCTTGACACGGCTGAACTTAAATTTCAAACCATTACCTTATAGAATGTGTTTATGTGTAACTGACAATAATTCTTAATGCGTGATGGGTACCAACAAACTATCAAAACGTTCTTCAGCCACCGAAGTCAGTGAGTTTCTTCGCAAAGCCGCGACGCTACCCGCCGTCGCTAGCAAATCGCAAGCACGCCTTGTTTTTGCTTTAGACGCCACCGCGAGTCGTCAACCCACCTGGGATCGTGCTTGCCAACTGCAAGGCGAGATGTTTAAAGAGACCGAGTCCATCGGCAATCTCGCCCTCCAGTTAGTCTGGTATCGTGGTGTCGGTGATTTTGGTAAAACTTCCTGGCTGGTGGATACAAAAACCTTGGTGCGGCGGATGAGCGCCGTCACCTGTCTAGGTGGTCTAACTCAAATTTCCCGCGTGTTTAATCATGCCCTTCAAGAAACTCGCCAGCATCGCCTGCGTGGCTTGGTGTTTGTGGGTGACTGTATGGAAGAAGATGCGGGTTACTTGTATCATCAAGCGGGTCAACTGGGTGTTTTAGGTATACCGATTTTTATGTTTCAAGAAGGCAGCGAACCGGTGGCGGCTCGCACGTTTAAAGAGA
>CAZGON010000167.1:5646-9305 GCA_964527085.1 uncultured Candidatus Competibacteraceae bacterium
CAAGGAAATAGCCCGACGTAGTCACGGCGTTTACTGCCCCTTTGACACCGGCAGTGCGCAACAATTACGGGAGCTACTCAAGGCAGCTGCTGTGTACGCTGTGGGTGGACAGCAAGCGTTAGAGGCACTTAGCCGCGACCGTGGTGGCTTGGTCTTGAAACTTACTCATCAACTGAAAGGTTAACCATGCAGCTGTTGCTGCTTTTGATGGTATTATTTGGCGGGCTTTTTTGGTTTATGCGTTGGTCGTCCCGGGTTGGTCCGACCCGCACCGCTGAGATCCTACGTTGGATTGCCTTGGGTGGTCTCGGTCTGTTGTTACTGATGGCTTTTACCCGAGGCGGCGCGGCTATGGTGGCACCCTTTCTTGCACTGTTGTTGCCCGTTGCCTTGCGTCATTGGCGAAAACTATTACCGCTTTTTACTGGCGGTGCTGGTGGGCAGGCTGGCGTTAATAGCGCCTCATCCGTGCAAACCCAATTTCTACATATGTCTCTAGATCATAACAGTGGGGATATGCAGGGTCAGATCCTCATGGGCCAATTCCAAGGCCGTCACCTCAGTGATCTAACATTACAAGAACTACTTTCTTTTCGGCAGGAATGCCAACAAGATCCCCAGTCCGTTGCCGTTTTAGAAACGTATCTAGACCGCACCCATGAGAACTGGCGAGAAACGCCGTTTCAAGAAAACCATACCTCCGGTCCAGCAGGGCCTACATCATCCATTGAAGAAGCCTACGAGATTTTGGGTTTACAGCCCGGCGCCAGCAAAGCCGATATCAAATCCGCTCACCGCCGACTCATCCAGCGTCTGCATCCCGATCATGGAGGTTCGTCTTACTTAGCGGCGCGTATCAACTGGGCAAAAGATGTGTTACTAAACAACTGATCGGACATTTACTGCTCTGCCAAATCGGTGGGTGAGAGTTCATGAAGTTGCTGCCAATTGCTGTTGTTCATAAAGGCCCAAAGACCAAACTCGGAACCGAAGTCAACGATCAGATCATCCATACCATTAGCGTCTAGATCGCTAGTCAATATTTTAGCAGTGGAATATCTGTGGAGTTGTTGCCAGTTGCTATTGTTTGCCCAAACCCAGAGTCCGCGGCCAGGACCGAAGTCGACGATCAGGTCGTTCACTCCATTAGCATCTAGATCGCTGGTGATGATCTTGTCTGCGTACACTGCTCCACTCATCAGCAATCCTGAACTGATACCAAGTAATATCCTACGAAAAATACTCATGATGTTCGTTGCATCCTTATTGACTCAGGGTTTTGTCTAGCGAGGAATCAGTAATCTCGTCAAAAATATTGGTAAAAAGGGTTTTCTAAATTAATGATAAGCAGTATTTTCGTCAATCAATTTTGTACCTCAACGCCGCAGGTAACTTAGCGCTTTAGGTAGCGGCACATTATTGCCAAAACTATCTTCACCATAACCCTGCTCAGCTAGGATCCGAAGATCGCTGAGTACCCGCTTATCCCCTATAAAGGTGATCATAAAGTCTGTATTGATATCGATTTGACCCGTCGCTTGCAGTCTAGTAATTTCTTGGTTGACTTGCTGCAGTAAATCGTCATTTTGGCTGGCGATCTCCTGGGATAACTGCAATGGTTGTTCGTAAATGATGATTTTGCCCTGTCATAACCACATTCAGAACGATAGTAGATAAACGCGCTTGACTTTCGTTTTTGCCTTGCAGAGGAAAATTTCTGATTTCCGCGTTGAGCCAGCGACGTTTGCGGGCATTTATTTTTTCATTGACGCGAAATAAGTCTAAAGGTGAGGCCGCATTATAACTATCGGCTTCAAATTCCATGCGAATATTGCTGCCATAGTGATTTACGATTTTCGCAATTAAGGTCGAAGGTCGCACATGAAAGCCCCGGTACCGGGGTACCGGGGCAGTGATTCTGTCTATTTCTGCATAATGATTCAGCATACCGTGACAGAGACGTTGACCACAAACAAGATAACGACCCGCAAAGGTGATTGCATAACCCATAAGGAATTTTAATAAGGGCTTCGCATGCACAATAGGGTACCGGCGTAGTCCCTTACTCGCCGTCTGAATATATAAATGGCGCTCATAATAATGTGTTAAATCGGTAGCAATGGTTAGTAAATGAAAAATAACTGTCGCGTGACCTCGCAAAACCGGAAGATTAGCGTCCAGGTATTCGATCTCAGTATCTGAAACGTAGGTGTCGTACAGGGATTGCAAATTATGGAAGCGGTGTTTTAGATAACGGAGATTTTCTTCACTCACCAGTTCAGGTACATACTTGGAGTAATCCTGCACTGATAGATGCACCACGGTATTCAGTAGCTCACTTTCGGCAGCCAAATTGAGGAACGCGGTTGCCAGTTGAGTCACTACCGTCGCGGTGTTTGTCACCCGCCTGGGGGTACGATTATGCAGTAACTGACCAGACGGTAAATCTTCACAATAATCGGTGATTAGATTGTTTCCGGTAATTGATAAATCCAGTTTTGCGGCCTGCTCTAGAAAACGTTTTGCGGTTTCTCTTAGTACCTCATTGCTAAAGTTAAGGGTTTGCCGGGTGGCAATGTCAAAATCTCCCTCTACTGGGAGTAATTGGTATCTCGGTAGACCATGATGAATATGTAAAAGACGGTAGCTGATATTGGAAAATACCTTGAGGGTTGCTGTAAAAGCCCGTAATTGACACCAACGACGATTATTCCGGGCCCCATAAGAGTCCATGAGTTCTTCAAGCTGAGTGGATTGGGACAGCACATCTCCTAGTAAGGGACGTGTTAAAGGATTGCAGTTATGGTTTGAAGAAGGCAAATAATGGACTAGGCGCAACAAAGGTGCTGCACGTTTTGCAACAAGATTTTGAAACAACTTATCGTCAACATGCATGGATTTTATGGTTTGGTGGGCTGCATCAGCATTTTTTTTCATTGTGAACTGCCCTACTCTTCTGAAATGGCATTCCAAAAAATGCTAAGACTATTCTTTAAGGGTTACAGATTGTTTTCAAATTACCTTTTGGATTCAGGTAAATCTAGCTTCGTTAAATAAACAATAAATTGCTGGTGTGCATTGTGATCTGTTTGTTTAAGTTGTTGTAGGGTTGTTCTAAACAGATTGACCTGCTGATGATGTATTTTTAATAGTGAGTCCAAGTGATGGGTTTCCATGGAATTGGGTTGGCCATAATGTTTGTACTTTTCTTCCAAATAAACCAGGAAATCTAAGTGATTTCGTTTGCTGTGACTCATTGCATGATACGTTTCCCATGCGGACATGGCGCTAAGAGGTAGGTTGGGTTTTGTTTGGATACCAGGTGTTGGTTTTTTATGCATAAAAAAAGATGATGATATAAAAAACGTTACGGTGATTGGCTCTTGAAGTGTAGCGCCTGTACATTTAATTAATTAATCGCGACTATAGCAAAACAACCTCTTGTAATGTACTCACGTTACCCTACTATTGGGAATTATCATATTTCACAACACTTAGAGCACCTATGAGTCAATATATCGTTAACATCACGACTGAAAATTTTCAGCAAGTCATATTGGAAGATTCAAAAAAACAGCCAGTTTTGTTCGACTTCTGGGCCGACTGGTGTGGACCCTGCAAACAATTGACGCCTATTTTGGAAAAGCTTGCCAACGAAT
>CAZGON010000168.1:0-9223 GCA_964527085.1 uncultured Candidatus Competibacteraceae bacterium
CCTTTCCTTCGCCTGAAGGCGAGGGATTTTATATCCCCGAAGGGGACATTAATCGCTTTCAGCAAAAGCGCGCATGGCATGGGTAATTTCACCCGGCGGCACCACTACGATACCCTCTGGGCTGACGCCATAGCGTTCCTCGTCCGCTGTCGCATCATAACCAATGCTCACCCCCGGTTCGATGACGTTGTAACGACCTACAATGGTCCGTTTCAAACGTGCCCCACGGCCAATACGGACATAGTCCATCACAATACAATCCTCCAGTTCCACATCTTGTTCCAACACCACCTCGCGGCGGACGATAGAATTACGCACGGTAGCACCCTGCAGGGTGCTACCCCCACCCACAATACTGTTTTTTAAAACGGCATCGATAGCTTGCGTCGCAGGTCCCTGATAATTACTGGAGTAAATAGGCCATTCAGGGTTAAATACATCAAAACGTGGCTGCGCCCCGAGAAGGTCCTGATTAGCGTTAAAATAGCCATCTAAGGTGCCCACATCCCGCCAATAATTGGGTTCTTCATAGGATTTCACCCCCGGCACTTTATTAGTGCCAAAATCATAGGCATAGATGGCGTGATTAGGGTCACTTAAAAGTTTTGGCAGAATATGATGACCAAAATCGGTATCGCCCCGTTGATGGCCACCCCGTAGGGCTTGTCTCAATACCCGGGCGTCAAAGACATAGTTACCCATAGAAGCATAGGCATGGCTAGCATCGTTTGGCATGGGGCTTGGATGAGCGGGTTTTTCTTGAAATTCTTTAACCCGGTTATCGGCATCGGTGGCGATGACGCCAAAAGCCGAGGCTTCCGCCAGGGGCACGGGTAGGGCGGCCACGGTGACTTGGGCTTGACGATACAGGTGAAAGTCAAGCATTTGTTGAATATCCATACGATAAACATGGTCGGCCCCGAACACAATTACCAAATCTGGATCGTGCTCATAAAGCAGATTAAAGTTCTGATAAACGGCATCGGCGGTACCTTGGAACCACTCTGTGCCACCATGCATTTGGGGCGGCACTACGGTTACAAATTGGCGCGGCAAGGTGGGGGACACCACCCACGCTTTGCGCACATGCTCGATAAGGGACTGGGACTTATATTGGACTAACATATAAATGGCGTGAATGCCCGAGTTGATCAGGTTGCTGAGCACAAAATCGACAATGCGGTAGCGACCGCCAAAGGGCAGAGAAGGTTTAGAGTGTTCAGCCGTCAACGGATGCAAACGGGTACCTTGACCACCCGCCATTACAAAGGTCAATATTTTTAGCTTCTTGGTGTACTCTGACATATTATCCTCCTTATTGCGTCCTGTTGATTTTTAAACCACTATGCAAAACTCATCATTTAGGTTCTAATATGGCGCGTTTAGCACCCCTATCCTACGCCTAATTTTTGTGTCTTGATGATTTAAAAAGAGGTTTTTAATAGTTTTTCTTTTTTGCAAAAAATACAAAGGAAAATTTGTAGAATTTACAAAAAACCATATATCGGTAAGCGTATCGGTAAGCTTTTTATAACATTTGCCTCTTCTATAAAAAAAATTTAGCTAAGAAAACAATCTATTTCCAAAAAGGAAGATTTACCAAACCGAATCGAAGCCATTAGTAAGACGGATTAGAGCAATTTGTAGGCCGTTTTGATTCTTTTTGGGTGATGAAAATAAACGTTTTGGAATGTAAAATGACCTTTTGGTATGACCGTTGCAAAGAAAGCGTTATCGCACAAATTAATTAATGCGAGCCAATGCAGGTAAAGTCAACGAATATAACTATTAAATAATCGAAGGGTATTATTATGATGAAAAAAACTTTATTAATAGCTGTTCCCAGTTTTTTAGTGGGTATTTCGACAGGGTTTGCAAATCCGGCCATCGATCCGGCAGAAAGCGCTTTTTCTGGCGCTGCTTTTCAAATGGCGGCTGATACCACGGATCAAGTGGATCCCAGCATAGAAGGCTTCGATAGCCAAGATCAAACCGGTCTTACCGATGAACCGCGTACTGATGAACTTAATGTTGAAACGGATGGGGGCAGTATCTCGGGAACAGAAGTCGACGTAGAAGGTTTTGACGGCCAAGATCAAACCGGTCTTACCGATGAACCGCGTACCGAAGACATGGGTCTTGAAGAAGGCGCCAGCGCATCGGAGGTCGATCCCAGCGTAGAAGGGTTTGAAAGTCAAGATCACAGCGGGCTTGAAGACAATCCGCGCACCGAAGAATTAGGTGCTGAGGAAGAATAAATCACATCGATAAACAAGCGTATTTAAGCACAGCAAAAAGCGTCTCAGATTAATCAACTTGAGACGCTTTTTTATTTGATCTTATCGGTTTGCATTAGCATTTAAAATGGTCATAAAGTAAATAAAAACTTTATGACCATTGGTTATTAGGATTAACTAGCCAGCACTCATATCATATAGTCGGCTTACGTCGACCCAGAACAAAAAACACCACAAACAAAATCAGTCCGACCACAAATAAAATCCAGGCAATTTGTGTAGCCGCACCTGCTATGCCACTAAATCCCAAAAGAGCGGCTATGAGAGCCACCACTAAAAAAACAAGTGCCCAGTTAAACATTGACATAGTTATAGTTCCTCCTCGGTTTTATTTCTTAGATTGTGAGTAATCACGTTTTTCTTCAGGATCAAAATCCTTTGCTCTTTGTTTTGCTGTTTCTCTGGCTTTGTTACCTTCCTTTTTTTCTTCTTCACTCATTTCATGAGCAGGGTTGTTGAGAATTTCTTCCGTGCTTTCCGAATCCATAAAATCTTTGGTCTTTTCTCGATAATGACGAGCGGCTTCATAATCGCCTTCGCCTTTTTTAGAATTATCATTAGCCATACCTGATTTCCCCTTTTCTATATTTGACACATAACCTAATTGCAACTTACATGCCTGTTTTAAACAATGATAATAAAGAGATAGTCTAACTACGTCTATGCAATAGATTCATCCAACTGTTTTCCTAGGGCGAAACTAATAACTAAGTAAGATAGCTGACGAGTCTAAAAATGTGGATTATAGGATAAAATCCACCTGTTGTTCTTGTGATTATTACAAACAAAGTTAGTTAAAAATAAAACCAAACAGGTTTGAAAAGACAGTGATCTATAAATGACTAAGTTAGAACTGTATCAACAATTCATTCGCCGCTATTATGACTGCTAATTGATTAAGACACGGTATGCAACTTGCTCTACACTATGTTGAATTCACATGCCCTTAACCAGTCATGACTTACGCAAAAACAGGACTTAGGTAACTCGTGCAAGAAGTGTCGGCGGCCTGGATGGCCGTCGTCAAGCCTACAAGGACGTATTTACGGCGTCTTCTGGAACGAGTTGCGTAAGTCCTGTAGTAATACAACAGTTCGTAAAAACCAATCTCCTAAGGAGAGACTTATGTTACGTCATCATGTTATGCCTTTTGGGACGCAGATGCTGGCAGACGATAGAATATGTTTTCGTCTGTGGGCCCCTGGCGCAGATCGAGTGGAAGTGCAATTGTATCCCAACGACGGCGGTGAGCTTATTACCGAACCCATGAAGGCAAAGGGTGATGGTTGGTTTGAGCTTTCTTCAGACCAAGCCACGATAGATGATCTTTACCATTATCGTATCAATGGCGATATGCAGGTTCCTGATCCCGCCTCACGTTATAATCCCAACGACGTACATGGTCCCAGTCAAGTGATTGATCCAAGAAAGTTTGCTTGGCAAGACGCAAACTGGCAAGGCCGTCCTTGGGAAGAGGCAGTGGTGTACGAATTACACACAGGTACGTTTACCCCCCAGGGTACCTTTACCGCCATCAAAGAAAAACTTGATTATTTAGTAGAACTGGGTGTTACCGCCATTGAGCTAATGCCCTTGGCGGACTTTCCAGGGGCTCGCAATTGGGGCTATGACGGCGTGCTCCCTTTTGCCCCAGATGCCAGCTACGGTCACCCGGATGATCTAAAAGACCTTATTCAAACAGCCCACCAAAAAAACCTGATGGTTTTCCTAGATGTGGTCTATAACCACTTTGGCCCTGAAGGTAACTATTTGCATGTGTACGCGCCGCAGTTTTTTACTGACCGGCACCAAACACCTTGGGGGGCGGCGATTAATTTCGACGGCAGCGAAAGCCGCCCAGTGCGAGATTTTTTTATTAATAACGCTTTGTATTGGCTAGAAGAATTTCATTTTGATGGATTACGACTTGACGCCGTCCACGCCATCATGGACGACTCAAAACCGGACATATTGGAGGAACTCGCCGAGGCTGTCCGGCAGGGGCCAGGGAAACATCGTCATGTGCATTTAGTGCTAGAGAACGATGACAACATCGCCCATTATCTAGGTGATGAAAAGTCGGCTAAACCACATCAATACGACGCCCAATGGAACGACGATATTCATCACGTTTTACACTGCATCGTGACCAATGAGTCAGACGGTTACTATGCGGATTATGCAACGAACCCAGTGCAACTCTTGGGGCGCTGTTTGACGGAAGGGTTTGCTTATCAAGGTGATCCCTCGCCTTTTCGAGACGGCGTTATCCGCGGCGAACCAAGCCGATCTCTACCACCGACAGCCTTTGTCGCCTTTTCGCAAAACCACGACCAAATAGGTAATCGGGCCTTTGGCGAGCGCATCAGTCAACTGGCAGAGCCTGCGGCGCTGCGGGCAATTACAGAGATATTGTTGTTAGCTCCCTCCCCGCCCCTACTGTTTATGGGCCAAGAATTTGCCGCCGCTGAACCTTTTTTATTTTTCTGCCAATTTGGCCCCGATTTGGCAAATTTAGTGACCGAAGGTCGACGCCGCGAGTTTGCTCGTTTTGCCGCCTTTAATACCCCCGAAGCCCAGGCCCGTATCCCAGACCCCAATGATCCGACAACTTTTGAACATTCTCGATTAAATTGGGATAGTCTTACTGAGCCTTCCCACCACGAATGGCTTACCTTACACCAACACCTGCTTGGCTTACGCCAACAGGAAATTGTTCCGCGGCTTAATAATATAGAGGGGGATTGTGGTAACTTCGACTTGATTAATGAACGGGGGCTTATCGCTCATTGGTTGCTAGGCGACAGCTCTAGACTTGCTTTGTTGGCTAATTTAGGTAACGACTCGTTGACAGATATCACCATACCTGAAGGTCAAGTTTTATATGCCAGTGCTAAGGAAGTGCAGACTCACTTAGAAGATAATGTACTACCATCTTGGGCAGTGGTCTGGTTCCTCCACAAAGAATAGTGCAGCTAACCAAAAAAACCCTCTTTAACATAACATGGCCAAATCAGCGCCTTGATTTGGCCATGCGTTTTATCCAAAATACATAGACTACTAGCAGCATGATGAACAGCACATGTGCTAGCCAAGCAAGCGCGCCTTGGTCGCTGACGACTCCAATAATGGCGCTGACTATTGCTGCGATTAAACATATCAACGCGGGTAACCATAATAATAAATCAGTAACCACGTTTAAACACCTGTCGTCAAGCTGCCTTTATTAACAAACTAGCAAAATTACTAATCTACTAAACAGCTATCTTTACACATTAAAGAGCCATAAATAGCTATCTTTTTGCAATAATCCATACCGCATGAACAACCCCTGGAATATACCCCAATAGGGTAAGTAAAATGTTAAGCCAAAATTGTCCCCCAATACCGACTTGCAAAAAAACCCCCAGGGGTGGCAGCAAAATAGACAGCAAAATACGAATAAGATCCATGTTATTACCCTCTTTATGTGTGATTGAAATCAACTTATGTTATGGTTTACGCCTAATTTTACCTTACAAAATTCATACCAAAGTAGCCATTCAAGAAGATTATGCAACGCTTGGGTAAATTTATTTGTAAACTACTTAACCCTAGTCATGAAATAGCGTAACCTCGGCAATGTTGGAAGCTCTACCTTCATCCCGCAATAAATCGCCTACCCTCGTAGTGGGCATAGGCGCCGCCGCAGGTGGCCTAAAAGCCCTAAAAGCTTTTTTTAGCACATTACCCGCCGACGGCGATCTGGCTTTTGTATTGATTTATCATCCTGACGCCATCGACGATAGCGCCTTGGCAGAAGCGGTGTCTCGCGCTACTTCCATTCCGCTGGAAAAAATCAACCCTGAAGGCATCATTGCAGCAAATCGCATTTACTTTCCGCCCACTAAATGCCCTTTAGGGATAACTGACGGTAGGCTGCAGGCGGTTTCTTCTAACCAAGACACGGCAACCCCCATCAATACGTTTTTCCAAGAACTAGCTCGGGATCAAGGCGGTAACGCCGTTGGCATTTTACTGTCTGGCGCGGGTAGCGACGGCACCCTGGGGTTAAAAGCCATTGCCGAGAGCGGTGGTATGACCATGGCGCAGGATAGCGCCAGCGCTGAATACGACAGTATGCCCCGCACGGCCATTGCGACAGGGGTGGTGGATCATGTGCTCCCCCCTGCTGAAATGACCTTGGAATTGCTTCGCTACGCTCGGCATATCAAAACTGCTGACGAGGGTAGTGATAGCTTTGACGCTCAGCGGGAAGCGATTACTGAACATCTGCGGTCTATTTGTGATGCCTTGCTGGAAGAGACAAACCACGATTTTAAGCATTACAAGACGGCTACCCTGGTGCGGCGGATTCATCGCCGTTTGCAAATACTACGTTCAAACCATGTCAGCCAGTATTTAGAACGACTGCAACAAGACCGCCAAGAGCGACAGGCGCTGTTTAAAGACCTGCTGATTGGAGTAACTGCTTTCCTACGGGATGGGGAAGCTTTTGGCGCACTTGCTCGGCAAGTTATCCCTAAGTTGCTCAAGGAACGGCCGGCAAACGATGCTGTGCGAGTTTGGGTACCGGGTTGCGCCACGGGAGAGGAGGCTTATACCCTAGCCATGCTCTTCCTAGAGCAAATGGATGAATACCCCAATTTAGCTGGCGTGCAAATTTTTGCCACAGACATCGACGAACAGGCCCTTACAATTGCTCGACTTGGCCGTTACTCTGAAACCGTTGTTGAAGACCTGTCAGCGCAACGGGTACAACGCTTTTTTGTAAAACAGGGCAATAAATATCAGGTTGCCAAATCAATCCGTGAACTGTGTTTTTTTTCCCACCATAATCTCATCAGTGATCCGCCGTTCTCCCGGCTAGACCTGATCTCATGCCGCAATGTGCTTATCTATCTAGGTCCCCATTTACAAAAGAAACTTATGTCCGTGTTTCATTATGGGCTCCGGCCAAACGGGTATCTGTTTTTGGGCTCTTCAGAAAACATCGGCGCCCATAAGGAACTATTCCGTACTACGAGTGCCGAAAACCGCATTTACCAGTCTAAGAAAACGCCAACAATGGATAATAAACCCCGTTTAAGCGCTTCTGGTAACAGATTAGCCGCGTTTCATTCCAACCTACCTCCAACAGAACCCACCGATCTTGGCAAAGTTGCGCAACGCATTATCCTTGATGAATTTTCCCCCCGCCATGGGATTATCAACCAAGCAGGCGACGTGCTTTATCTATCCGAGGGCGTTGCCAAATATTTAGAGCCAACAGCCGGTCATTTTAGCAGCAATATTGTAAAAATGGCTCGCACCAGTCTGCGGGCAGGGCTGCGGGCGGCCATCAGCGAAGCCACCGCGACACGCCGTCGTATCGTCCATGAAAACCTCTCGGTGGAAACAGAACAGGGTCTGCAACGGGTGCTGCTCACGGTGCAACCCATGCCCAATCTGGGTGAAGACAGCGCTTTGCATATGGTGGTTTTTCAAGATGTTGGCTTACCCTTCGACCAAGCTGTCTCGGAAACCGCCAGCAGCAAAGATAAACGGCTTATCAATCAACTGGAAAAAGAGCTAAACGGCACCCGGCGTGATTTGGAGCACACCGTACAAGAATTGGAAGTCACTAACGATAAATTAAAAACCTCCAACGAAGAACTGTTGTCCATAAACGAAGAGTTACGTTCCGCTAACGAAGAACTAGAAGCCGCCAAGGAAGAAATGCAGAGCAGCAATACTGCTCTGGAACGCACCAACGATGATTTGGAAAACCTCTTGCAGAGCACTCAAATCGCTACGATTTTCTTAGATAAAGACCTTAGAATTCACCGTTTCACCCCAGCCGCCACCAAACTTTACAACCTCATTGCCAGTGATGCGGGAAGACCCCTCACGGATATTACCCACCATGCCTGTACTATGCCGCCTCTACCCAGCTTTGAGGCCATCTTCAGTCACCCAGCTCCGATCCGCGAAAAGATAGCAACCGACGATGGCCATTGGTATCTGCGTCGGGTACTACCCTATTGTACCCATGCCGGACATCGGGACGGTTTGGTGGTGACCTTTACCGATATCACCGCGCTACATGCCAGCGAAGAACGTTATCAACGCCAATTACTGGAACTTGAAATCCTTTACCATACCGCCCCTGTGGGGTTGGCGTTGTTCGATGCTGAGCTGCGCTATCTACGCATCAATGAGCGTTTGGCCGAGATTAATGGCGTAAGCCCAGCTCAGCACATTGGGCGTACCTTGCGGGAAATAGTTCCTGAACTGGCTGATATTTCAGAGTCCTTGTTGCACCAGGTGTTTGCCACCGGCGAAGCCATTTTGGAACGAGAGATAACAGGCTTTACTCCCAGCGCACCGGACCAAGAGCGGGTTTGGCTGGCCAGCTATTATCCCATTAAAGGGTTAACTGGCCAAGTTGAGACGGTGAGTGTGGTGGTTCAGGAAATTACTGAGCGCAAACGTATCGAAGCAGTGCTGCAAGAGACTGCGCACCATAAGGATGAATATTTAACTATGCTGGCTCACGAATTACGCAACCCTCTAGCGCCCCTGCGTAATGCTGCGCAGGTGTTAGGTATCTTGAATCTAGCAAATCCTAAAATACGCGAACTACAGGAAATTATTGATCGCCAGGTTGGTCATATGGCGAATATGTTAGATGGCCTACTGGACGTTACCCGCATTGCCCGTGGCAAGATTCAAATTCAACAAATACAGTTAGAACTCGGGCAGTTAGTGCAGCGTATCGTGGAAGATTTTCGAGCCACTGTAGAGGTTAAAGGTTTGCGTTTGCAGGCGCAGTGTCCCTCTGAGCCGGTTTGGATAACGGGTGATGAAACACGCTTGACCCAGGTGTTTAGCAATCTACTGCAAAATGCCCTTAAATTTACTGAAAGTGATGGCGAAATCACCGT
>CAZGON010000169.1:0-9173 GCA_964527085.1 uncultured Candidatus Competibacteraceae bacterium
TACGTCCGTGTACGCTCCATCGCCGTCTCCCAACGGCGAAGGTCCTTCCATAACATCGGATAACTTATGGTCAAGTACTTATGACTGATTGCAAGGACCCCCCTAACGGGAAAGCCAAAAATCTTGGTTTGCTCAATTAGTGGGCAGAAAATAGTAAATCCCAGACCCCATGGCCTAAGCGCTGGCCACGAATCTCAAACTTTGTCAGCGGCCGATCAGGAGGACGTGGTGCAAATTGTCCAACGCCCGCCATATTGACAAATTGGTCATCCGCTTCAAGGGTGATTAACATTTGTTGCGCATAATCTTCGCAGTCGGTAGCCAAATGTAGACAAGCGCCTGATTTAAGCTTTTTGGCAAGCAGCGTGATGAAGCCAGATTGGATAAGACGTCTTTTACGATGCCGCTTTTTAGGCCAAGGATCGGGAAAAAAAATCTGTACCTGATCCAAGCAGGTATCGACAAACTGACACCTTAATACCTCCACGGCATCCCCGTATATGACCCGCAGATTAGTGAGTTGAAGGGCATCCGCGCCCATTAGCAAATGTCCTATGCCAGGCTGATAGACCTCAATACCCAAATAGTTGTTTTGGGGGTTTTCATTCGCCATGGTGATTAATGATTCGCCATTGCCAAAACCAATTTCTAATACAATGTTAGCGCTGCGTTCAAATAAAGCCCTCGGGTCGAGGGGATTAAGCTGGGGATTAACACAAAATATATCCCAAAGTTTCTCAAAAGCACGCTGCTGACCATGAGTGATACGACTGTTGCGGGTTACAAAGCTACGCATGGGATATTCAGTTAAAGATGATCCTGTTTGTTATGTTCGAAAAAAGAACAGTGGTTTCGCGTTGGTAAAACAGCTGATAAAACATAGAAATATTATGCCGATTAGAGAAGGATCATCAAGCCCATGCCATTGGTGTAACTTGAACCAGCAACTACGATGAATGTCTGTAATAAATAAATCAAGCCCATATTTATGTTTCTATAATGTCGAATTGACAGTACTTAGAAGCATGAATTTTTCTAGCGATAACGATAATGTTAATGACTAATGAAGAGCCTTTATAATACTCTAGATATTGACATTAACAGTATTACATATAGATTAAATCAGAAAGATACCATAAAATTGCAAGAGTTTTTTTAGACTTATTTTTTTATGCTCATATAGATAATTTTTAAGACTGTTCGTATAATCCTTTATCCTATGTTTGAATCAGTATTTTGTAATACATACGCAGTAAAGTTTAAAAAGAAAAAATAAGCTATACAGTTACTGTAAGGCTTTTTTTGAACGAAGCAATTTGACATAAGTTTTCAAACCTTAAGGAAGTAAATAAGCGGCTATGAGTGAAGTTATTGAACAAATTGATCTCAGTTCCTATTCCATAGATGAACTAAAAGAACTTGTTGATAAAGCAAAACAAGAAGTTGCTATAAAAGAGCAAAACCGCGTTCAACAAGTACGCAGACAAATAGAACAATTGGCCGATGACATGGGTATGACGGTTGAAGAGCTTATGCGTTACGATGGGCGGAAAAAACCTAAAGCCGGGGCCAAACCGGCTGGAAAAATAAAATTTCAAAATCCCGCCAATCCGAAGCAAACTTGGACAGGGCGTGGTAAGCGTCCACGTTGGTTACAAGATGCCTTAGATGAAGGTGCTAACCTAGAAGAGTTTGCGCTTTCTAAATAACATTGAAAAGTCATAGCGCTTTTCCCCATTTGATAACATTTAAAAACGAGAGGATGTCATACTCACTCGTTGTAAACTAATGGGGCAATGCAGTTGATGGTCTACCGATTAATTATTTACAAATTTGTTATTCATTGTTCAGGTGACAAGGAAAGGTGGATACCATTAAACTTGGCAAAATTAAATGATTGCGGGTGTAGTTCAATGGTAGAACCTCAGCTTCCCAAGCTGATGGTGGGGGTTCGATTCCCCTCACCCGCTCCATCAAGAGAGCCATATGATACGAGTTGCGGTAACCGGTAGCGCTGGGCGCATGGGTCGAAATGTCATTGAAGCTTGTCAGCAAAGCGCAGCTGTGCAATGTGCCGTGGCGCTGGAAAACCCTGAAAAAACTAGCTTGCTAGGCGTCGATGCAGGTGAGCTGGCCGGTATTGGTAAGCTTAACGTGGCTGTCATCGGCAACCTGGCTGAGGTGAATGATCAATTTGATATGGTGATCGATTTTACCCATCCAGCTGCAACGTTAGATTATCTGACCCTATGTCAAGCAATACGCAAACCGATGGTCATCGGAACCACCGGTTTTTCTGCATCCCAAAAAGCCGCTATTGCAAAGGCCGCCGAGAAAATCCCTATTGTCCTTGCCCCTAACATGAGTGTTGGGGTTAACTTGTGTTTTAAGCTTTTATCCTTGGCTAGCCAGGTTTTAGGTGATAACGTCGATGTGGAAATTATCGAGGCCCATCATCGCCATAAAGCGGATGCCCCCTCGGGGACAGCCTTGCGTATGGGCGAGGTTATTGCCCAAGCCCGAGGGCAACGTCTTAATGATTGCGCCGTCTATGGTCGGCAGGGAATAACTGGCGAGCGAAGTCAGGAAACCATTGGATTTGCCACCGTGCGGGCCGGTGATATTGTTGGCGAGCACACGGTATTATTTGCCGATGTGGGTGAGCGGCTAGAAATTACTCATAAAGCTTCTAGTCGACAAACCTTCGCAAAGGGCGCGGTGCGGGCTGCCCAATGGGTAATGAGCAAAGAAAAAGGTCTTTTCGATATGCAAGATGTTTTGGGGCTGCGTTAGTAGCCGTCTAAACGCTATATCGTGTTTTTCCGGCTAGCATAGGGTTTCCAAGTGGTGTAACCGCGTTATCATAACGTCATCTTGAAAAGTCGCGTACACTAAGTTTTTTGATGGGTTTTTACTAAAGCGGGAGCGATTTTGAAATGGCTCCCGTTTTGTGTATCTGGGGGAAATCTTCTTGCGTAAACCGGCTCTTTTAGCGTTACAAGACGGTAATCTGTTCTGGGGTGAATCCATCGGCGCCGATGGGGTCACCGCGGGTGAAGTGGTATTCAATACCGCCATTACTGGTTATCAGGAAATTTTGACGGATCCTTCTTATTGTCAGCAGATTGTAACCTTAACTTATCCTCACATCGGTAATGTGGGTACCAATCATTGTGATGAAGAATCGAGAGACATTTTTGCCAGTGGCTTAGTGGTTCGAGATTGTCCAACAGTAGTCAGTAACTGGCGCAGCGAGCAGTCTCTCGATGATTATCTGCAAAGCCGCAAAGTAGTGGCCATCGCCGCTGTTGATACCCGGCGTCTGACCCGCTTGGTGCGGGAAAAAGGCGCTCAAAACGGTTGTATCATGGCCGGTGACAACGTCAAGGCGGAGCAAGCCCTGGCGGCTGCCCGCTCTTTTCCAGGGCTCATGGGAATGGATTTGGCCAAAGTTGTCAGCACTCAGCAATCCTATACCTGGACCGAGGGTGCTTGGCAATTGGCCAGCAATCAGTGTCCTGAGACCCAGCCATCGAGCTTTCATGTAGTGGCTTATGATTACGGTATCAAACGCAATATTTTACGGGTGCTAACGGAGCACGGCTGCCGGGTGACCGTTGTCCCGGCTGAACTGCCTGCCACCCAGGTGTTAAACCTGCAACCTGACGGGGTGTTTCTGTCTAATGGACCAGGCGATCCAGAACCATGCGATTATGCCATTGCCGCCATTCAGGCGCTTATCAATGCCCAGGTGCCTATTTTTGGTATCTGTCTGGGTCATCAATTACTGGGTTTAGCCAGTGGCGCACGTACCGTCAAGATGAAGTTTGGTCACCATGGCGCTAATCACCCAGTCCAAGACTTGTTAACCAGACAGGTTATTATTAGTAGTCAAAACCATGGTTTTGCCGTCGATGAGACTAGCTTACCTGACTGTCTACGGGCCACCCACCGTTCCTTGTTCGACGGTTCTTTGCAAGGCATCGAGCGGCTTGACTGTCCTGCCTTTAGTTTTCAAGGCCATCCCGAGGCGAGTCCTGGCCCCCATGATGTGGGGCCGCTTTTCAAACGTTTTATAGACATGATGGTTACTTATCAGGGGAAGAAAGTGTGCTAAAGCCCTCAGTCAATACTTTTAAGACTCACGCACAAAGGGCTTGCGTAGCTCATGAAAGAGGTGTCGGCGGCCTGGATGGCCGTCGTCAAGCCTACAGGGAGGTATTGACGGCGTCCTCTGAAATGAGCTTCGTAAGTCCTGACTACAACCAGCAGGGCGCACTGCCCAGCGGATACCAAGACGATGCCTAAACGCTCTGATTTAAAGTCCATACTCATTATCGGTGCAGGTCCTATTGTCATCGGTCAAGCCTGTGAGTTCGATTACTCCGGCGCGCAAGCCTGCAAAGCGCTGCGTGAGGAGGGCTATCGGGTGGTATTGGTGAACTCGAACCCAGCCACCATTATGACAGATCCGGATATGTCGGATGCTGTTTATATAGAACCTTTACACTGGTCGACGTTGGCGAAAATCATTGCACGGGAACGGCCGGATGCGTTGTTGCCTACCATGGGTGGTCAAACGGCGCTAAATTGTGCGCTAGATCTGGTCCGCGAGGGGGTGCTGGAACAATTTCAAGTGGAGCTGATCGGCGCTTCCCAGGAGGCCATTGCCATGGCCGAAGACCGGGAACTTTTCCGTCAGGCGATGCAGGAAATTGGACTGCAAACACCCCACTCGGTGATGGTCCATAGCTTAGAACAGGCGCTAGCGAAGCAGTCTCAAATCGGTTTTCCGACCATTATTCGGCCGTCTTTTACCTTGGGGGGAAGCGGCGGTGGGATCGCCTACAATAGCGAGGAATTCGCGACGATTGTGGAGCACGGTTTAGACCTTTCCCCGGTGTCTTCTGTGTTACTAGAAGAATCCGTACTGGGTTGGAAAGAATACGAGATGGAGGTGGTGCGGGACTCCCAGGATAACTGCATTATCGTTTGTTCTATTGAAAATCTCGATCCCATGGGTGTTCATACGGGAGATTCCATCACCGTCGCGCCAGCCCAAACACTGACGGATAAAGAATATCAACTGATGCGCGACGCGTCGCTAGCGGTGTTGCGCAAGATTGGCGTGGACACCGGGGGTTCTAATGTGCAGTTTGCCATCAACCCCGATGATGGGCGGATGGTCATTATCGAAATGAATCCCCGAGTATCCCGATCCTCGGCGTTAGCCTCCAAAGCTACCGGATTTCCTATTGCTAAAGTCGCTGCCAAGCTCGCGGTAGGGTATACCCTAGATGAACTGCGCAACGACATCACTGGCGGCGCTACACCCGCGTCTTTCGAGCCTACCATTGACTATGTGGTCACTAAGGTGCCGCGTTTTAACTTTGAGAAGTTTCCCCAAGCTAATGCCCGTCTGACCACCCAAATGAAATCCGTAGGTGAGGTTATGGCCATTGGTCGTACCTTTCAGGAGTCCCTGCAAAAAGCTTTGCGAGGTCTCGAAATCGGTTCGGATGGTTTTAACGAATTGCTAGATCTAGACGACCCGGATGCTCGTAGCATCCTTAACTATGAACTGGGTGTGCCTGGCGCCCAGCGGGTCTGGTATGTAGCCGAAGCGTTTCGAGCCGGTTACTCGGTGTCCGATCTGTACGAACTGACAAAGATTGATCCCTGGTTTTTGGTGCAAATTCAAGAGTTAGTGCTTATTGCCAATGATATCCGCCAGCAAGGTATCCAAGCTTTGGATCAGGCACGGCTCTATAAGCTCAAAAGCAAAGGGTTTGCTGACAGCCGGTTAGCCACTTTACTGGGTACTCAGGAGGAGGAGATAAGACATCGACGGCAGCAGTTGGACGTGCATCCTGTCTATAAGCGGGTGGATTCCTGTGCCGCCGAGTTTGCCACCAGCACGGCGTATCTTTATTCCACTTACGAAGAGGAGTGCGAAGCGTATCCCAGCAGCCGAGAAAAAATCATGGTGCTCGGGGGTGGACCCAATCGTATTGGACAAGGAATTGAATTTGATTACTGTTGCGTTCACGCGGCATTGGCATTGCGGGCAGATGGTTTTGAGGTCATTATGGTGAACTGTAATCCGGAAACTGTGTCCACCGACTTTGACACCTCGGATCGGCTCTACTTTGAGCCGTTAACCCTAGAAGACGTGTTAGAAATCGTCGCCAAGGAAAAGCCGCGCGGCGTGTTGGTGCAATACGGTGGACAGACCCCGCTTAAATTGGCGCGTCCTTTAGAAGCTGCCGGGGTAGCTATTATCGGCACGCCGCCAGACGCTATTGATCGCGCTGAAGACCGCGGCCGTTTCCAAACTATGATTGATAAACTGGGTTTATTGCAACCGCCAAACCGCACTGCCCAGGACCCCGAAAGCGCCGTGCAAAAAGCAGCAGAGATCGGTTATCCTTTGGTGGTTAGGCCGTCCTATGTGCTGGGTGGACGAGCCATGGAAATTGTTTTCGCGGAAGAGGATCTGCGGCGCTATATACGGGAAGCGGTGCAGGTTTCTAATGACTCTCCGGTATTATTGGACCGCTTTTTAAGCGATGCGGTGGAAGTTGATGTGGACGCTGTCTGCGACGGTCACCATGTGGTGATCGGCGGTATTATGGAGCATATAGAAGAAGCCGGTGTGCATTCCGGTGATTCCGCCTGTTCTTTACCTGCCTTTTCTTTATCCCAGGTTATTCAAGATCGCTTGCGGGAACAAGTCACTGCTATGGCGCGGGAATTAGGGGTGGTGGGGCTGATGAATACGCAATTTGCTATTCAGGGGGATGCGGTCTACGTACTAGAGGTTAACCCCCGGGCTTCCCGCACGGTGCCCTATGTTTCTAAAGCCATTGGTCGGCCGCTGGCCAAAATCGCCGCTCGCTGTATGGTGGGGCAAAGTTTAGCGGCGCAGGGAATCACGCAAGAAAGGGTTCCTAATTACTATGCGGTCAAGGAATCGGTGTTTCCCTTTGTCAAATTTCCAGGGGTCGATGCGTTATTAGGTCCCGAGATGAAGTCCACCGGTGAGGTGATGGGAGTAGGTCGAAGTTTTGCAGAAGCTTTTGCTAAATCACAGCTTGCCGCAGGTAATCCTCTGCCGCGGGGCGGCAAAGCCTTCATCAGCGTGCGCGACGCCGATAAGACTAAGATAATCAACATTGCTCGGGACCTACAACAACATGGTTTCGTCATCGTGGCGACCCGAGGAACAGGTGCGTTTTTAGCAGACAATGGCATCCCTTGTGAACGGGTACATAAGGTGGGTGAAGGACGGCCCCATATCGTCGATAAGATTAAAAGCGATGAAATCAATTTAATTGTCAATACCACCGAGGGTAAGCAAGCTATTGCCGCATCTTATTCCATTCGCCGGGAAGCGTTAATGCACAAGGTGAGTTACACCACCACCATTGCAGGAGCGCGAGCTGCCTGTTCAGCACTGGCGTGTTTGGATAATGAAGAGGTTAATTGTTTGCAAGAATTACATAAAGGGTTAACAACGTGACTGAAAAGATGCCTATGACCGTGGCGGGTGCAGAAAAACTTCGTCAGGAATTGACCGAACTCAAAAATACAGTTCGACCTCGAATTATTCAAGCTATTGCCGAGGCCCGTAGCCATGGTGATCTTAAAGAAAACGCCGAATACCATGCCGCTCGCGAGCAACAAAGTTTTGTTGAAGGACGGATCGCCGACGTGGAATATAAACTATCCCATGCTCAAGTCATCGATGTCACCACCCTCCCCACATCGACCAAAGTGGTATTTGGCGCCACGGTGTGCCTGTTGGATGAGGATAATGGAAGCGAAGCCCGTTATCAGATTGTTGGTCAGGACGAAGCCGAGATCAAAGAGGGCAGAATCTCGGTCACATCTCCTATTGCCCGCGCCATCATCGGTAAGGAGGAGGGCGACAGCGTCGACGTGCAGACACCAAGCGGTATAAAAACCTATGAAATTGTCGAAGTTGCCTACATTTAGCCTTTTAATCGGTAACTGTAATGCATGAGTTGCGCAGAAACTATTGACGAAAAGTTCTGTGCTACTTACTATAACGCGCTGGTCTTGGGCGGCTAGCTCAGCGGGAGAGCACTGCCTTCACACGGCAGGGGTCGCTGGTTCGATCCCAGCGTCGCCCACCATTTTGTTAAACACTCAAGATTTTCTTTCGAAAGGTGCGCTTTTAGTAGGCAACACCTACAGAAATCGAACGTCTTTTAGAGCAATCACCCAGTCTTAAGCGCTTGCTGACATTCTCTGTGATTCAATCGGTCTATGAAAAGGCCATCCGTGAGGCCATCATCGAAACCGATCTGGATCGATATATGTTCCCAATAGACTGTAGCTATTCCCTAGCACAGTTGCTTAACGATAACTATCTGCCGGTCGACTAAAGAGGATCATTAGCTTACCTGCTAATTAAACGAAATACACGCGGTAAAGCTTGTTGCCCTAGCTGAGTCCGCGACAGGCAAACTACAAAAAAACTTAGTCAAAGGAGCCTTGTATGGTCGGCGTCATTGGTATTATCTTATCGTTGGGGCTGTTGATGTATCTTGCCTATCGCGGCATTAATGTGCTTATTTTGGCCCCTATGTTGGCGCTACTAGCTGTACTGTTCCAGGGGATTAGCGGAGCAACCGCACCCCTGCTCGGGACTTACACTCAGGTGTTCATGACCAGCCTCGGGGATTATCTGATCAAGTATTTTCCTCTGTTCATGCTGGGCGCTATTTTCGGCAAGCTCATGGACGACTCCGGTTCGGCCCACGCAATTGCCCATTGGATAGTGGTTAAGATGGGTAAAAAGCAGTCTATCTTAGCCATCGTGTTGTCCTGCGCTATCCTGACTTACGGCGGCGTGTCGCTTTTTGTGGTGGCTTTCGCCGTCTATCCCATCGCCGCTGCACTGTTTCGAGAGGCCGAGGTACCGAAGCGCCTGGTGCCAGGGTCGATCGCCCTGGGCTCATTTACTTTCACCATGACCGCCTTACCCGGTACACCCCAGATCCAAAATGCCATTCCTATGCCGTTTTTTGGTACCGATCCTTTCGCGGCGCCCGGGCTTGGCATTATCGCCGCTCTCATTATGTTACTTGGCGGCATGTTGTGGTTGAATAGCCGCGCCAAAAGAGCCCAAGCTCGGGGCGAGGGTT
>CAZGON010000170.1:0-9152 GCA_964527085.1 uncultured Candidatus Competibacteraceae bacterium
TTATCAACAACTTTATTCTTGAATCTTTCATGACAGGTGCGGAAAGACGGTTTTAATCTGCACTCACTACGTACTGAGCGTCAACACCCCTTAAACCATAAAATTTAAAGAATCCTTCAGATATTGTTTTTGTTTTACAAAGATAAAGGGAATTTACCGGTTCATAGAACCTAAGTCTGCATCGGATCTCGCGATATGGGTTCAGAAGTTTTAGGTGGGTTTGCAGATTTTCGCTCAGTTTTTTCGCTGATTCGCTGCATAACCACGTAAAATACCGGCGTAAAGGTCAACGACATGATGGTGGCTGCGATCATGCCACCCACCACCGCAGTACCGATGGCCTGGCGACTGGCGGCGCCAGCGCCGGAGGCAATCACCAGGGGCATAAAACCCAGTATTGACGAAAACGAGGTCATCAAAATCGGCCGGAAACGCAGTTTCGCCGCCTCGACCGCCGCCTCCATAATAGGTTGACCTTTGGCCTGTTGTTCGCGGGCGAATTCGACGATGAGAATGGCGTTTTTGCTGGCCAAACCGATGATCAGCACGATGCCGATCTGGGTATAGACGTTATTGTCGAAACCTCGCATCAATAACGCAATGACCGTACCCAGCAGCGCTAGGGGCACCACCAAGATAACGGCTGCTGGACTGCTCCAACTTTCGTACTGGGCCGCTAACACTAAGAAAACCAATAGTATCGCCAAAGCAAAGATCATGATCGCCTCGGAACCCACCTGCTTTTCCTGATACGACATACCGGTCCATTCATAACCCATGGTGGTTGGCAGCTTGGCTGTAGCTAGCTGCTCCATCAGCGCTAGCCCTTGTCCGGAACTGTAACCCGGTGCGGCGGCGCCATTAACAGCCGCCGCCGGAAACAAATTATAGCGGGTGATAATTTGGGGGCCTAGGATACGTTCCACATCAATTAAGGTGCCGAGAGGAACCATCTCACCTTCGCTATTACGCACATCAAGCCGGCGAATATCATCGGGTTCCACACGAAACCGATGGTCCGCCTGGACGCGAACTTGCCAGGTGCGGCCAAATTTATTGAAGTCGTTAACATAAGCGGAACCCAAATAAGCCTGTAAGGTACCAAATACGTTTCCTAACGGCACATCAAGAGTTTTAGCTTGAGTACGGTCCACTTCGGCGAAAAGTTGCGGGACATCGGCTCGAAAGGTGCTGTTGACATTAATCAGGCCAGACTGCCCATTGGCGGCTTGAACAATTTCCTGAACCATCTGCTGCAGTTCCTGCAGGCCCACCCCGCCCTGGTCCTGAAGCATCATCTTAAAACCGCTAGAAACACCCAACCCACTGATGGCAGGTGGTACGAAAGCAAACACCACCGCTTCTTGGATCTGCTGGAACTGGCGCTGGAGGTTATTCAGGATAGCGGTTTGATTCAGGCTAGGATCGGTACGCTCCTCCCAGGGGTCCATGACGATAAATAGAGTCGCCGCATTGGAGGCATTAGTCCCATCCAGCAAAGAAAAACCACCTAATGAAACCCAATCCTTGATACCGGGGGTCTGTTTGAGGATCGAATCGATCTTTTTCAGGACAGCATCGGTTCGTTCCAAAGAAGCGGCATCGGGAAGCTGCACATTGGCGAGCATAATGCCTTGATCCTCCTCCGGCAGAAAGCCTGTGGGTAGCGCCGTAAACTGCCAGCCGGTGATAATCAGTAAACCGACAAACAATAGCATCACCAATGCGCTGCGCCGCACTAGACCAGCGGCCATCCTAGTGTAGCCATTCTGCAGCTTGCCAAAACCGTCATCAAAACGCCGAAAAAAGGCGTTTTTCTTCTCCGGCGCCGGGCGCAATAGGAGGGCAGCCAATGCTGGACTCAAAGTGAGGGCGTTGATGGAACTGAACACCGTGGAGACGGCGATGGTCAGGGCGAACTGCCGGTACATTTCGCCAGTGATGCCGGGCAGGAACGCCGTCGGCACAAAAACCGCCAGCAGCACAATGGTGGTGGCGATGACCGGACCGCTGATTTCTTCCATGGCGGCAATGGCCGCCTGCTTGCGTCCTAAACCCTGTTGCATATGATACACGGTGGATTCCACCACCACGATGGCGTCGTCCACGACAATCCCGATGGCCAGCACCAGACCGAACAAGGTCAGCATATTGAGGGAAAAACCCAGCGCCGCCATGACAGTGAAAGTGGCAATCAGCGATACCGGAATGGTCACTCCGGGGATGAGTGTGGCGCGCCAGTCCTGTAAAAAAATGAACAGCACGATAAATACCAGAGCGGCCGCTTGGAATAGGGTGACGTAGACTTCGTTGATGGCCTGTTCGACGAACAAGGTGGTGTCGTAGGGAATATCGTAAGTGAGCCCTTGCGGAAACGAGCGTTCTAACGTTTCCATAGCCTGGTAGATCTGCTGCGCTACGTCCAGGGCATTGGCGCCGGGCAACTGATATACCGCAATACTGGCTGCGGGAACGCCCGCTTTAGAGGATAAAATATCGTAGGATTTGCCACCCAGTTCTACTCGGGCGACATCTTGTAAGCGGACAATCTGGCTACCTTCGCCGGTCTTTATAATAATGTTTTCAAACTGTTCGACATCGCTGAGACGCCCTAAGGTATTGACAGTGTATTGAAAACTTTGTCCCCTGGGAGCCGGTGGCTGACCGATTTGACCGGCAGCAACCTGGACATTCTGTTCCCGTAGCGCATTCAATACATCTTGGGTAGTGAGATTGCGGGATTCCAACTGGTTGGGATTAAGCCAGATACGCATACTGTAATCTTTCGAAGGGAAAATCCCCACGTCGCCGACACCTTCGATACGGCTCAGTACATCCCGGATCCGCAGGGTGGCGTAATTAGCTAAGTACAGTTCATCGTAACGTTCATCGGGAGAAGTCAGGGAGACCATCAGCACAATGTTGGTGGATTGTTTTTTGGTATTGACCCCCTGGCGGGTGACTTCTTCAGGCAGACTAGGTTCTGCTAATGCGACCCGATTCTGTACCATCACCGAGGCCATATCCAAATCAGTGCCCACTTCAAAGGTGACGGTTAACTTATAAGACCCATCACTAGCGCTGGTGGAAGACATATAGATCATGTTTTCCACACCATTGACCTGCTGTTCGATAGGCGCTGCGACGGTTTCGGCGACCACCTGCGCGTTTGCGCCTGGATAAACCGCCGACACCTGGACGGTGGGTGGTGTGATTTCGGGATATTGGGCCACCGGCAGGACATTGAAAGTCACGGCGCCGGCAATCACCATAACGATGGCGATGACGGTGGCAAAAATGGGTCGTTCGATAAAAAAGCGGGAAAACATAACCTACTCCGAATCGAGTTCGGGGTCTTGCGAAGCAGGCGTCGCTGGGTCTATAGTCTCCGATTTAGGGGGGGAGCCGTCTTGGTCACCGGTCTCGGTGGCAGTGGCGGCAACAGTTTCGGAAGCAGCTTGAGTTGGCATCTCTGCCCGTCCTGGATCGACTTTGGCCCCTGGCCGTGCTCGTTGAAGGCCATTAATAACGACCCAATCATCAGGGCGCAAACCTGCTTCGATGACCCGTAAACCCTTGTCCAGCTGACCCAGTGTGACGGATCTTTTCTCAACAATGTTCTGATCATTGACGGCCAGTAAATAGCTGCCTCCTTGATCAAATCCCAACGCCTGCTCAGAAACCAACAAGGCGTTTTGCTGCTGTTCCAGAGGCAAGCGAATGCGGGTGAATAAACCGGGGAGGATAACTGGCGGTTTAGCAGGATTTGGAAAAACACCACGCAATTGTAGCGTACCCGTCTCAGTATCCACATCGGACTCGGCAAAGTTTAGTCTCCCTTCATGGGTAAAACTCTCTTCATTCGCCAATTTTAGTAATAAGGGTACATCGGCTTCTTCATAGGTTTGCGTGTCCGGATCTATCCCTTTTGCCTGAACATTTTCGCGATACAGTTCCATCACTCGCAGCAGATCCCGCTCATTAATATTGAAGTAGGCATAGATAGGGTCGTATTTGACCACCGTCGTTAACAAGGTGGCGTCTCCCTCACCCACCAGATTGCCCACGTCGACACGATTGCGACTGACACGACCGCTGATGGGGGCGGTCACCTGGGTGTAGCCTAATTCCAATTCGGCGTCAGTCACTGCCGCTTCAGCTGCAGCGACAGTGGCTTTGGCGGCATCCCGATCGGCCGCGGCCGCCACCACATCACGCTCCGTCACAGCGCCCCTTTTACCGGCTTCCGACAAGCGGGTAAAATCGCTTTCGGCTTTGGTAAGGCTAGCTGCAGCGCTGGCTAACTCTGCTTTGGCGGCATCGAGCTTGGCCTGAAAGGGTTTGGGATCAATCACGAAAAGCAGATCGTTCTGCTCAACCCGGGTGCCAGGTTCAAAATGCATACTTTCTAGAAAACCCTTGACGCGCGCCCTCACCTGGACGCTCTCGACAGCCGCTGTGGTGCCGGTAAATTCTAAATAGTCAATCACGGTCTGTTGCAGGGGCTGAGCGACGGTTACCGGTGGCGGCGGTGGTTCTACATAAGTATTCTGTTCACCGCAACCACCAAGCAACCCGATACTCACCGCGACAGCAAAAGCAGTGATTATATTTAAGTTGATAATTTTCAAGGGATTATCCTTTTTCAAGATGCTAGAAAAAAGCACTCCTAGAATCTAGAATACCAGCAGCAATGTACCACGCAGCTGCTAGACCAGGCAATATAAGTAGTTCCTTTTGTTAAAATGAACAAGCAATAGTTATCAATCTGGGTAGGGTGCGTTTTACGCACCGTGAAAATAACATTCGGTGCACAGAGTGCACCCTACAATTCCTTTATTGAATGCACTAAATTAGGATAGACACGGCACTAGAGCAGTTTGGGAAAATACTCTGCCGCTAGAAACGCGGCAGAGTTAGATAGTAGAAAATTTTAGTATTATTTTTTAGCCGGAAAAAAAATCTTGCATTCGGCTACCAATTTCTGCCGGAGACCGCACGATAGCAACACCGGCCGCTTCTAAAGCAGCAAACTTCGCTTTCGCGGTTCCCTTACCACCGGTGATAATAGCGCCTGCATGTCCCATCCGTTTACCGGGAGGTGCGGTGACACCGGCAATATAGGCCACTACTGGCTTGCGCACGTTGGCCTGGATATATTCAGCGGCCTCTTCCTCGGCGCTACCCCCGATCTCGCCCACCATCACAATACCCTTGGTCTGGCGATCGGCGGCAAACATGGCCAAGCAATCGATAAAGCTTAAACCGTGAATAGGATCACCCCCAATACCCACACAGGTACTTTGACCTAAGCCAACTTGGGTGGTTTGATGAACCGCCTCATAAGTCAAAGTACCCGAACGCGATACAATCCCGATGCTACCGGTTTTGTGAATATGGCCAGGCATAATGCCAATTTTGCATTCATCCGGTGTAATGATACCGGGGCAGTTGGGGCCAATAAGATGAATATCGGTTCCTTTGAGAGCCGCTTTGACTTTGAGCATATCTAAGACAGGAATACCTTCCGTGATACAGACAATCACCTTAATGCCCGCGTCTGCCGCCTCTAAAATAGCATCCGCGGCAAAGGGCGCCGGTACATAAATCATGGTGGCGTCAGCATCAACAGCCGCCACTGCTTCGTGACAGGTATTAAACACAGGCCGATCTAAGTGGGTGTCGCCGCCCCGCCCTGGCGTCACACCGCCCACCAGATGGGTGCCATAGGCAATGGCTTGCTCCGAGTGAAAGGTACCCTGTTTACCGGTAAAGCCCTGACAAATTACTTTGGTGTGTTTGTTGACTAAGATACTCATGGTGTCATGATTCCGTGGTTTGAGATGGATTGCGGGAAACGCTGAATTGGCTTACTTGGCCAATGCCACAGCCTGCTGAGCGGCGTTCGTCAAATCATCGGCAGCGATGATGTTCATACCAGACTCGGCTAGCAGTTTGCGTCCCGCCTCGACGTTGGTGCCTTGCAACCGCACCACCACCGGAAGCGACAACCCCACCTCTTTAACGGCCTGGATAATACCTTCGGCAATCACATCGCAACGGACAATACCACCAAAAATATTAACCAAAATACCTTTTACATGTTCGCTGGATAAAATGAGTTTAAAGGCTTTGGCAACTCGCTCTTCGGTAGCGGCCCCACCCACATCCAAAAAGTTGGCGGGCTCCCCCCCGTGCAGCTTGACCATATCCATGGTCGCCATGGCGAGCCCAGCGCCATTCACCATACAACCAATATTGCCGTCCAATGCGACATAGTTTAAACCGATTTCATGGGCGGTGTGTTCCCGTTCGTCTTCTTGCGTTGGATCACGCATTTCGCTCAAATCTTTATGGCGATACAACGCATTATCGTCTAGGTTGATTTTGCCATCCAAAGCCAATAGCTCGCCGCTAGCGGTTACAATTAGCGGGTTTATCTCTACTAAACTGGCATCTTTAGCGATAAACAGGTTATAGAGCCCTGTCATGACTTTGACTAAGTGACCTATTTCAGCTTTGCCGAGCCCTATGCTAAATCCTAAGTGACGACACTGGTAGGGTTGCAAACCCGTCACGGGATCGACGCTTACCGTGAGGATCTTCTCGGGCGTCTTGGCGGCAACTTCCTCAATATCCATACCACCTTCAGAAGACCCCATAAAAACCACCCGCCGGGAACCTCGGTCCACCAAAACACTCATATATAATTCATTGGCTATATCGAGCCCTTCTTCAATGAGAAGCGCATGAATTGGCAATCCTTCCGGACCCGTCTGATGAGTTTTTAGTGTTGAACCCAACATCTGACCAGCGACGTCTTCCACTTCTTGCAGACTACGGGCTAGCTTTACACCGCCAGCTTTGCCTCGACCGCCCGCATGAACCTGAGCCTTGACCACCCATACCGCACCCCCTAGTGTTTTTGCGGCGTCTACGGCTTCCTGCTGGGATGTTGCCTTAATGCCTCGAGGTACAGCGACGCCAAACGCTTTAAATAATTCTTTTGCTTGATACTCATGCAAATTCATGCGCTGTTTTCCCCCCATTTATTGGGTAAAATCTATATGTTAACAGAATTACTTTGGAAAAACTTTGGGCGTTTTTGGCCCTATACATTAACCTAAAACATTTTTTCTTAAGGCAATTGCTTAGCACTATTTGGCTAGATATGGTCTAGAATCAGTCACCTGCTAGCGAGTAATCAGTCTTTGATAAACCAAAAATATGCTAATGTGTTACCAACAACACCACAAAACACACTTTGCTATGTGAGGCTCCAAAAATGGGCTTAAGCCTTCGGCAGTTTTTTGTTATTTTACTGGTAGTGGCGGGACTATGGTTGGTGAGGTACTTACGACATAAGTTGGTCGCGACCCGCTCTAAAGAGAGTCCGCTGCAACGGCCAGCACAGGAAATGGTCCGCTGCACTTATTGTCAGACGTATATTCCACGTCAGCAAGCTATTAGTGATAAACAACAGGGTTATTGCTGCGTTGACGCCCATTGTCTCGCGGAGCGAGCTAGCCGCTCCATGCCTAGTTAATTGATTAGTTCAAGGTTAAATTTTAGCAGGGATTTTAAAACCACCATGGTCACGTCTAATCAACTCTCTCTTCTCAATATCATCTCCCAAACCAATATGGATCGGCGCCGTATCTGGTTTGTATTCCGAGTATTCAATTTTGGCCGCTTAATCTTAGTCACCATCTTGTTAGCCGTTTTTTTTCTTAACAGTCATGTGTCTATTTTTGGCAGGACAAATCCTCCCTTGTTCTTAGGTACCGCACTTACCTATGTGGTTGCAGTGCTCATTTCCATTATGGGCAGTTATTGGCGCCGACCCTCCTTGAGGGTGCAGGCTCACCTACAAACATTAGTCGATCTAGTGGCGCTTAGCTTTCTCATCTATGCCTCTGGGGGTATTGTCAGTAACCTCAGTATTTTATTAGTAACCGTCATTGCCGCCGGTGGTATTTTATTACCCCTTTATTCAGCCTTGGCGGCAGCAGCGCTGGCTTTCTTTATGTTGGTGGGTTTTTGGTTTTATGAAGCGCTTGCGGTCACATCGGCTTTAAATGAAACGGATGGTTTCGCCCAAGTTTTGGACCACCTGCAAAGTCAGATAGATCATTTGGGACGGTTAGGAATCCTGGGCGCCTCTTTTTTTATCACGGCACTGCTAACCTATACATTGGCGGAGCGTAATCGACGTAGTGAAGAATTAGCCTACCAACGCTCCAAGGAACTTTTGGAGCTCGCTGAACTTAATCAAGCCATTGTCCAGCACTTGCACGCAGGTATCATCGTGGTAGATCGCTTTGCTCGCATAAAACTCATGAACGATACAGCGTATCGGCTTCTTAACTATCAAGAATCAGTCCGCGATAAGTCCCTTAATGAAGTCTCAACGATACTCCAGCAACGTTTAAAACAATGGCTAACATCCGGTTTAGAAGAGGCCAAACCGTTTCGTCCAACCGAGCACTCACCGGATCTCATTGTGCACTTTAACCGGTTGACAGGTAGCCCATTGGGTGATTTGTTACTTTCGCTGGAAGATTCTGCTCACGTTGCGCAACGTCTTCAAGAAATTAAATTGGCTGCCCTTGGGCGCATGACGGCCGGTATCGCCCATGAAATCCGTAATCCTTTGACTTCCATCAGTCATGCCGCCCAGCTCCTGCAAGAATCTGAAACAGCCAGCACCAATGATCACCGTTTAGCCCAGATCATCCACGACAACACAAAGCGGGCCAACACGATTATCGCGAAGGTGCTGGACTTATCCCGGCGTGATCGATTAAAACCAGAAGACTTGCCCATAATGGCTTGGCTGGATAACTTTCGTCAGGAATTTCTGCATAGCCAAGGGGATAAAATCGTACAGCTAACTGTAAACGTGCAACCAGAAAACTTAATTGTCCGATTTGATTCTACCCATTTACATCAGGTTTTATGGAATCTTTGTAGCAATGCCTGTATTCATGGCACACCCAGTGGTCAAATACCCAAAATAACGCTAACAGCCGGACTGAATTTTGGTCCAGATACGGCTTTTATCGAAGTTCAAGACGTCGGACCTGGTATTTCCAAAACTGAGACTAAAAAAATTTTTGAACCGTTTTTTACTACCAAAACCCAAGGCACTG
>CAZGON010000171.1:0-8996 GCA_964527085.1 uncultured Candidatus Competibacteraceae bacterium
CCCCGCCTGTCTGCGCCAACGCCTGCGCAGCTCCAGCCGTCACTGGGAGAAACGCGGTATGGTAAAAACTATTTTGCTTATGTGGTGTTTGCGCTTAGCCTATTTTTTGGGGGCTGATCCCGCACGTCTGGCGCGTATTTATTATGGTGCTTGAGTCCATGGAATTTCCCGAAGCCCGCGTCATGGTGTTCGCTAAAGCGCCGCTGCCAGGTCAGGTAAAAACCCGTTTGGCTGGGAAACTTGGAAAACCCGGTGCGGCTTTATTGTATCGGCAGCTTCTGACGCAAACGCTGCAGCGGTTAACCCAAACCCAGCTAGCTCCGGTACAATTATGGTGCGCGCCTACTACGCAGCACGGCTTTTTTGTTGCCTGCCGGCGTGCCTATGGGGTGCGCCTGCGCCGCCAACAGGGAGGCGATTTGGGAGAACGCATGGCCCATGCATTGGCGACGGTTTTGAAGGAAGGAAGTCCTTTTGCAGTGCTGGTGGGAAGCGATTGCCCAATGCTTGATGCAACCTATCTGCGCCACGGGCTGACGGCGCTGAGGGCGGGCCAAGCTGCGGTGCTAGGCCCCACCGAGGACGGTGGCTATATGCTCATCGGTTTACGTCGACCTTACCCTGCGCTTTTCAAAGGCATTTCATGGGGATGTCCTACGGTGCTGGCAGCGACCCGCCGACGATTACAACGAGGGGGCTTAAACTGGACAGAACTGCCCCTAGCGTGGGATGTGGATCGCCCCGCCGATTTGCGGCGGTTGCGTCAGCAGGGAGCTTTACCGTAGGTTATTAATCATAACCATAAAGCTATTGAGTCTATTCGTGATGAATCAAATCAAGGTAGGATTAATAGGCTACGGTATGGCCGCCCGTGTCTTTCACATACCGCTTATTCAATCGGTTCCTAGTCTAACGCTAAAGAAAATTGTCCAACGCCGCGACAATAAAACAGCCGAGAATCTCTCCTCCGCTAAGCTGGTGCGCGATACCACCGCTCTGTTGCAAGATGACGAGATAGAACTGGTTGTCATCGCCACCTCAAACAGTTCCCACTTTGATTTAGCCCGTCAATCTCTATTAGCCAACAAGCACGTAGTGGTTGAAAAACCTTTTACAACCACTGCAGTGCAAGCTCAACAACTGATGGATTTAGCCCATCAGTCCAATAAACTCCTCAGTGTTCACCACAACCGTCGCTGGGATGGGGACTTCCAAACGGTCAAGAAAATAGTAGAGGGCAAGCTCTTAGGGCGATTGGTGGAATACGAATCTCATTTTGATCGTTTTAGAAATACCCTGCGACCGGGCGCTTGGCGAGAGGAAGCCGAACAAGGCAGTGGGATTTTGTTTGATCTAGGCTCCCATCTGATTGATCAAGCGCTGGTTCTATTCGGTTTACCGCAAATGCTGACAGCGGATATTCGCATTCAGAGGCAACAGGGTAAAGCGGATGATAGTTTTGAATTGATGCTCCATTATGATGGCTTAAAAGTGACCCTGAAAGCGGGGATGCTAGCGCGAGAGCCGAGGCCACGTTTTATGCTATATGGTACCGAAGGCGCTTTCGTCAAATATGGTCTTGATCCGCAAGAAGATGCGCTAAAAAAGGGATTGCTACCGTCGCAGCCAAACTGGGGCGAAGAACCTCGTAGCCAATGGGGTAAACTCAATACCCAACTCAGCGGGCTTCACTTGGAAGGGCAGGTGGAAACGGTGGTGGGCGCCTATCAAGCTTTTTATCACAATATAGCGGATGCAATTGCAGGTCGAGCGCCATTGATGGTCAAGTCCGAGGAAGCCAAAAAGACGATACAAATAATTGAGTTGGCGATGCAAAGTCATCGTCAAAAATGTACCCTTCCTGTCGCCTAGTGTAGACAGAAAATTCTTCCTCAAATTGACGGCGCTTTGTACAAAGGGTACAGTTCCACATATTATGTGTGCACATAATATGTGGAACTCTCTTAAGTGAGGCCAAAATGTTATGAATATTACCCTTTCGGTTGATGAAATTATCCTAAAAAAAGCCCGCTCGGTGGCTCAAAGTATGGATAAAAGTCTCAATCAGCTTATCCGCGAATATCTTGAACAACTCACTGTGCAGCAGAATATTGAACAGGACATCGCTGAGCTACGCCAGTTAAGCCTTGAAAGTCAGGGACATTCTCAAGATTGGCGCTTCAACCGTGAAGAGCTTCATGAACGAACGTAGTTTTTTGGATAGCAATATTCTTATCTACACCGACGATCAAGATGCACTCCAAAAAAAATCTCAGGCGTTAGAGCTCATAGAGCGCTTAAGGCGAAATAATGTCGGAGTGCTCTCCACTCAAGTTCTCCAGGAATATTATGCCGCTACTACCCGTAAGTTGGGTGTTTCAATTTCTATTGCTCGACGTAAAGTAGAGTTGTTTGCCCATTTTGATCTGGTGCAAATTAATCTGATAGAAATTCTTGCTGCTATTGACCTACAAAGGTTGCACCATTTTTCGTTTTGGGATGCGTTGATTATTCGCTGTGCTCTGAATAGTGGTTGCGCACGCTTGTTCACCGAGGATTTGCAACATGGTCAGCGGATAGATGGGCTAGAGATCATCAATCCATTAAAGTAATATCTAAAATACTTTTACTTCTCTATATCCGAGGCGCTCTGTAGGATAACGCTGGAGCCACCTTACCCAACCTGCCCTTCTCACACTAGGATGTTTTTTTAGGGTGCAGGCTTCTAAAGCGCGACGGGTTTGTTGAATGCAATGTGTTAAATGCTCACATGCGAATCGACCCATGGCTCGATTCTGCGAAGCCTGTGGTAATCCCCTTAACAATACCGATACCTTAACCCCTTTGAAACCTGATGTTCTCGAAGCGGCAGGGGAGCGTCGTCAGCTCACGGTGATGTTTTGCGATCTAGTGGGTTCGACGGCCCTTTCTGAGCGGCTTGATCCGGAGGACTATCATGATCTGTTGCGTGCTTATCAAAACGCTTGTGGCGAAGTTATTGGCGATTTTGATGGTTATATTGCGCAATATTTAGGGGATGGGCTGCTGGTCTACTTTGGCTATCCTGTGGCCCATGAAGATGATGCCAAACGGGCTGCCAAGACGGCCATTGGCATTTTAGTGGCCATGGGCCGACTTAATACAACCTTGCAAAAAGACTTGCAACTAGCGGTACGTTTAGGTGTACACACTGGGATGGTGGTGGTTGGCGAACTAGGTAGTGACCAAGGGGGAGACCAACTCGCATTGGGGGAGACCCTCAACATTGCAGCGCGATTGTTAGATGTGACTGAGCCGAATACGATTGTTATCACGGCGGCGACTTACCAGCTAATCCAGGGGCTTTTTCAATGCCAGTCGCTGGGTTCTCATGCTCTTAAAGGAATTTCAAAACCGGTACCTTTATATCAAATACAGGGGGAGGTCGATAGTCGCCATGCGTTGGATATTCAGCCCAGCGTACTCACGCCCTTAGTCAACCGCACTCAAGATTTGCAGCAGTTACAGCATTGTTGGCGAAAGGCAAAGCAGGGAAAAGGTCAGGTAATGCTCATAGAGGGAGAGCCCGGCATTGGTAAAACCCGTCTGGTGGTTGCCCTGCAGCAATGGTTACAAAAGGAACCGCATATCCCTTTAGAATGCCATTGCTACTCCTACTATACCCACAGCGCTTTACATCCCGTCATCGAATTATTGCAAAATATGTTGGATTGTAGTGGCGAGATCTCTAGTGAAGATCGGCTAGTGCGGTTAGAGCAAAACCTGGCTCGCTATGCTGTTTCTTTGGGAGAGATGGCGCCGTTATTAGCGCCGTTACTGTCAGCGTCCCTCAACTATCGGCATACTCCATTCACCCTCGCGGCCGAGCAACAAAGACAAAAAACCTTGCAGGCATTGGTGTCACTGGTGCTTACCCTGGCCATCAATCGTCCCCTCTTGCTGGTGATGGAGAACCTGCACTGGGTCGATCCCTCGACCCTGGAGTTGCTAGGCCGTCTTATCGAGCAGGTAAAAACGGCGCGTATTCTGATCATCGTTACCTACCGCCCTGGTTTTGCTGTGCCTTGGGCCACTGCTGACCCTCACCTTCAGCGCCTGTCTCTTGAACGCCTCTCTCATACCGGCGTGGCAAGCATCGCCAAGCATGTGGCTGGCAAGCAAACATTACCCACTGAATGGCTTGATTATATTGTCACCAAAACAGACGGTGTGCCGTTGTTTGCAGAAGAACTCACCAAAACCATCACTGAGTCAGGTCTGGATAGCGCTAGTCCCCGGCAAGAAACAGTGTCTCTGGCTCAATGGGCCATACCCACTACCCTACGGGATTCTTTGATGGCGCGTCTGGATCGACTCACCACAGCCAAGCATGTCGCCCAGCTTGGTGCGGTATTAGGACGCGAGTTTAGTTACGCTATGTTGCAAGCTATTTCACCCCTGGATGAAGTGACTTTAAAACAGGAATTAGCCCGTTTAACCGAAGCAGAACTCCTGTATCCCCAGGGTGCACCACCGCAAACACGGTTTGTTTTTAAACATGCGCTGATACAAGACGCCGCCTATGAATCGCTGCTCAAACGGCAACGAAGGCTCTATCATCAAAGAATCGCCAAAATTTTAGAAGACCAACTGCAAGAGATGAGCGCAACTCACCCTGAGCTAGTGGCCCATCATTACACTGCAGCGGGCTCGTCTGAGAAAGCCATCCTTTACTGGCGAAAAGCCAGTCAAAAAGCCATCAACCGATCTGCTTACAAGGAAGCGATTGCCCATCTCAACAAGGCGTTGGCCTTGCTTGAGACGCTGCCCGAGACCCGCGACCACCTTGAACAGGAGTTGGAACTGCGGATCAGTTTAGGGACGGCATTGATCGCCACCAAGGGTTTTGCCGATCCGGCGGTGGAGAAAACCTATCTACGGGCCCTGGAACTTTGTAACGGGGTGGAGCAATCCTTTGCGCTTTATCAAATACTGCAGGGGTTGTCTCGCTTTTATTTTATTCGAGGTGAGTTAAACACAGCTTGGAATATGGGAGAACGGCTGCTAGCGCTGGCAAACAATCTCGATGACCCCACCCTTCCCCTGATGGAAGGGCACCGGGCCTTGGGCTCCACGTTGCTGCAACGGGGCGAATTTGTGCAGGCGAAAGACCACTTGGAGAAAGCTATTACCCTCTATGGGTCTGCTAACCAACGTACCCCAAGATCCCTTTATTGGGCTGATCCCGGCGTTGTTTGCCTATCCTTCGCTGCCGAAGCGCTTTGGTCCCTGGGTTATCCTCAACAGGCTGTAGAAAAGAGCGAGCAAGCCATTACTCATGCCCACGCCCTTGCCCATCCATTCACCCTCACCCATGCACTTGCCCTATCAGCTTGGTTGCGTCGGCAGCGTGGTGAATTTGAATTATCAAAAAAAAGGGCGGAGCAAGCGATTGCCCTGGCCACTGAACACGACTTTCTTTTCTACTTGGCTACCGGAACCGTACTGAAAGGGTGGGCTATGGTGGAAGAAGGCGAGGGCAAGCAGGGAATTGCGCAGCTTCACCAGGGTTTGGCCGCCTATCAAGCCATTGGCGCTAAATTGATATTGGCCAGTGGTTGTTACATGTTGGCTGATGCCTATAAGAGAATAGGTCATGCACAACAAGGGTTAGAGGCCCTTGCTCAGGCGTTGGCGTTGGTGCAAAAACACGGTGAGCATTTTTGGGAAGCGGAGTTGCACCGCCTTAAGGGGGACTTGCTTTTGCTGCAATCCACATCCCACCAGACCCAAGCAGAAGCCTGTTTTCAAACAGCGATTCATCTGGCCCGGCGTCAACAGGCAAAATCCTTGGAATTGCGGGCGACAAAAAGCTTAACCATACTCTGGTGTCAGCAAGGCAAGAAAAAACAGGCCCGCTCAATGCTGGAAGCACTTTATGGCTGGTTTCAGGAAGGATTTGATACCGCTGATCTGAGGGGGGTCAAGGCGCTGCTTGAAGTGCTGAAACGTTAGAGCATTTCCCATTCAACTGTACACATCGTTAGCCTTCGGTATCGGCGTGCTCAGGTACTGTATGTACATTCCGCGCGCCTCTCCTCGGCTGCCTTGTGTACAATTAAAGCGAAAACGCTCTAGCTTATCCTGAGTTCGATATAAACTGTTTCAAGTGTCAGGTGCTTATTCCGGAAAACGCTTTAAATACATCCCTGTACGCTTGACGGCGGTATCCATACCGCCAACATTTCCTTCATAAGCACCCAACACTTGACGTTCAGTCTTGAACCGCGACGACCCCCGGTGTCTGGCAAACACCTACCATGGCTTGTTTCCCCTGGGAAGGGTAAACGGGTGCTTCAACATCTTTTAAGTATTCAATAATAACCCGGCGTTCTTCCTCCGAAAGGGCGGGGCCAATGACACCGTTGCCCCGCGGCCCGTCGGCAAACACATGGCCGCTGTTGGAATTGCCGGGCAGTGTGGTGTTAAAAAGGGTTGTGTTTTCAGTCGCTTCGCTTTTGAAACCCATCACCTCCGGTTCAAACACCGTTGAGCCTACGTAGAAGGTCTCATCCCGCTGTTCCAGCGGTCCTAGCAGTTGCCAGAGGTTGCGTACTGAACCGTTATGCAGAAAAGGCGCGGATGTCCAAATGCCGTTGAGGGGCCGGGCCCGGTATTTCGCCTCGGCGCGCCACTGGTTCTCGCGGCAGCCATTGAGCTGCGGTTGTTGCTCCCCTGGAACGCCAAGATCCTGATAACGCTGGGCAATAACCTGTTGGGTTATAGTTTGCAATGCGTTGATAGCCGGTAGCGTTGCAGTACCCAAATAGGGGGCAAGATCTCCTGTATGCACAGTACGTTCTTTCAAGTTTATGACCGTATTGGGGTCAGTGCCGATGAAATTCAGGTCAACCATCTTGATCTGCAACTGATGGTTACCCTGTTGATTGGGTCTGCTCCATTGGGGTTGGTGGCAAGAAGCGCAACGGGTTTTGAATAATGCTTTACCTTCAGCCCATTGGGTGCGGTCAATTTTGCCTAAGATCTCTTCAGGCCAGAGCGGATGGTGCAACTGTTGGAGAAGCGATTCGATCCGGTGCAGAGCATGTACATCCACATTGGATTTAAATAAATAAGCGTTAGAGCCGCGCAGGGCAACCGGCGTAAAAACACCCAACGCTTGAGCGGCATTACGTGCCATGGGTTGGCGGATCTGGCCACCGTACTGTACCCAGTCAAACATCCAGGCGTTCCATACGGGGGGGTAGCTGACGGGTCCGTCTTCACTGACCAGGTTTTCCGGCATACCCATTTGATAGCCAAACAGGTAATTGCCGCCTTTGGCGAGTGCGTCAAGGCGGCCAAAACCGGGTTCAGATGGGTGCTGGAGGGTAGCGCGGATTTCCTGTTCGTCTTTAGCAAACAAGGCTCGGCGTAAGCTTTGAAGGTGTTTAGTCAAAAGAAATTCACTGCGTTTAACACTAAAAGCAGTCATTTTTTTAAAAAGCTGTAGGCGGTTTTCGGACGAATAATTATCACCTAACAGCTTTTTAGCAAAGCGTTCAAAACGGGTAGGCTCTGCCAGGGTTGCTTTAAGGGCCTGCTGGGTAGCTTGCTCGAAGGCACCTAGATCCACCATGGCGGCCCCGCCATCGATACGCATTATCTTATCCTTATAGCGCACTTCGCCGGTATGGCAAGCAGCACAGGTGATGCCAATCCAAGAGGGTTTTTGGGAGTCACCATCGGTTCCGGTTGTGGCAAAACCCACCGGTAGTTGGCTAGGATTATGGGAAGCATTGTTGTCAGGTATAAAGCCAAAGGTGGTTAAATAGTCACTGTCATGAAAAGGTGGTGATACTTGCGCTGGATAACGAGACGGTTGCTCAAGGGCCATAAACCAGGGGTAGGGAAGCATTTCCGTGCCTTGACTGGTGTGGTAATAGTAGTGCCGTTGTGCCTCGGTCCAGCCTTGGTCCAGATAGACGGTTTGTGACGACACTGCCTTGGCCTGCGTGCAGCCAGCCAGCAAACATAACAACACGGCAGCGTTAGCAAGCTGTCCCATGGTTACTATCCTCCCCTTTAATGTTGACTGTGCAAGGCGCCTTAAAAACCGCCGGCGCAGCTGGTCGGGCAGGGTTCAGGTTAATATAAAAATTTTCTGGAAAAGGACCCCCTTTCCGGTCGATACTTCCTCGCGAGCCGCAGGCGCGGCGCAGACCCGGTCGACGCAGTAGCCGCTTGAGAATCTCGGGAACTTGAATCAAGCTAAGGTGGTCGCCGAGACAGCGATGATGGCCGTAGCCCAAATGCATAGTGTGAAACGCGGGTCGGTCCAAGCGAAATACGTCAGGTTGCTCTAGTTCCCAGTCGTCATGCATGGCCGAGGCGGTGGAAGCAAAGACTACCCTGCCTGCAGGAATTTTTGTGGCCCGCTGGCTGCCAGCAGCTATGGTATAGTCGTTAACGCAGACTCGCGCTAAAAACGGCGCTTGGGGGGAAAACCGTAAGGCTTCCCAGACGTATTGGCTTAACTGTTTATCGTCATCCGCCTGAGCAGCCTGTTGTGCGCCTTGCAGTTGTTCCGGTCTGCTAAGCAGCATATCCAAGGCTTGCACGATAGCCGCTGACGACGTCTCGACAGCACCCACTAAAAGCCCCATGGTATTGGCAATAATGCGTTCTTCGTTAAAACCGCTCTTGTTGGGCAATACGGTTTTGAGCAGCCGTGACAACATGAGCAGCCGTGACAACACGTCGTTGCGATGGGGATTTTCTTTTAGTTCCTCGCGGCGTTGCGGGATCAGCTGGTTTTTTAAATATTTCCGCATCTCGGTGCCGGCTTGACAAGAGGCAGCGTGAATTTTGGGATCGTTTTCAAAATTATGGAACATGTCGTGTTGAGTAGCCCGTGACCAACGCAACAAAGCTTCTGGGTCCGAGCCGGGAAAACCAAAATACTGCTCCACCATCTGGGCAATAACCTTACGGGATAATTGCGACACCACGTCTAA
>CAZGON010000172.1:0-8844 GCA_964527085.1 uncultured Candidatus Competibacteraceae bacterium
CGTATGGCAAACCTCTAGCATATTTAAATTAATCAAAGCAGAGTTATGCATAATGTCGGCGTCGTTCTCGCCGGTAAAAACAAAGCCTGCGCCACCCATGTCAGCGGCCAGCTGGTATATCTCATCGAAACGCTGATCCACTGCATAACGACAAACATAGGGATCTCGTAAGTCTCCAACGATAAAATCATCGGCATGAGTTTCAGCGAAACGGGGATACTTCAGGTCTATCCCTCGGACCCACATGTTTTCTTTCTTTAGTCTCTTGACTAAATGACTACCAATAAAACCGCCTGCACCACATACAAGTGCTCTCTTCATCACTATTGTTCTCCTCTAATAATAAATACCAATCAGTTTTAACTTCTGTAAGGGGGATAAAAAACCTTTTGATAAGCTATGTATTAATCAATACCTTCGCCAAATAGAGCTTGGTGAGGGTGGTTGCCTAAAGTGTTAGGATAAAGATTGACAAATCTACCCTATGACACCAAAGGACAACCACCCATGCAAAGGACAACCACCCATGCCTACTATTATGGGGCTACTGAGCTGTTTAAGCCATTGTTTAGATCACACGAGCGTGTGCCGTTTGAGTCG
Source organism: uncultured Candidatus Competibacteraceae bacterium (assembly GCA_964527085.1). Taxonomy (GTDB): domain Bacteria; phylum Pseudomonadota; class Gammaproteobacteria; order Competibacterales; family Competibacteraceae; genus CAYRGG01. Next base: position 601 of record CAZGON010000172.1, read on the forward strand.
GATCGTGGAAGCGCTGCTGTCGATGAGTGGTCGGGTGACGATGTTGGGGCTATCGCGGTGGACAGCGCATGGCGGGAGCTATCGCACGGTGCAGCGGTTTTTCAACACGAGCTTGGCCTGGAGTCAAATCCACTGGCTCATCATTCGCCACCACCTGCTGGATCGCGAGGAGGTGATGTTGCTAGCGGGCGATGAAGTGGTTGTTAGCAAATCAGGCAAGAAGACGGCGGGGTTAGATCGGTTTTTCTCCTCTTCAGAGACGCCAAACAGTACTGGGGGCTAGAAGACTTTATGGTGGTTAACCCCACCCCTGTCTATAACAGCGCTAATCTCGCTCTGTTGATGGTCAATCTCTCCCACGCCCTGATCCGCCCTCGGCGTGAGGTGTGTTCCAAGTTCAGCGTCAACGATCTCAAAGCGCACTTCCAAGGTCGCAAATATGTGCTCGACACTTTAAAATGGCGTCCGCAAATGCCCCAGCCTATTAAGATTATCAACCGCGTCTCTAAACTCGGTCAAATCAATCACATAGTTAGCGCAGCCTAATTAGCGAAGGTATTGCTTAATAGTTTGCCATTTTCTCAGACGATACAAAGAATCTAGTTTGTCTTTACTACCGACCTGTTCTAGAGCGATTCCCGCCGTCGTAAATCCAAAGTATGGGGAAAGTCGGAATTGCCGTCTTCGGCTGGCGCCGTCATAGGCCCAGGGGTATGGCCATAATCCCAAAAGCGGGCAATGCGTCGGCTTTCGGCTTCGTAGGCATTCACCGGAAAAGTGTCGGGATTGCGCCCCCCTGGATGCTCTACATGATAAGCGCAGCCCCCTATGGAGTGATTATTCCAAGTATCCACTATGTCGAATACTAAAGGTGCGTGCACAGGAATGGTCGGATGAAGTGCAGAGGGGGGCTGCCAGGCGCGATAACGAACCCCTGCTACATATTCACCGGGTACGCCGGTGGCTGACAAGGGTACCCGGCGGCCATTACAGGTCACCCCATGACGCTCGCCGATCATATCACGCACGGTCACTTGGAGACGTTCCACCGACGAATCTACATAACGGGCGGTGCCACCCAGCATGGACTCTTCTCCTAGCACATACCAAGGCTCAATGGCTTGGCGGAGTTCCAGTTCTAGCCCTTCGTAGTGCACGGTGCCATAACGAGGAAAACGAAATTCCAAAAAGGGAGCAAACCAGGCAAGTTCAAAGGGAAAACCACACCGGTTAAGATCTTCCAAAACCGACTTAAAATCCTGCCAAATGTAATGGGGCAGCATAAAACGATCGTGCAGGGCAGTACCCCAGCGCACCAAGCGATGCTCATAAGGTTGTTGCCAAAAGCGTACCAACAGGGCCCGTAGCAAAAGCATTTGCATAAGACTCATGCGAGCATGGGGTGGCATCTCAAAGGCGCGCATTTCCACAAGACCTAACCGCCCGGAGGCAGAATCCGGCGAATAAAGCTTGTCGATACAGAATTCAGCGCGGTGGGTATTGCCGGTCAGGTCCACTAACAAATGGCGCAAGAGGCGATCCACTAACCAGGGCTGCGGCACTTCTCCTTCCGGCATTTGTTGAAAAGCGATTTCTAGTTCATAGAGGCTTTCATGGCGGGCCTCATCGACTCGTGGCGCCTGACAGGTGGGACCGATAAACAGTCCCGAGAAAAGATACGACAGGCTGGGGTGATGTTGCCAATAGGTCAACATACTACGCAGTAAATCTGGCCTGCGCAGAAAGGGACTGTCTGCCGGGGTGGCGCCGCCTAATGTTACGTGATTGCCCCCACCGGTGCCTGTATGGCGACCGTCTAGCATGAATTTCTCGGTGGCAAGACGCGACTGGCGAGCCTCTTCATAGAGAATTTGCGTGTTTTGCGCCAGTTCATGCCAGTTTTCAGCCGGATGAATATTGACCTCAATCACACCTGGGTCCGGACTGATGGAAAATCGGTTTAAACGCCAATCCGAGGGTGGGGTATAGCCTTCGATGAGCACCGGCATAGCCAGTTCAGTGGCCGTGTGTTCAATGCTAGCTAGCAGATCTAGATAGCGTTCTAGGGTATCTAAAGGTGGCATAAAAATATGCAGCAACCCGTCTCTAGCCTCGATGCAGAGGGCGGTATGAATGACCTCCGCAGTGTCGTTTGTGGGCTGCTCTTGAAAATCTGGATAGTGGGTGTCGGTCTTAAGCCATTGGCTATAACGGTGCATGACTTCACCGTGGCTATCGCCTAACTGCTGTCGAAACTCAAACAAGGATTGTTCATGGGGTAATTCCCGCTGGTTTTCTGGGACCCAGAGTAAAGCAGCTAGCGGTAATCGATAACCCATGGGAGAATCACCAGGAATCAGAAATAGGTGATCCCGGCGTAACACCCACGGCCCGCTTAACCAATGACCGCCGGTTTTTGTCGTCTGCCAGCGTAGGGGTAGTGCGTAACCGACTACCTGGCCAAGATCCTGTTCGAGCAGCCTCGCTAGACGGCGTCGCTCTTCATCGTCGTCCAGATTGTGATGACGGGGATCTACATTAGCCGGTAAGGTTTGTTCTTTCCAGAGATAATAGTAGGCGTCTTCATAGCCGGGAATAGCCCGTTCCGAACGTACGCCAAGACGTTGCGTCAGAGCCGTCACAAAGCTTTTGGCCTCTTTAGGACCATAGCCATAGTCCTTTTCTTCATCCGCCATGAGTTGTGGGTTTTGCCAAAGAGCAACGCCGTCTCGGCGCCAGTAACAGGCAAACGCCCAGCGAGGTAGAGATTCTCCTGGATACCACTTGCCCTGACCATAATGGAGAAAACTATTAGGCGCAAATTGGCGTTGCAGCCGCTTTAGCAACTGTCCGGCCAGTTTACGCTTGGTCGACCCTAGCGCGGCTATGGTCCACTCAGCGCCTTCCATATCGTCGATGGAGACAAAGGTGGGTTCACCGCCCAAGGTTAACCGCACATCGCCGGCTTTAAGCTGCTGATCCACCTGATGACCTAGCGCTTCGATACGTTGCCACTGTTCGTCGGTGTAAGGCTTTGTCACCCTAGGGTCTTCGTGTATGCGGGTAACCTGCATGGCGAAGTGGAAATCCACCTCACACTGATCGGTATGTCCCGTCACCGGTGCGGCGCTACCGGGATTGGGTGTACAAGCCAAAGGAATATGGCTTTCTCCAGCGAACAGACCGGAGGTGGGATCGAGACCGATCCAACCCGCCCCTGGTATAAACACTTCAGCCCAGGCATGCAGATCGGTGAAGTCCCGATCGGCGCCGGACGGACCATCGAGGGATTTGACATCCGGTTTAAGCTGAATCAAATATCCAGAGACAAACCGTGCTGCAAGACCCAGGTGGCGCAATATTTGCGCCAGCAGCCACGCTGAATCCCGGCACGAACCACTCCCTTTGGTTAAGGTTTCCTCGCAGCTTTGCACCCCCGGTTCCATGCGGATAATGTAATTGATGTCTTTTTCTAAGCGGTGATTGAGTGCTACCAAAAAATCCACATTGCGCTGCCGCTTGCGGTCAACACCCTTTAACCACTTTAATAACAAGGCCCCCTGTTCTTTGATCTCCAGATACGGGGCAAGCTCTTCCCGCAGTTCAGGTTTGTATTGAAAGCCATAATATTCCGCATAATCCTCCACAAAAAAATCGAAAGGATTAATGACCGTCATCTCGGTCACCAGATCCACCTCAACCACCAGCTCCCGAATCTTCTCTGGAAACACCACCCGAGCGTGAAAATTACCAAACGGGTCTTGGAGCCAGTTGATGAAGTGTTTGGCGGGCTGCACTGTAAGGGAGTAGGCATGAATGGGTGTGCGGGTATGGGCCGCAGGACGCAGTCGGATGACGTGGGGTGAGACGCCTACTAGTCGGTCGAACTGATACGAAGTCTTATGATTTAAGGCAACGCGTATGGTCATGAGGTAACCTTTTTTTGGGAGTTTTCGCGAGCACTAATGAACAGCCTAATGCAACAACCATTCCCAGCGAAAGCTTGCTGCTGGCTTACGTACAGGAAGTTTTACTGCCGCAAAACGGAGCGTTACGACGCTTTTATTGCACCTTATGAGTGCGGATGATGGATTGCTTTGCATCAAAATCTGATCGATGATACCAGCAAAGCCTCTTGAGTTACTATGATGCTTGATGGTATACCCTTTGCAAAGCTACGCTATGGTTACAACGACGAAAACCACTACTCACCGTTTCCCGGTGTCCTAGAGGGAAACCCATGACAATCGATTGGCAGCACTATTCCACGGCGCAGTTCTATGATGAGCTAATAAGCACACCAGGCGCGCCGCGACCAGTAGCCCGTGTATTATGTGATTACCTGGCCTCCTTAAGCGATGAAGAATTACAAGCCCGGAAAACGGCTGCTGAATTGGCAATCCAGGTCATGGGCATTACCTTCACCGTTTATACAGAAGGTGGCAGCATTGATCGGGCCTGGCCCTTTGACATTTTGCCTCGGATTATTCCAAAACAAGAATGGAATCGCACGGAGGCGGGATTAAAACAGCGGGTCAAGGCTCTAAATTTGTTTATCGATGATATTTATCGTGACCAGCGCATCATCCACGATGGCGTATTTCCCGCTGAACTGCTGGCCCACTCTGTCAATTTCCGTCCGCAATGTATTGGCGTTGAGGTGCCGCATGGTGTTTGGGCCCACATCTGTGGGAGCGATTTGGTACGCGACAAGGATGGGACCCTATACGTATTAGAAGATAACCTGCGGGTTCCTTCAGGCGTTTCTTATATGTTGGAAAACCGGGTGGTGACCAAACGAGTCTTTCCGGAGCTATTCCAAAACCAACGTATTCAGCCGGTGGATGATTATCCCTCGCAACTTTACGATATGTTGGCATCGCTATCACCTAGGCCAGGTAGTGATCCGCAAATAGTGGTATTGACACCGGGTATCTACAACTCTGCTTATTTTGAGCATTCTTATTTAGCTCAACAGATGGGTGTGCAGTTGGTGGAAGGTTCAGATCTCGAAGTCGGTGATGATGATGTTGTTTACATGCGTACTATTCAGGGTCGCGAGCGGGTGGACGTGATTTATCGACGGGTCGACGATCTTTTTTTGGATCCGGAAGTTTTCCGCCCTGATTCAACCTTAGGTGTACCTGGTCTCATGCGCGCCTGGCGCAACGGTAAAGTGGCTCTCGCCAATGCGCCAGGGGCGGGTGTCGCCGACGACAAAGTGGTTTACGCTTACGTACCAGCCATCATCAAATATTATTTGGATCAAGAGCCTATTATTCCCAATGTGCCCAGCTATCTTTGTATGAACGACAAAGACCGTAGCTATGTACTCAATAATTTGGACAAGCTGGTGGTCAAACCCGCTAACGAATCCGGTGGCTACGGAATGTTAGTGGGGCCCCATGCTAAACAGGAAGAACGGGATAAGTTTATCGGTTTAATCGAAGAAAACCCGCGCAATTATATGGCGCAGCCAACGTTGGCTTTGTCTACAGTACCAACCCTGTTTGGTCATGGCAGTATCATAGATACTAAATATGCCGCGTTACGCCGTTTTCACGGCGATGAAACGCAAACCGTGTATCATGTAGAGCCTCGCCATGTGGATTTACGCCCCTTTATTCTGTCGGGCAGTGATATTTATGTGACTACCGGTGGTTTGACCCGGGTGGCCCTTAATCGAGGTTCCTTGGTGGTGAACTCGTCCCAAGGCGGTGGTAGTAAGGATACCTGGATCGTTGATGGGGAGGGGCGTTAATCATGCTTTCTCGGGTTGCTCAGAATATCTACTGGATGTCCCGTTATATCGAGCGCACGGAAGGGACAGCGCGGATCATTAGCGTTAATGCTAATCTATTGCTGGATTTACCGCCGGACACTTCTTTTGGCTGGGAGCCGTTGATTTTTATCACCGGCGGTGAACAGCAGTTTTTTAAAACTTATGATACGGCTGACGAACCGAACGTCATCCGGTTCTTGATCAGTGACCAAAAATACCCCAGTTCGATTATTTCATGTTTATCCGCAGCTCGGGAGAATCTTCGAACAACGCGGGATGTAGTACCCAGGGAAGCTTGGGAGCAGGTTAATGACCTTTTTCTGTATGTTCGGGATCACTTGCAGATGGGTATGTCACGGCGTGGCCGGTATGAATTTCTCAAGCGTATCATTCAAGGGGTTCAGCAGGTTACTGGTTTGCTAGCAGGCACCATGAGTCATACTTACGCCTATGATTTTGTACGTGTCGGCCGTAATCTAGAACGTGCTGATATGACCACCCGGATTCTCGATGTGCGCTCGGGTAATATATTGCCCGGTCAGAGCGCCATTCAAAGTCAGGGGGGGCAGACCCAGGAACAAACGGAATTAAATCCTTTTGAGAATATTCAATGGATGAGCGTGCTTAAATCGTTAAGCGCCTACCAAATGTATCGTCAGCAGGTGCGGGTCAGAGTAAGAGGCCCTGATGTTATTAAGTTCTTGTTACAAGATCCGTGGTTTCCTCGCACGGTTTGCCACTGCTTGGGAGAATTGGAAAAGAGCCTTGGCAAGCTGCCTAAAAGCCAGACTCTATTAGAACCTATCGCTCAGCTTAAAAAACAAGTTAGCAGTACCCATGTGGCAGACCTGAATAAGCGGGCGCTGCATACCTTTGTCGATGAGTTACAACGGGGACTAGGCGCTATTCATCAGCAAGTGGCCGCCACCTATTTTGGTCATTAGGATTGATTCCCGAATAGGCAAGACTGCCATGATAATCTCATAGGTTATGAAATAATGATGTAATAGCTTGCTAAGTTGTTTGTATCTCTCTTGTAAGAACGGGGTATAAAAGTATGAACTGGCAGGAGGTCTGTGAACACCCAAGTTTGAAGAACTTGCCCTTTAAGATAGAGTTAAATGAATATGGCCAAGTTATAATGTCTCCCCAAAAAGTTTACCACTCTATTTTTCAAGGTGAGATTGAAAGTAGATTGCGTAAATTAACATCAGCAGGGCGAGCATTTCCAGAATGCGCCATTGCTACTGATAAAGGCACTAAAGTTGCGGATGTGGTCTGGGTATCTGATGAAAGATTGGACATTATAATAAATGAAGTAGAGTGTTCCATTGCCCCTGAAATTTATATTGAAATTTTCTCAAGCAGCAATACAGAAAAAGAAATACAAGAGAAAAAAGTGCTTTATTTCAATCGTGGCGCAGAAGAGTTTTGGCTTTGTAATGAAAAAGGCTCTATTAGGTTCTTTGATAAGAATGGTCCAGTAAGCAGCTCTGACCTCGTTCCAAAATTTCCGCATCAAATAAATTTATAAGTGCTTCGTTAGTCAAATTTTACCGCCTGTGGTAAGACACAACGCGCTCTACCTCATGGCGAGCGCCTAGAATAACCGGAACCCGCTGATGAAGCGCGGTTGGTTTAATATCCAGAATACGGTCGTAGCCAGTTGAAGCAGCGCCACCAGCCTGTTCAACAAGAAATGCCACGGGATTGGCCTCATATAAGAGCCTTAATCGACCGGGCTTTAATGGTTTTTTTGTATCCCGTGGGTACATAAAAATGCCACCCCGATTCAGAATCCGATGCACCTCAGCAACCAGAGAAGCGATCCAGCGCATATTAAAATATTTGCCCCGAGGTCCCGCCTCGCCCGCAACACATTCCTGCACATACTGTTGTACCGGGGTTTCCCAAAAGTGCTGATTAGACATGTTGATGGCAAATTCTTGGGTGTCGGGTGCGATACGCATATCGAAGTGAGTGAGAATAAATTCGCCAACACTTCTGTTCAAGGTAAAGCCATGCACTCCATGGCCGCTGGAAAATACTAATAGGGTAGAGGGTCCATAGATGGCGTAACCGGCGCACACCTGCTGGGCGCCGGGTTGCAGGAAATCTTCTAGGGTTGGCTCAGTAACATGGTCTGGGCAGTGTAGCACCGAAAAAATAGTGCCTATAGCCACGTTGACATCAATATTGGAAGAACCGTCCAAAGGGTCGAAAACCAACAGGTATTTGCCTCTTGGGTAACACTCCGGAATGGCATAAACAGTTTCCAACTCCTCGGATGCAAGGGCTTTGAGAAGCCCCGTCCATTCTAAGGCATTTAGAAAAATGTCATTAGCGATAACATCAAGCTTTTGCTGCACTTCTCCTTGAACGTTTTTCCGACCTGCAGAACCTAAAACACCAACTATAGCATTTGAAGAGGCACTTAAGACATAATAGGGCATAGTGAAAAC
>CAZGON010000173.1:0-8750 GCA_964527085.1 uncultured Candidatus Competibacteraceae bacterium
GCCCTTGTTTTTTTGTATAAGAAGGTTCTCAGACAACCCTTCGATGGCCAAATTAACGCCGTTCGCGCCCAGCAAAAACAAAACATCCCGGTTGTCTTGAGCACAAAAGAGGTTGCCTCGGTGATTGCCTTGATGAAGGGAACGCCGCAGCTAGTCGTGAAATTATTGTATGGCAGTGGGTTGCGAATTATTGAAGCAGTAAGATTACGGGTTCATGACTTCGATTATGATCTTAAGGAAATTACCGTTCGCTCAGGCAAAGGGAATAAAGACCGAATCACCACGTTTCCTACCTCCGTGATACCGCTATTACAAAACCATCTCTTAACTGTCAAAATGATGCATCATCGAGACATTTCCGAGGGGCATGGTGCGGTTTATCTACCTTATGCATTGCAAGGTAAGTATCCAAACGCGGCGAAAGAGTGGCAATGGCAATATGTGTTTCCCGCCAACAACCTGTCAGTGGATCCGAGAAGTGGGGTCATTAAAAGGCACCACATGGACCCTTCCGTGGTTAATAAAGCCATAAAAACCGCTACAAAAAAAGTCCCTATTCACAAGCGGGTTTCAGCCCATACGTTTCGTCATAGTTTCGCCACGCATCTCCTGCAACGCGGTACAGATATCCGCACGATTCAGGCATTGCTTGGCCATGCTGATGTTTCCACCACCATGATCTACACCCATTTGCTTCAACAGGGTGGTTATGGAATTGTAAGCCCCTTGGATGATCTCCTGTGATGTTCAAGAGCAATTTTATTGACACATTGATAACACTTGACTAGTGCCGTAGGCCAAGGAAGATATCACCAAGGGATGATTAGGTGATCCCAATTTGGCAAGGCACAAAAAATCGTAAAGTAAATGGTTTAACCGGCTTCTTAAAAATTCCCATCAGTTTCCAATCGACAAAGTACTTTATTACAACCCATCTTAATGGTGGATAGATGATAAGCACTCATACCTAACTTACCCTACCTAAGCTTAACTGGACTCAACGGTCATGCGCTGGCGTCGTCGGCGTCGAGTGGCTATCAAATTGAGGGTTTCCACACCGACCAAGAAGGCAATGGCAAAGAATCTGCAGAAAAATGGTTTTATTGTGGTTAATTGGCAAGCTTTTACAGGCACCACGAAAACATAGCTTGTGACCCATTGGGAGAAAAAAGGTGACCTACCCTCATACTGCACTAAGAAAGCGGTATATTATCGGTTTGATAAAAACTCATCAGCAAGACCAGATCCATTCACACCTATGGATGTCGTCTTTTGAATGACATTTATACAATAAATCACCCATAACCTAACTATCTGGGAGAGTGCCCGATGACGCAAGCCGAGAACTGTATTTTCTGCAAAATTGTGCGCGGTGAATTACCCAGCACAAACGTTTATGAAGATGAAGCAAGCATAGCGTTTATGGATATCAACCCGGCCAGCACAGGCCATACCTTGATAATCCCTAAAGACCACGCTGAGAATCTATTGGCTGTTTCTACCCCAAGTCTGACGGCGGCAACTGTCACGACTCAAAAAATTGCTCAAGCTATTCAGCAGGCATTACAACCCGACGGTATTCGTATTAGCCAACTTAACGGCGCTGCCGCGGGACAAATGGTGTTTCATTACCATATCCATATTATTCCTGTTTACAGTGGAGAGCGTCCGGGCACCCATGGCCAAGGTTCTGGCGATCCACAAATTATTCAGCAAACAGCGGCTAAGATTCGCGCCGCACTCAATGGCTAACTTATGCTAAAAGATCAGGTGATCATCGTAACCGGCGCGAGTCGTGGCATCGGCAAAGCTATGGTTGCAGCGTTAGCAAAACGAGGCGTCTGTGTTGTTGCTGCGGCTCGCAGTCTGGGAGCAGAACAACCAGGCCCACCAGGGGCGGCGTTATCGGTGGCGGTGGATGTGCGCGATCCTGACCAAGTAAAAAATCTGGTGCAACAGGTGGTTGGTCGCTACCAACGGGTGGACGGCTTGGTTAACAATGCGGGTTTGATGGTGGGTGACATTGCCTTTACGGATACCGACCCAGACTTGTATCAAACTATTCTTGACACCAACTTGAAAGGGGCTTTTCTGACCTGCTGGGCGGTGGTCCCGCATCTATTGCGCCAAGGCCATGGAACCATTATTAATATCACTTCGGGCGCGGCTGTGCGCACTGGGTTTTTAAATATTCCCTACGGCATCTCCAAGGCGGGGCTGGATCGCCTTACGTTAGGATTAGGGGCAGAATTGCAAGAGCAAGGTATCGCCTGTGTTTCTTTGTCTCCCCCTGTGAGCACGACAGATACGGTACGGAAAATGTACGCTGGTCGCGACATGGATGGGTGGGCACATCCCCCAGAGCTGACAGCCCATGCGTTGTGGCTATTATTGGAAGATAATCCGATTCAGTATACTGGGCAGGTGATCTCGGTGCGGGAGTATTTGCAGCAACAGGGGGGGCTGGCTTAACGGGCAAAATCAGCTTTTCTTTAAGGCCGCTTCTTTAAAAAGAGGTTTGATTTTTAGAACTAACATTCATAGAGAGTTGCCCAAATAGAATATCTCCTAAAGAGGTTATCAATCACTGAGGTCTTACATGGCGTTTATTAGAATTTTGATGATGCTATTGTTGGGATTGCCCTTGCTCGCCCCCGCTGAAAATAGCGCTGTTCTGCTGGACGTAGAGGGCGCCATCGGCCCTGCTACCAGCGATTTTGTCCTACACGGTTTTGAAGAAGCACGCTTGGCGCAAGCAGACCTTATTATTTTGCGCATGGATACCCCTGGCGGTCTAGACAGCGCTATGCGCGACATCATTCGCGCTATCCTCGCCTCCCCTATCCCCGTGGCCACTTATGTGGCGCCTAGCGGCGCTCGGGCCGCCAGTGCAGGCACCTATATTCTATACGCCAGTCATTTAGCGGCCATGGCGCCAGGCACCAATTTGGGGGCTGCCACACCGGTGCAAATCGGTGGCTTGCCTTCACCACCCGATTCGCCTGAGGACCCTCAAACCGACGACGAGGAAACAAAGAACGGGACGCGCCAACAAGATGAACCAGCCGCTGATGACGCCGAAAAAAACGATGACGACATCACTGATTCAGAAACAGCCCAACCCGACGCCGGGAAAGACCGGGATAGCACGGCAAAAACGGCCATGGAACGTAAATTAGTCAACGATGCTCGGGCCTATATTCGGTCTTTGGCGCAACTTCGCAAACGCAATGTGGAGTGGGCAGAGCGGGCCGTGGAATCAGCCGCGAGCCTCAGCGCCGATGAAGCCCTAGAGGAAAATGTGATCGAGATCGTTGCCCGGGATGTATCCGACCTTCTCCAACAAGCCAACGGCCGCACCGTGCAACTGGGTGGCGCTGAATATACCCTTGATACTGCAGATATGGTGGTTGAAGTGATCAGCCCCGATTGGCGCAACCAATTACTATCAATTATTACCAATCCGCAAGTGGCTTATATTCTTATGCTGATCGGCGTCTATGGTCTATTTTTCGAGCTTTCTAACCCAGGCGCTTTGGTACCCGGTGTATTAGGGGGTATTTGTTTACTACTGGCGCTGTTTGCTTTTCACGTATTGCCCATCAATTACGCCGGACTTGCCCTGCTTTTACTAGGACTGATTTTTATGGTGGGTGAAGCCTTCGCACCCAGTTTCGGGGCGCTAGGTTTAGGTGGTGTGGTTGCCTTTGTGGCAGGCTCACTGTTGTTATGGGACGAAACAGGTCCTGGGTTTAATGTGCCGTTAGGTATGATTTTAGGTTTTGCACTGGCCAGTGCGATTTTCCTGATTGGTTTAAGCACTATGCTGGTTCGCCAGCGGCGGCGCGTCCCCAGAAGCGGTGGTGAAGGACTGTTGGGTAGTATCGGTTTCGCCCTTGAAGACTTTACCAGTGAAGGGCGCGTTTGGATACATAGTGAATCTTGGTTAGCCCACAGCACTTACCCTCTAAAAAAAGATGAGCAAGTGCGTGTCATAAGCCGAGACGGTTTAACCTTAGGTGTACAGCCTTTGGATCCTTTGGGTAGTAAAGGACAGGACTTACGCAACTCATTCCAGAAGACGCCGTAAATACGTCCTTGTAGGCTTGACGACGGCCATCCAGGCCACCGACACTTCTTGCACGAGTTACCCAAGTCCTGTTTTTGCGTAAGTCATGAAGGAGAAATTTTAATGTTCGATTCGCTTTTTTCTAATCTGTTCATCGTGGCGATCGCATTGATCGCGCTTTTATTATTTTCCGCCATTAAAATAATGCGTGAATACGAGCGTGGCGTGATCTTTTTTCTGGGTCGTTTTCAAAAGGTCAAAGGCCCTGGCTTGATCATCGTGATACCTATTATTCAACAGGTTGTCAAAGTGGATCTACGGACCATCGTCATGGACGTGCCCAGCCAGGATGTGATATCGCGGGATAATGTCTCGGTGAAGGTAAATGCCGTGCTGTACTTCCGGGTGGTCGACCCACAACGGGCTATTATCCAAGTAGAAGATTACTACGCCGCCACTAGTCAATTGGCGCAGACGACTTTGCGTTCTGTCTTAGGTCAACATGAACTGGATGAAATGCTCGCGGAGCGGGAAAAACTCAACAGAGATATTCAAGACATCGTCGATGGGCAAACCGATGCGTGGGGCATCAAAGTGGCTAATGTGGAAATCAAACATGTGGATATCGACGAGAGCATGGTGCGAGCCATCGCTCGCCAAGCCGAGGCAGAGCGCGAGCGGCGTGCTAAAGTGATCAATGCCGAAGGCGAATATCAGGCGGCTGAACGGCTATTACAAGCCGCAAATATCATTGCCCGGCAACCACAGGCACTTCAGCTTCGTTATCTACAGACCTTACATGATATAGCAGGCCCTAATAATTCCACATTGATCTTTCCCATCCCCCTAGATCTTATAAAGCCTATGTTAGGTGGAACAGATAAAGATGGGGCAGATTCCAAAACACCGCCTGATAATTCCTTAAAATAATAAAATAAGGCGAATGTTAACAAATTACTAACATTCGCCTATTGAATAAATAGTGTCAGCTTTAGTTATGCTCTATTTAACCTCAGACATCATATAGCCTACCGCAGACATAATCTCTTCGTCAGGGATATCTAAACGCCCTCCTTTGGGAGGCATCGCTCGGTAACCCTTTATGGCATGTTCCGACAATGTCTCGAAACCTTGTTTAAGCCGTACCATCCACGCCTTTTTATCGGATAACTTGGGAGCTCCTGCGATACCGGTAAGATGACAAGCAACACAAGCTGATTTGTAAAGCTCTTCACCCCGAACAAGATCGACCTTTTGCTGTGCTACCACACCTGGGGCCACGGGCGAGGTAATCGCAGCAATAGTCTCCTCCTGTTTGTCTTGAGCAGATGCGCTTTCTTCAACGCTTATTGCTCCTTCATCTACGCTGCTTGGCGCTTTTTCTTCCATGCTTATTGCTGGCGGCTCAGCAGGCGTTATTTCCTTTCCATTTGGTAACTGTTCAGCAGTCAGAGGTACAATAACAGGTGAGGCGCCTTTTTGCTTATTAGGAATAGACACGGGAGGAATAGGAACGGGTTTTGCTGTCATGGGATCGATGGCTTCCTCAATGACTTGCATCTCTTCAGCACCTGAGGGCATCGACGGTGCAACGTCTGCCGTCTCCTTGTCACCACTGGGAGCAGCCTCGGTCGGTAATATGTCCTGTTCGGCACTAAGAGTCGGATCACCAGGAGTAGCCTCGGTCGGTGGTGACTCTTCGGCGTCAAAGGCCGGTTTTTGAACAACCAATTCTTCCTCCCTATCAAAACCCTCGTCCCCAGTCGGTTCCACTGACTCCCCAATCAACGGCATGGTTTCTTCCGAAATGGTCGGCACAGGTTCTGCTACGGTTGACGCGGGTGACGATTCTTCCACAGTCGGCGCGGGAGTCGGCACAGGTGCAGCTTGTTCATCCTGTTGCTGTACTATTGTATCAGCCATGCTTCCCGATTCCTTCGGGGCCGCGTCACTTAACGACTCGCTATCCACTGGTATTTCATCACTGATAATCTCTAGAGTTTCGTCCTTGATGATTAGAACAGGTTCCTCTACCGCTGAAGTCTTTTCCTCGACGCCTTCTGTGGGTTTGATTTGCGCTTTACGGATCATATCTGCCGCTTTTGAGGCAGCCTCCGCAGCCCTCGCGGCTCTTTCAGCCGCTGCGGCAGCCTCCTGAGCAGCAACAGCCGCCCAATCGGCTGCGTCAATAGCTTGTTCAGGGGACAAGGGTTGACTAGGCGGCACCATTTGAGCGGGAGGAGCTGGCGGTGGCGCCGCAGCTTGTGCGGTTGGCTCTGCAGGAGGTGCGACCGCAATAGCCGGCGGGGCAGCCGGAGCAGCCGGAGCAGCCGGAGCAGCTGCAGCTGATGGAGCAGTCGGGGCAGCTGCAGCCGGTGGGGCTGCCGCTTCTGCAACAGCAGTGGGTTCCATATCCAACTCAATGCCTACTTCGCCCATCATATAGGCAATGGAATTGCGGATATCGTCTTCCGTCAAGGCCGGATTGCCGCCTTTGGCAGGCATGGCATTGTAACCATTGACGGCATGACTCACTAAGGTATCGAATCCCTGGGTAACCCGCGGTTCCCACGCCGCTTTATCCGTCAACATAGGTGCTCCCGCAGCGCCACTGGCATGACATGCAACACAGGCGCCCCCATAGACTTCTTCACCTTTTGCCACATCGATGGGGCCAGCCGCCGCTCCGGATTGAGCAGCTACCCCAGCCTGCGGCGCTGCTGCAGCCTGGGCAGTAGCAAATGCGGCTTCCGCAACTTGGGCAGCTTCGGTACCCGCTATGGTTACTTGAGCAATGGGTTTAATCCGTTCTGACGCAGCAGCCAAACGTCGAGAATCATCGTCATACTCTAAAGACACCATGGAAACCAGCTGCGATATCATAAATATCACAATGGCCAGTATGACCAATACCGACAGAATGGTAGTAAATGTAACCATGAAAGACTTGTCTTGTTGATTCACACTTTCACCTCAACCTTAAAAAAGGACGACTTGGCTGCCCAAAATTTTTGCAGAATCTTATGCTTATCCTTTTTATGACTCGCATAGGGTAATAAATTTAGGTCTCATAGCGCAAATATCGAACATTCCGCGTGGATTATACCGATAACAGCGTCACTCTGAAAACCGCATACCACAGACTAGACAACAAACAATAGATATATTTCCATCGGTTTCTTTTTAACACTCTGTTAATAACAACAAACGCCTGCTAGCATGACGTAGCTAGCGATAATAACAGCAGAAACGCTTTTGGAACTGTAACATGAGAAGGGAGCATTACGCGATCAGCGGTTTAGTCTTTACGCGAGACATAGACGTTATTCGTCAACAACGCTATCATAAACCTCTCCAAAGCTTCTTTGTTTGAGTTTGTTTGCTTAGCAACGGCTAACCCTACAATAACCGCCCTTAGCTCAGCTGGATAGAGCGCAGCCCTCCGGAGGCTGAGGTCAGAGGTTCGAATCCTCTAGGGCGGGCCATCCTCTTTGCTATCACCTGCGGTTACCCTTTGTATATACAGACAAGGTGACAAGTGAGTAACCGAATACATTGGTTTGTGTTAAATAGCGTCTAACATCACTGTTTTTAGTAGATGTTCAATGGAGTAGCCGATGACAGACGCACTTTGTCGTGTATACCCCCCCGCCAAAAGCATGACAATGGGTATGTTGTGGGTCTGAGCTTGACGAAACACGATAGCATCCCGATGAATAATACCTTGCTCTGAAATACTCATACCACCTAGCGGATCACCTGTCAGGATGTCGGTACCGGCATTATAGATAAGTAATTTAGGCGAGCAGCGTTGAATCGCCTGGGAAAGCTTTTTTTCGATTAACGCCAAATAATCCGTTTCTGAAATGGCGGAAGCGACGGGATACTTAAAATCCACATATTGCTGAGCCCTTTTGTCCCAGGGATAAATGTCGTGGTTATAGACATCAAAAATACGCACATGGGGATCGTGCTTAAAGACATGGGCGCAACCATTACTTTGATGCACATCCAGATCCACCACTAACACAGATAAATTTGGGTTTTTCTTGAGGGCTGCACAGACAGCGATAGGAATATCCGCATAAAAACAAAAACCTTCTCCACTAGCACCCTGGGCATGATGATAACCACCTGCCAGATTGATGGACCAACCGTATTGAAAGGCAAGTTCTACTGCCAATAAGGTTCCTGCGGTGGCGTATTGCATGGGTTTTAATATCACCTGTCCTAATAGCCAACCGGGTAATGCTGCTAATCCGGGTAGTTCCGCAATTTGGGCGATAACCACAGCCGATTTTAGGGACTTTAAATACTCTAACCGATGAACCGACAATAGTTCTTTTTGTGTTATTCGGCGTGGACGATAAAACCGTTCTTTATGGATACCCAACTCTTCTGTCAAATAACGATAGACTTTGCCATATTTAGCTGCATCAAAGGGATGGCTTTTTTCCAACCCAAAAAACCGAATATTGTATTTTTCAGAATAGATGATGGGCAACTTTTTCAACTATTCACCCTTGTTATAAGATTGACATCTGTTGAAGCTCTCTCTGATAGGACTTACGCACAAAGGGACTTGCGTAGCTCGTGAAAGAGGTGTCGACGGCCTGGATGGTCGTCGTCAAGCCTACAAGGACGTATTCACGGCGTCCTCTGGAACGAGCTGCGTAAGTCC
>CAZGON010000174.1:0-8644 GCA_964527085.1 uncultured Candidatus Competibacteraceae bacterium
GGGTATCTACTTTGCGTTGCAGCTCCGCGGCTTGGGCGCGTTCCCGCTCGGCGGCTGCTTGCGCGTCTTGACGCAGTTGCTGTTCAGTTCGATGTCTTTCTTCTTCCTGCCGGCGCTGTTCATGCATGGCTTGTTCACGCTCTAGGGCGAGATGCTCTTGTTCTTTATGCAGACGTTCATTCTCCAACGCATTATTTTTGAAGACTTCCACGGCGCGAGCCATGTCACCGAGTTCGTCACGCTTAGCAAGTCCCGGCACCGATATGGCATTATCACCGGCCGCCAACCGTTTCATAACTTCCGTTATTTTCGTTAACGGTCGCACAATAATGCCGCGGGTAAAAAAGAAGGCTGCGATTAAAACCAATGTCAATGTGATACCTAGTGAAATTAATCCATTTCGTTCGGCGCTACGTAGGGGAGCAAACGCTTCATCATAATCTTGCTGGGTGACTAGGGTCCAGCCAAGACCAACTTTTTGGGGATAAGCCACCACCCGTTTACCCTCTTCCATGAAGACAATCTGCTGTTTATTTTTGCTCTCTTGCAAGGCTGGGTGGTCACTCAAATCTTGCAATGCCTCACTCACCTTTTCTGATTGACCATGGGCAATCACTTTACCCGTTTCATTGACTAAAAAGGCAAAACCGGTTTTACCAAGCCGAATATTGGTAATAGTGTCAGATATGTCTGTGAGCTGCATCGCTATCGCTAAAGCCCCAACTTGCCGCCCGCTAGCATCTTGAACAACCCGCGCAAGCACTAAAGCTGGTTTACCGGTGCTGCGACCTACAACCACCTGCTGCCCCAAAGGTTTGCCTTCCACCAGAACCTGCTTGATGTACTGACGATCACCATAATAGTCAAGCGGTTTTTGATCACTACGCGCGGTATTTTTTCCATCAGCATCGACAACAAATGCCAGATACGTCCAATCATAAACATTAACCAGACCTGCGAGCACTGGTTTTTGCTTATTAGACGCCATGGAGGTGATATTTTCTAGGGCAGCCGTCTGCTTTAACGTCCTTACATTGGCATCAATCCAGGTATTGATAACATTCACTGACGCATCAGAGGTTCTCGCTAAATTCACATCAAAATTGTCCTGCCAATCCTGCTTTGCCTTATGGTTATTCACAGCCCATAAACCTGCGACAGGCAGCATGCCTACAATCATCATCATGAGCAGCAGTTTTGGAAAAAGGGTAAAGGCAGGTCGATTAACTTTCATTTTTTTTATCCTTAAATCAAACACAACGAGACACTTGCACCGGCCCAGCAAAACTGAGATTGCTGGCTAGTGCATCCAATGAATGGCTAAAATCAGATAAAGAGCAAGGGGATTAAGCCAAGGGTAAAGGCGACACCTTGGACACAGGGGTGAAAACTTAACTAATAGAACAACGCTTTTATAGCGATGCTAGAACCCGCACTCAAACCACTTATAGTTTTGCTTGAGCAGCTGCTAGAAATTGTTTTCGCAGGGCAGGATCAGGTATTTTCTGGGCCAATGCCGCTTTGGCTGATTCTGTATCGGTAACCGAGGAGAAAACACCGCCACAAATAATCTGCGCCATGGGACCAATCTGATCAGCCAGCAAGTCCTCTAGCAGCGCCTTGTGAGCTGCTGTTAACGGTTTACCAGCACTCTTAGCAGAAGAAACTGGTGCGTCTGACACACTGTCTTGGCCAAGCAGTCGTTGCAAGATTGCTTCGTTGGAGGGTAGTGGCGGTGAGGATACATTCTGCACAGAACCTTCGATAAATTTTGCAACACCGCCCTGTAGGGTAGCGATTTTATCGACTGCCTGGTCGCCTTCCTCATTACCGCACTGCACCGCCACGATGCGGCCTTTATCCAGTAAAAAAGTTACCGAAACATTGTTTGCCAAAATCCGCAGGGTGCCGGTTTGTTGTGCCTGACAGCATTTTTCTAACTCAGCCACGATCTTTGAAAGTGGCGCTTTTTGAGCCATGATATGTCTTTCCTGTATGTTAATGACTATAGAGGTTGCTGTGATACCCTAACATCACGGGTATCACAGCACTTCTTATAAAGAGTGACGATTAAGCGGCTTGCGAGTGGCTTTTCTTAATTGCTTCAAAAGCCATCTGAATACTGACGCCCATTCGTTTCACAGCACGGGCCAATTCACCCACTTCATCACCACGATCAATACCGGGGATCTCACCAGCTGGCTTACCGCGGCTAAAGGCATCGGCGATATCGGTCAGTTCACGGATCGGCTGAACCAAGTTACGAGCAAACATAAACGCAGCTATCAGCACTAGAAAAATGGTTGTAACCATAACAATAATGGCGTTACGCTCAGCAGTGCGTAGCGGGGCAAAGGCATCGTCATAGTCTTGCTGAACCACCAACGTCCAACCCAGATCGAGCTTTTGCGGATGGGCGACGATTTGCTGATCATCTTCTTCAAAGACCACATTGCCGTTTTCAGCGCTGGCCGCTAACGCAGGATGATTAGAGAAATCCTGTAGGTTTGCCGACAGGCTAGCGGCATTGCTGTGGGCCACTAAACGACCTAAATTATCCACCAAAAAGGCTTGCCCAGTATCGCCAATTTTTACATCCGCAACCGCTGCGGAAATATCACCGAGTTCTGAACACCCGGTCAACACACCGGCAAGGCTGCGTGCTTGGCGGTCTATGGGCACTGAAAGACACAAGGTAGGTTTCTGGCTGGTACGGCCAATCAACACCTGCTGTCCCACATCGGCGCCATTACTTACCTGTTTGAAGTATTCCCGATCCCCATAGAATGTCAGAGGTTTACCATCGCTACGGGCGATATTATTGCCATTAGCATCGGTGGTGAAAACCAGATAAGTCCAGTCGTAGGTGCTTTCATTGGCTTTTAAGCCAGCTATTTGCTGCAGCGGGTCCATAGAGGCCACGCCTTCTAACGCGGCGGTCTGCTGGAGCGCCAACACGTTCATGTCGACCCACCCATTGACATCGGCGGCAACCGCTTGCGCCACGCGACTCAAACTAGTATCCAAGTTTTCTTTAAGGATTTTTTGCCCGGTGAAGGCACTGATATACCATAATCCTGCTAAGGGAATCGCTGAAATCAGTAACATGGTTATCAGCAATTTTGGAAAAATTTTAACGCCAGATTTTTTCTCGCTCACGACTAATTCCTTGGTCAGTGTCTAATAAATTTTATGAACTTAATTTAATTAGCAACTAACGTACCAAATATTTTTGGGTTCTTATACTGGTTCAAAGCCACGCTATAGCTGTTTGGTCGTTCTCTTAAAACACTTTTTGTATACAGTTTTTGTCAACTTCTGACGTTACTGGTAATACCGATATGGGTCATGCTTCATGGCTGGAGCCATTGACTGACCAAAACCCCTAAAGCGGATAAAACGGTTGAAAAACTCTAAGTCACCCCCATAACCGACTTATAAACTTTTCTTATCGCTAGCAGCCCGACCATTAACGTTCGACCTGATTCCCTGAAACTTAGAGAATAGTAGATCTAGAAGAGGTTGGGTAACGCGGCAAGCTATGTGTTAGGTGACTACTTTATGAATACCTTAGATCACTTTCAGCCAAAATCAGGGGCTTCGCAAGAGCCTACTTCAGCAGCTACCGCCCAGGGAGCGGGATCAGGACCTGCCCTGGCAGAAGATGTACTGATCATTGTGCCGGTGCGTAATGTGGTGTTATTTCCGGGCAGTATTATCTCGGTGTCGGTGGGTCGTGAAGGATCTCTGGCCGCCATCCAAGAAGCGGCTCGCAGCAACCGTAAATTAGGTTTGTTGCTGCAGCGGGATAGCAATCAAGCAGATCCGGGTCCAGCGGATTTATACCGGGTTGGCACCATTGCCAACGTCTTGCACTACGCGAAAAGCCAAGACGGCAATCGACATATTATTTGCCAGGGGGAACAACGCTTTCGGGCCGTGGATTTCATCAGCGGTTTTCCGTTTTTGGTGGCCCGGATCGAAACCATTCGCGAGTCGATCAGCGAAAACAAAGAGATCGAAGCGCGGCTTTATTATCTACAACAGCAAGCTATCGAAGCGCTTCGGCTACTGCCGCAAGCGCCTGCGGAACTCATCAATGCTATACAAAGCAGCAGCGAAGCCAGCACCCTGGCCGATGTGATCGCCGGTTTTATCGATCTTAAAGCCACTGAAAAACAAGCGCTGTTGGAAACTTTCGATGTGCGGGAACGGCTCGACAAGGTGGTGGCGGCGTTGAATCACCGGATCGAAGTGTTAAAGCTGACCAAGCAGATCGATCAGCAAACCAAGCAGTCCATGGATGACCGGCAACGGGAGTTTGTGTTACGGGAACAGCTGAAAACCATTCAGAAGGAGCTGGGGGAAGACGCCGTCGAAGGCGATCTGGAACAAGTGGAGCAAGCGGTTCGGGATGCCCAAATGCCCGCCGAGGTGGAACAGCAGGCCCGCAAAGAACTGGCGCGGCTACGGCGGATGCCAGAGGCCACCGGCGAACATGGTATGGTACGGAGCTATTTGGATTGGCTCACGGCTCTGCCTTGGGCGAAATTGGACGAGGAGAGCATTGACATCGCCAAGGCCCGCCAGATTTTGGATGAAGACCACTACGGATTAACCAAAATCAAACAGCGTATTTTGGAGTATTTGGCGGTCCGTAAGCTGAACCCTGAAGGACGCAGCCCTATTTTATGTTTTGTAGGTCCCCCTGGGGTGGGTAAAACCTCACTGGGACAAAGCATCGCCCGTGCTTTAGGTTTGCAATTTGTCCGCGCCAGCCTCGGCGGTGTCCACGACGAGGCCGAAATTCGCGGTCACCGGCGCACCTATATTGGCTCGCTACCGGGCACTATTATCCAGTCTATCCACAAGGCTAGCGCCCGCAACCCGGTGTTTATGTTAGACGAGATGGATAAGCTGGGAGCGAGTTTCCACGGCGACCCGGCTTCGGCGCTGCTGGAGGTATTAGACCCGGAGCAAAACAGCACCTTTCGGGATAATTACTTAGGCGTTCCCTTTGATCTGAGTAAGGTGTTGTTTATCGGTACCGCCAATGTGCTGGACAATATCCCTGGACCGTTACGAGACCGCATGGAAGTGATTGAGTTACCCGGCTATAGCGAAGAGGAAAAAGTGCAGATCGCCCGGCGTTATTTAGTCCAACGCCAATTGCAGGCCAACGGTTTAACAGCTGACCAGGCAAGCGTGAACGATGGAGCGCTGTCGGCCATTGTTCGGGATTATACCCGAGAAGCCGGTTGCCGCACCTTAGAGCGGGAAATTGGCGCAGTGCTGCGGCGGGCCGCCATGCAGATCTCGGAGGGCACGGCGCAAAGGGTGACGGTGGACAGCGAAAACCTTGGCGGCATCTTAGGCCCCCGTAAGTTTGAAAGTGAAGTGGCTCTGCGGGCTGGTATACCAGGGGTCGCCACAGGCTTGGCTTGGACACCGGTGGGGGGCGATATTTTGTTTATTGAAACCAGTCGCGTCCCCGGCTCGGGTCGATTGATCCTCACTGGGCAACTGGGGGATGTGATGAAGGAAAGCGCCCAGGCTGCCCTGAGTTTGGTGAAAGCCCGCGCTGAAGGGTTGGGTATCGACGCGGCCGTGTTTGAGAAAAGCGATATTCACCTGCATGTACCGGCTGGCGCCATTCCAAAAGACGGTCCCAGCGCCGGGGTGGCCATGTTTATATCGTTAGTGTCACTGCTGCTGGACGAGGCGGTGGCCCATACGGTGGCCATGACCGGTGAGATCAGTTTACGGGGTTTGGTGTTACCGGTGGGTGGTATTAAGGAAAAGACCCTAGCAGCGCACCGGGCGGGTATTAAAACCGTGCTGCTACCGGCTCGCAACCGCAAGGATTTGGAGGAGATTCCAGCCAGTGCTCGAGAGCAACTGAGTTTTATCTGGCTCGATACCGTGGATGACGTCTTGCAAGCGGCGTTACCGGCGCTTTCCATGGCTGCCGCTCCGGCCATAGCTTAGTCAAACTCGGTCCCAATGGCATCGCCGTTGGGACCATTTAGATTGGCGGGCCTATCGATGTCCCGCAGAATACCGCTGTCATCGGTGGCAATGGAAATCAAACGGTTTTGATAGGCGCGTATGACACCCTGAGCGCCCACGTCGCTAGACAAGCTAGCTAGTTCTTTACCCAACGCCTTGGCAAAACCTACTGGATGACCACGGCGTCCTTGATAGATTGGTGCTGCTAGTAAAGCGCCTTGTTGTACGGCTTTAGCGACGCTTTGCACGGTAGCGGGACGAATAAATGGCATATCCGCTAATGCCACTACCCAACCGCGGGCCTGGGACGTATGGGTAATACCCCAGGCAAGGCTGGCCCCCATACCTTGATCCGCGTTGGGACACGTTATTACCTGAATTCCCTCGGCGCTAAACAAGTTGCTCAGTCGTTCAGCAGCGGGTCTAACCACGGCGATCACCTGCGCTACCCCCGGTAAAAGATGGCGCGCCGCCGCTACCCCTATGGGCACACCATTGGGCAACTTGTGAAGCAGTTTATCGCTGCCGAAGCGCTGGCTTTTGCCAGCGGCCAAGAGAATGCCGTAAAGCACTTGACTAATTTTTATAAAGCGGATTTAACGTTTTGATCGGAAAGGACAACCTTGGTTACTACAGTGGGCATAAAGAATGAGGCTGTGTTCAGCGAGGGAAAAACGCAACTTTTTGGCGATGGAACGCTGCCGCTTTTCAATGGTTTCATCCACAAATTCCTCAATGCGACCACAATCCAAACACACGATATGATCGTGATGATCTCCTTGATTCAGTTCAAAAACTGACTGGCCACCTTCAAAGTTGTGCCGTTTTACCAAGCCGGCGGCCTCGAATTGAGTCAGCACCCGATACACGGTGGCCAGGCTGATGGCTTCGCCAGTATCCATTAACTGTCTATAAATATCTTCCGCTCGCAAATGAAGTTCCGGATGATCGTGCAAAATATCCAGAATCTTCATGCGCGGCAGGGTTACTTTTAGGCCGACGTCTTTTAACGCTTGAGAATCCATAACCTTATGCATATCAGTACAAGAGAGAAGTGAGCGATTTTGCTAGTATACCTAGGTGACATGCTTTTGTATCGATAGTCAATCACCTTGTCATCGGAACACTGGCAAAAAAGGCTAGCATCCCCAACCCACTAAAGCACCACCTCGAAACCTTCGAACACCGGGTGACCCAGGTAAGTTCCTTTGGGCGCCTTGGCTTGGGCGTGAGCTTTGCTAAAATGCTCAGAGTTTCGCCACGCATCAAAGGCGGAACTGGACTCCCATACGCTATGGGAGGCATATAATGTACATTCGGCATCACTTGGCCCCTTAAGTAGATGAAATTCGCGAAACCCAGGCACTTCATCGAGATAGGATTCCCGTTCTCGCCAGACTTTCTCGAAATCCGCTTCAAAACCTAAAGCAATACGAAAGCGATTCATGGCAATAAACATGGTCATGTCCCCTGGTTGCTACAATGCCAAAAACTGCTTGGACCGTCATGATGGATACTTTATCCTGGGATTACAATCTGTATTGCACATACTATAACGAATCGTTACCGGCCTTAGTGAACAAAAAAGCTATTTTCTTCTCCAAAAGAGAAAATAATTCTTTTTTGCAAACGGATATAATTCCCATTAACTTATTTTAAATACTTTATTTTAGCTTATTAATTACCTTAAATTTTTCTTATGCCTACTATTGCACCTGAGCACGTCATCGACGTACACCACTGGAACGAAACCCTCTTCAGCTTTACCACCAGCCGCGATCCCGGCTTGCGATTTCGCAACGGCGAATTCGTGATGATTGGCTTAACAGTAAATAACAAGCCCTTGCTGCGCGCCTACAGCATTGCCAGCGCTAATTACCAAGAGCATCTAGAGTTTTTAAGCATCAAAGTGTCTAGTGGCGCACTGACCTCAAAGCTACAACATCTTAAACCTGGTGATGAAATATTAGTCAGCCGCAAACCTACCGGTACATTGGTTATCGATGACCTATTACCGGGCAAACATCTTTATTTGTTTGCCACCGGCACAGGGTTGGCGCCGTTTTTGAGTATTATTCAAGATCCTCAAACCTACGAATGCTTTGAAAAGGTTGTGTTGCTACATGGGGTACGGGTGGTTAGTGAATTGGCTTATCAACAGATGATCAAAGAACATTTACCCAGTAATATTTTCTTTGGCGATCTGGTACGGAAAAAACTTATTTATTATCCGGCCGTCACCCGTGAACCTTATCCTAATCGGGGTCGGTTGACCGATTTATTGGCATCCGGAAAACTGTTTAGCGACATCGGATTACCACCCCTTGATCCCGCTGTAGATAGGGCGATGGTGTGCGGCAGCGCGGCGATGCTCAAAGACACTGAAAAACTTCTCCAAGCCCGTGGTCTTGAGATCAGTCCCCAGCGGGGTGAACCCGGCGGTTACGTAATTGAGCGGGCCTTTGTCGATAAATAAACGGTTAAAGCGGTAAAACTTACCCATAAAGGTTTTGCTGTATTCATTTAACGCTTTACACATCTGCCTACTTGAATTGCCGATAAAAAATCGGTACAAGGTACAACACTGTGATGGTTCCCCCTGAGGGGATCAAAAGGGAACAGGGTGCAAAACCCT
>CAZGON010000175.1:0-8627 GCA_964527085.1 uncultured Candidatus Competibacteraceae bacterium
CGATGGTGGGTTGGTAATAACCATAGGGTTGTAAAGCCTGCTGAATTTCTTCCTCAGCTTTGTTGTGTAACCAGCGTAACCGAGATTCATTCAGTTGCAGTTGATAACGACCGAGGGGCTGTTCAGCCCCTGTAAATGTCTGTCCCGCCTGCTTAACGGGTTGGCTAAGGGTATCGAGGACTTGTTTGGCTTCGCCTAGCAACGGGACTGATTTCCCTTTTTGTTCAGCGGTGGATTGCTCTGCTAGCTGATTAATACTTAAGTAGGCCGCTACATTGTCACGTATTTGACCCCCGACGCCACTGACATACACGGTCAAGGTAATATTTTCTGCATTTTGGGCAAATCCAGTTGTGCAAAGCGACAACGCCATCATAACTGACAAGAGATATTGCAATAATCCCAATAAAGCTTGCCGCAAAGGAACCATAGACGGGGTTTTTATCATTGGACGATTATTCAGACAGCCGCGCTAGGATGGCCTGCTGTAACTCATCAATAGCATAATCTTTTGTATCCAAGGGGTGCTCCTGGGATTGCGGTGCTTGATAATTGGCCAACTGACCTTCAAGCACGGCGCTATCAGCTTCTGCAGCGTCGTCTCCCTGGGCTTTACGTTTTGTCACCCGCTCCCGCAGAGTTTCTGGGTCCGCGCTACAGGCCAGCAGTATAAAGGGCACGTTGAGACGTTCTGCTAAAGCACGGAAAGCCTGGCGCTGCTGCCAGTCAAGAAAAGTGGCGTCCACCATAACCCGGTAACCCGCATTGAGCATGTGTTCTGCAAGCTGATGGAGGTGATGGTAAGTGCGTTCGCTTGCCTGCGGGGTATAGAGTCCTTGATTGAGTTCAGAATGACTGGTGGCGAGGGGCGCCAAACCAAACAAGCGTTTGCGCTCCACATCGGAACGGATCCGAATGGCTCCTAGTGTCTCTTTAAGCCGATGGGTAAAAAAGGATTTACCAGAACCGGATACCCCATGGGTGATAAGCAGGAAAGGTTTTGGTGGTTGGGTAAAATGCCATGCCAGGTTAAGATAATCCCGACATTCTCCCTGGATAGCAGACTGTTGCGACTCTGTTAACCCGGGTTGATGGAGCCGTATAGCGGCGATTTTAGCCCTTACCATAGCCCGATAGACTTGATAATAAGGCAATACGGTAATTCCTGCGTAGTCTCCAGTGAATTCCAAATAGGTGTTTAAGATCTGCCAAGCTAGCCTACTGACTTGGCGCTTATGAAGATCCATAGTTAAAAAACCCAGATCATTCATCACGTCAATCCAGCGGAAATCATCGTTAAATTCTATCCCATCAAAAATAACAATACGGTCGTTTTCCAGTAGCATATTACCCAAATGTAAATCACCATGGCATTCGCGGATAAAACCCGCTGCTTTGCGCGCCGCAAAGGTGTCTTTTAAGCCTTTGAAAACTGCCTTCGTCCAGTTTTCGAGCTGGCCAAGCACATGCGTATCTTCAGGCGTCTTTAGTAAAGGACGGCTTTGGGTGAAGTTGTCAAGGGCGGGTTGGTGGACCTTTTCAGGTACGCCAAAGGGTGTTTGGGCGTCTGCCCGGTGACTAGCGTTAACATGAAACTCAGCAAGCTGATGAGCAAGTTCAGCCAAATGATAAGGTTTTAAAGATCCCTCGCCGAGACATCGGTCAAGCAACTGTGTTTGCGAAAAGCGACGCATTTTGACAGCATATTCAATGGCGTCACGGGGATTGCCATTCAGCAGAGGGTTTTCTTCGGTACCGCAAATCGGAATATAACCCAGGTACAAATCGGCTGCTAAACGGCGGTTTAGACGAACTTCTTCCGCGCAATAGAATTTTCGCTGCGGCAAACTGGTAAAATCTAAAAAACCTAGGTTTAAGGGTTTTTTTATTTTATAAGCATAGTCTCCAACCAGTAGAATATGGGAGATATGGGTTTCTAGGTGTTCGACAGCTGCTGCTGGGTTTGAATAGCAGTCAGGATTAGTAAGGTGGGCTATTAGCATAGCCTGACGTTCGACGGCTTGAGGTGATGGCACGCGTTCATTTCCTTTAGTTTAAGGCTTAGATGGCATAGGATATGCAAAGTTTTATGGCGATGCCATGGCTATCTGCCGTGTTATGCCTTTTCAATTAATGCTAGATATATATAGGACATGACTACTAAAAAAATTTTCCGTGGGACTCGAAAAAGAGGCTTACGGTCTAAAAGTTCGCCACCATCCCGACGGGGTGGTAAACGTCCGGGTTTATTTAAAGCGGTAACGCGTTGGTTCGGGTTTATCCTCCTCAGTGGGATTATATTGGGAACCCTGGCCTTGGGTGTTTACTTGGTGTATTTAGACGACGTTATCAGCACCCAATTTGAAGGTAAACGATGGGCTTTACCTGCCCGTGTTTATGCTCGGCCATTGGAGCTGTATCCTGGTATAGCGTTAAGCGCTGCGGATTTTGAACGGGAGCTGCAGTTGTTGCGTTACCGGGCCTTGGCGCGACCCTTTGGTCCAGGTACTTACGCGCGTAGCGGAGAAACTTTTGACGTCTTCGTGCGGGGCTTTCCGTTCTGGGATGGTAACGAATCTTCCCGCAGCATTCGAGTGCGTTTCGACAATAAAGCCTTGGTTGAACTGACTAGCCTGGGTGGTGCTGAGTCCTTTAGCTTAGTGCGTCTGGAACCTCTAGAAATCGCTGGTATTTATCCTGCCCATCGAGAAGATCGTATTTTAGTCAAACGGGAGGAAATACCGCCGGTTTTAGTGGATTCCTTGATTGCCATGGAGGACCAGGATTTCTACCATCATATGGGTATCGACCCCCGCGGCATTGCCCGCGCCTTAATCGCCAATTTAAAGGCAAGACGCACGGTGCAAGGCGGCAGTACCCTGACCCAACAACTAGTCAAAAACTTTTTTCTGACCAATGAGCGTACTTTAAAACGCAAAGTGACCGAAGCCTTAATGGCGATTCTAGTGGATTGGCGCTATAGCAAAGATGAGATTCTAGAAGCCTATAGTAATGAAGTCTATTTAGGGCAAGACGGCAACCGCGCCATCCATGGTTTAGGTTCGGCGAGTCTTTTCTACTTCGGTAGACCCTTGGCTGAATTGGATTTGCATCACATTGCCCTATTAGTGGGTCTCATCAACGGACCGTCTCGCTATGACCCCCGACGTTATGCGGAGCGGGCCACGGCGCGGCGAGGTTTAGTGCTCAACGTCATGGTGCGACAGCACTTGATCGATGCTGAGGACGCCGCTATCGGTGCACAAATGCCTTTGGATATTGTGCCCAAGGGAGCGACCAATGTAACCCGTTATCCGGCGTTTCTAGATTTGGTTCAGCGTCAACTGCAAACTGATTACCGCCAGGAAGATTTAACCTCGGAAGGATTGCGTATCTTTACAACGTTGGATCCCCAAGTCCAAGCGGTTGCGGAGCAAGCCGTTCAAGAGCGGTTGCCCACACTGGAACAGGATGTGGCTGAGGCCAAGGAACTTGAAGCAGCCGCGGTGGTTACTGAGACCCAGACCGGGGATGTACTGGCTATAGTGGGTGGCCGCGATGTGCGTTTAGCCGGTTTTAACCGGGCTCTCGATGCCCGGCGGCTCGGCGGCTCGCTAATAAAACCAGCTATTTATCTAACGGCGTTGGAATATCCCATGTTGTATACGGTGGCTACCCTGTTGGATGATTCCAAACCGGTAGTTTATACGGATCGCAATACGGGTAAACAATGGTCTCCCAGTAACTATGACCAACGCTATCATGGTTGGGTGCTGTTGCAGGATGCCTTGGCGCGTTCCTACAATGTGCCAACTGCTCGATTAGGATTGGATCTAGACGTGATTCAGGTGGTTAAGACCCTGCATAGACTTGGCATCGAACGGGATCTAAAACCCTTTCCATCCTTGCTGCTGGGCGCTGTCGCGTTATCGCCTTTAGAAATAACACAAATGTACAGCACCCTTGCTAGCGGGGGTTTTCGCGTTCCACTACGAGCAATTCGCGCTGTGACAGCGACCAATGGCGAAACTTTACAACGTTATCCGTTGAGCGTAAAAAATGTCATCGAGCCGGGTCCTGCTTATTTGATTAATCAAGCTATGCAGCGGGTGGTGCAGGTGGGAACGGCCCGGGCGATCCAGAAAAATCTCGATCCAGCGCTTGGTATTGCCGGTAAAACCGGTACTACCAACGATTTTCGAGACAGTTGGTTTGCAGGTTTCAGCGGTAATCGTTTGAGTGTGGTTTGGTTAGGCCGTGATGATAATCAATCCATTGGGCTTAGTGGTTCGCAGGGTGCGTTGCGGGTATGGATGGATGTTATGGCAAATTTAAACCTTGAACCTCTTAAATTGATACCGCCCAGCGATATCGAGACGGCATTGATCGATCCAAAAACCGGTTTACTGGCCAATAGAAGTTGCGCCGGGGCCGAGGCTTTGCCCTTTCTCAAAGGTTCGGCGCCGCGCTTACTGGCGCCCTGCAATACTCGCAGTCTTGACAGATATGGCTTTCGGGCTGGGCCTGCTCCCGATGGCCGTTATCCTGCGTCATCGCAAACGGATAATTTGGGTGGTTATCGACGCGCCGAGCAAGAACCACGAACACAACCCCAAGCTAACCCTTCCCGGCGGTCGCAAAACCCTATTGGCGATTTTTTTAAAAGATTATTGGAATAAATAAAGCTATGAATAGCCGATTTTTTTTAGTGACTTTATTGACCCTTGGGTTGCTAGGTTGTGCGTTGCCGCCTACCCCTCGCGAGGGCGCCCCTGTAGTGGATCGTAGCGTCCGTCCAACGCCAGGTTTGTTTCCAGGAACTGCTCCCCAGGTGGAAGTGCAGCCATTACCCCGCTATCGACCTATCGAGCCTCAGCCATCTAATAGCCCTGCTTTCGAACCTGGGATGCCGGTGGTAAATCCTAACAGTCCACCGGTTGTCGCCAGCGACGACCCTCAGTCACCGCCCGCTGTGGCAGAGCCGCCTACTGGACCCGCTGCTAGCAATACGGCGCCGGAGGGTAACCAAGCAGTGGTTGCGCTTTTAGGTAGCGCCGCCGATTACGTGGCGGATCAGGAGTGGGATAAGGCAGGGGCGGCACTCGAGCGTGCACTGCGGATCGAGCCTAGCAACGCCGGTATATGGCATGATCTTGCGCAGATTCGTTTACAACAACGGGATTATGAGCAGGCGTCGTCCCTGGCTGCCAAATCCAACAGCTTGGCGAGAGACAACCCGTTTGTACAGGTTCGCAACTGGCGCTTGATTGCAGTTGCCCGGCGTGCCTTGGGAGATGAAGCAGGGGCCGATGCCGCCGAAGCTCAGGCCCTTACCTTAGAGCCCTGACTCTGCGTGGATAAGGATGCCAGGTTAGGGTTAGACGGGGCGGCTGATGTAGCTGCTGTGTTAGGCACCAATGGTCCACTTGCTCGCGTCATACCCGGTTTTGCGCCGCGCTGCCAACAGCAAGAGATGGCCAAAGCGGTGGCCGGTGCCCTGTATGACGACGCCGTGCTGCTTGTCGAGGCCGGTACCGGTACGGGAAAAACCATGGCCTATTTAGCGCCTGCTTTGCTGTCTGGAAAGCGGGTGATTATCTCCACTGGAACACGTAATCTTCAAGATCAGCTTTACCACAAAGATTTACCTTTGCTCATAGAGGCTTTAGGTTGCCACCCAAACATCGCTGTTTTAAAGGGGCGCGGCAATTATTTATGCCGTCATCGGCTTGCCCTGACAGAAGCGGCGGGACGTTGGACTAGCCCAGAACGGGCCGCGGAGTTCACTCAGATTCGCCGTTGGGCTGAGCAAACCCGTAACGGTGATATTACAGAAGCTACCCAGGTGGCGGAAGACTCCTCTCTTTGGTATCAGGTAACCTCAACGGCGGATAATTGTCTGGGTCAGAATTGTCCTCAATGGCACGATTGTTTTTTAGTTAAAGCCCGCCGGAAAGCGTTTGAAGCCGATGTGCTGGTTATTAACCACCATTTGTTTTTTGCTGATTTAGTACTTAAAGGAGAGGGGTTTGGTGAGTTATTACCGGGCGCCGATGCTTTTATCATAGACGAGGCCCATCAATTACCGGAGATAGCATCCCAGTTTCTGGGTTTGTCCTTGAGTAGTCGTCAACTGACTGATTTAATAAAAGACGTATTGCTTGAACAAAGCCGAGACGCGCCTGATTTTGTCGACTTGATAAAGTATGTTCGGCAGCTTGAAGAGGTTATCATAGCTTTTCGCTCCGCATTAGGCGAAGAGTCCTACCGGGCGCCATGGCAAAAAGTAGCTGAATGCCAACCTGTGGGTGATGCAACAGCCGCTTTACAGGTTGCCTTGCAGGTTTTGCAAGAACCGTTGCAAGCGGCGGCTGTGCGGAGTAAGGGGCTAGAAAACTGTTATCGTCGGTGTCTTGATTTGCTAGCGCGATTCGACGTTTTGACCGAACCTGCCACTGAAGAAACGGTACATTGGATAGAGACCCGTTCGCGGGGATTTACCCTCAACAGTACCCCCCTCAACGTTGCTAGCCATTTCCGCAGTCGCATGCAACACTATCCCGGCGCTTGGATTTTTACATCGGCCACATTAGCCGTCGGGGAGCGCTTTGATCATTTTGCGGATCGGTTAGGGTTAGATGTTTTTTCCACCTTAAAGTTGGCAAGTCCTTTTGATTTTTCTAGCCATGCTTTGTTATACCTTCCCGAAAAATTGCCGGAACCTGCTTCTTCGGACTATATTAAGGCGCTCGTTGCGGCCGCTATTCCCGTATTACAAGCAAGCCAGGCGCGGGCCTTTTTGTTATTTACCAGTTATCGGGCGTTGCGAGAGGCGGCCCAGTATCTTGCAGGTCGTCTACCCTATCCGCTGCTGGTGCAAGGCAGTTTGCCGCAACGTGAGCTATTAAACCGCTTCCAAACATTGGGCAATGCGCTATTGTTAGGTACCGCTAGTTTTTGGGAGGGGGTGGATGTGCGCGGTAGCGCCTTATCATGTGTGATCATCGATAAATTGCCTTTTGCTGCACCCAGCGATCCCGTGTTGCAAGGGCGCATTAGCAGCATGCGCCGCCGGGGTGAGGATCCCTTTATGACCCATCAAGTTCCCCAGGCCGTACTGACCCTTAAACAGGGTGTCGGGCGGTTGATCCGCGATGTTAACGACCGAGGCGTGTTGATGCTTTGTGACCCTCGGCTTTTGTCCAAAGCCTATGGGCAGGTTTTCCTGGATAGTTTACCGCCCATGCGGCGTACCCGTGAATTACAGCAAGTGCAGCATTTTTTTGCGGTAACTAATCAAGTAGCCTAAGCTTAACGATTAAATTCGCGTTTGACTGCTTGTAATGTATTTATGCTTTAAGCTTTAAGCTTCCATTCCATCTTTTTTAAAGATAATCATTCTATGACCATAAAACTTTTGGCTTTAGATACAGCAACCGAGGCATGTTCCGCTGCTGTATTAATGGATGATGAGATCATTGAACGTTATGAGTTGGCGCCGCGTCGTCACGCTGTGCTTATTTTACCGATGATTGAGGCGGTGTTGGCTGAAGCGGGACTCACTACCTCGCAGCTCGACGCCGTCGCCTTTGGACGTGGTCCTGGGGCCTTCACGGGAGTGCGTATTGCTGCCAGCGTGGTGCAAGGTATCGCTTTTGCGGCAAATTTGCCGGTAGTGCCTGTCTCGACGCTGGCTGCTATTGCTCGAGATACCATGGATCAGCATGATGTTAGCCAAGTGGCTGTTGCTATCGATGCCCGTATGGGGGAAATCTATTGGGGTAGTTATGGCATGGGAAACGAGGGTTTTCCGATGCTATGGGGGCAAGAACAAGTATGCTCTCCTCATTCTGTAACGGTGCCCCAGCAAGAAAGGGAGTGGGTAGGCGCAGGTACAGGTTGGAAGGATCATGGTGAGGTTTTAAAAAGTCGATTAAATATCACTACCTGGTGGAGTGACTGTTATCCCCGCGCTGGCGATATCGCCATGCTAGGTGCGCTGGCCTATCGGCAAGGTGACATAGTAAAACCAGAACA
The DNA here is from genome assembly GCA_964527085.1 of uncultured Candidatus Competibacteraceae bacterium. Taxonomy (GTDB): domain Bacteria; phylum Pseudomonadota; class Gammaproteobacteria; order Competibacterales; family Competibacteraceae; genus CAYRGG01. The sequence goes on from CAZGON010000175.1 coordinate 8,038, forward strand.
AGCGTTGCCCATTTATTTAAGAGATGTGGTGGCTAAAAAGGTCCACGCTTATGCATCCCTTGCATAGTCCCTTAAATGTATTTTGATTACAAAAACTTGCGCAAAAGATACGGCGTGATACGGGAAATCGCATTAAAGATACTGGAAAAGGTTAGCAGTCCTGTTAGGATGAAAAAAAGCTCTTTGACACTAAAAAACTAAAGTTAAGAAAACGTTGGAGGAATTATATAATGGCCACTGCAATTCAGTCTGATCCTATTCATAGTAAAACGGCGCCGGCCCTGATCGGCAAACTTTTAGCAAAACGTCAAGAAACGCTGGTTTTTTATAACCGTTTGGCCAAATTAAAGTCATTATCGGAGCCAGCTGCTTTTCAACAGGTATTACAGCAGTTTTGCCAGGCGTTGGTGGATTATGTGGCGCTCTGGCATTTTGAAGTCTATGAATGTCTAGAAGAGAATGCGAGTGATTCGGCTTGTTGCCAACATATCAAACAGCTTGCTCGAGAACTTTGTCCGCAGATAGCAAGAACCACTCAAGCTGCCATTGACTTTAACGACCGCCATGATGGTAATCAAACAGAATTGCAA
>CAZGON010000176.1:0-8552 GCA_964527085.1 uncultured Candidatus Competibacteraceae bacterium
ACGGCACTGGATTCTCGCCAGTCCATGGCGAGAATGACGCAAGGGTGAGTAGTTAAAAAAATCCATAAATCAACAACCAAAATTCACTATACTGAAACGATGAATTCAGCCACTTCCGTTCGTCGCTACACCCTGGAAGAGTACCTGGCCATGGAACCAGAAGGTAAGGTACGTCACGAATTTATTAACGGCGAAGTTTTTGCCATGGTGGGAGCGTCGTTACGGCACAATCTCATCGTGACTAACTGGGTTGCTGCATTGCACGCGCACTTGCGCGGTACGTCTTGCCAGGTGGTGGCAAACGATAGAAAAGTGCTGATTGCGGCGGTCGACAGAGTATATTACCCGGATGTGATGGTGAGATGCGATGACGCATCAAACAATATTGATGATTACACTGAAACTAACCCTCTTTTGATTGTCGAGGTACTGTCGTCTTCGACAGCAGCCGTTGACCGGCGACAGAAACGACTTGACTATCAGATGCTTGATAGTCTGCAGGACTATGTATTGGTGGACCAGACGACAGCAACCGTCGAAGTCTATAGCCGCCAGAGGGAAGGCTGGACAGTGACCACTTACGGTGCTGGAGATGAAGTGGTTCTGCCGTCGATTGATTATCAGTTGCCGATGGTGGTGATCTACGAAAACATACCGCTGGTATCCGGCGACGATGATACTGACTGATGACTGGTAAAGATGGAATAAGCCAATAAGTACTTGGCTATAAGTTATCCGGTGTTATGGAAGGGCCTTCGCCGTTGGGAGACGGCGATGGAGCGTACACGGACGTATTCACAGCGTTCCTGGAATAACACCGGATAATTTAGGACGTTTCACTTACCAATGTCGTGAAGCTGTTTAACTTGAAGTTAGCAGGTTGACCCAACCTATCAGCGCTCTTTAATAGATCCCGCTCGATACGCCTGCAAAAGTGCGTTGAGTTCATCTATCTGTTGTTGAATTTCGCGGCCAAGATCTGTATCTTTTACCCGCTTTCTGACTGGACACACTTCTAGGGTCTCGCTTTGCGGGCTAGCATCCAGTTCCTCTTCGATGGCTTTCTGCGTCGATTCAAAAGGGGGGTGAGCCACGAGACGAATTTCGTGGGAGTTATAAACCAACGTATAGCCGGCGATACCGGTTTGGGTCTGATACGCTTTGGAAAACCCACCATCGATAACAATCAGTTTGCCATTGGCCTTAACCGGACTTTCCCCCTTTTTGACTTTGACCGGCACATGTCCGTTGATGATATGGCCCGTTTCCCCATCGAGACCAAAGGTCTGCAGGATTTTACGGACGGTGTCTTCCTGGTCTCTAAAATTGTAGTAAGGGTTGCGTTTTTCTGAATGCGTGGCTTTATCAATGATAAAATAACGCTCAAAAGTGGCCATTTTTTCTTTGCCAAAAAGCGGTGATTGAGCCCCGCTCCAGAGATACCACATGGCATCCATGCCATAGAGTTTTTTGGCTGGATCATCGGTCACAAAATAGCCTTGCCGCGCTAGCCGGTCGACTCTGTCCATAAACTCTTTCGCCACAAAGGCTTGGTCATCCACCTCGAATGCTCTATAAGAACCGTCTTCATTCATGGCGATGCAACCGTGGTAAAGAAGATTCCCATTATAGGCCAGATACATGCCGCCTTTGGAAAAAAGAAAGCGAACGTGTTGTTGTAGCTTGGCGCTATTGACAAAAGAAAACCTTAATTTATCGACAACGGTTTTTTCTTGATCCGTCAATGCGAAGGGTTGCGCGGGATCGAGGGTTGGAAAATAGCTGTCGAGGAGTGCATAGTCTGTACTGTCAATCCGCACTGTTCCCTTCTCAACATCAATCTTGTCTAAAAGCAGCCTATCCTCCATCTGATATTGGGGCCGTCGCTTAATGACTTGCCCCTCCAGTTTGAGTTGAATTAGGGTAATGGCTTTGTGCATTTGCGCCATCAACCTACGCTCGTGGTCGGTGAGTTTAGACTCTGTAGTGGACGGCGGCTGAAATGATTGGCAAGGATCGTTGCCGTAGACATCGATGGCTAGTGAAGCCAAGGGTAACAGACTAATGGCGTAGCCATTTTCCAACGTTTCCATATTGGCGTAACGCAGGCATATCCGAATGACATTGGCAATGCAGGCATCGCTGCCCGCAGCGGCGCCCATCCACACGATGTCATGATTGCCCCATTGAATGTCCACATGGCGATAATCCATTAGAGCATCCACAATGCGATGGGCGCCAGGACCGCGATCATAGATGTCACCGATAATATGCAACCGGGCGATGGTTAGCCGTTGGATAAGCAGCGCCAAGGCGATGATGAAGCCGTCGGCAGCCCCTGTGTCGATGATGCTGGCGAGGATATTTTGGTAATAATCTCGTTTATTGTCACTGTCTTCCCGGGCTTGCAGCAGTTCCTCGATGATCGTAGCGAAATGCGCTGGTAACAAGGTGTTAACACGGGACTGGGGATACTTTGAGGCCACAACCCGGCAGACTTTCAGTAGTTCTAATAGTTTCGTATAAGACCACTGGGCGTTGTCGGAAACCCTCTCTCGGATCAGGGGTAGTTTTTGTTCCGGGTAATAAATAAGCGTCGCAAGCTCTCTTTTTTCCTGTTCAGAGAGGGTCTCAGCAAAGATCTCCTCAATTTTGTGTCGAATGGAACCGGAACCATTGCGCAAAGCATGACGAAATGCTTCATACTCGCCGTGAATATCCGACAAAAAGTGTTCTGTGCCCTTGGGGAGATTAAGTTGAGCGGTCAGCTTGATGATGGCTGCCGAAGCAGCTTGAATCGAGGAATAATCCTTTGCCAGTAGTTCTAAATAGCGTAGTTGGTCTGCTTGCATGGCGCTGTTTTGATAGACTAAAGTCGTTCTGGAAGGTGCTTGCGAATCTGCGTAGGGTCCAGTTGAGTGAGATCTTTGCTGACGGTTTCCACTACCAATTGCGCTGTATTTGTGTCAAGTTTATCGCGTAATAAACCTAAAAAAGTAGGCGAGGCAGTAATATAGAGTTTTTTAAAGTGCCCCTGGTGGCGGCCATTTTTTAAATGTTCACAGAGTTGTTTAGCAAAGGCTATGGCTTCTTGTTTTTTTGGCTCTACATCGTAATCCATGGTGCGGTTGTTCCCCATACTACGTCCCTGACGATCAGTGGTTAAATCCTGAGTTTTTGCGCGGCTTTCAGGGTGCGTAAAACTTTGCATTTCCTGTAATGGCGCAAGCGCTTTTTCCACGGAAAATAGTCTTGCCCGACTGCTATCTGCCACCAGTACCCAAATTGCATTCATAATCCGTCATCTCCTTTAAAAACTCACACCATTTTACTAAACATTAAACATCCCCTGAAACCAAAATACGGCCTATCAAATCGCCTTCAAACAATATTGGGTGACGCCGTAAACTGCTCAGCAGACCACTAATAGGTGCTCGAATTTCGGCACGAACGGCCCCAGTAAAACTATCATAGATATAACCCATATGATCTCCTCCATAAACCCAACGTCCCACTTCTAGTCGCGAGACGAAAAAGCCTGCCACCTCGCAAACAATGGCAAAGGTCTGGTTTGAACCAAAATAACGGAGATTTTCTTCCTCTTCAGAGAGGGTAAGTCCCGTCACAATCCCGGTTCTATCCAAAAAAGCGATAAGGCCACGAAATAGAGTTTCGCAGTGAGGAGTATGTAAATAACCTGCCTGACCGTCTTCAATGGCAAAATTTTCGCCACCCGCATCATGCCAAGCGTAGTCTAAAGAAGAGGGCGTCATGGACTCTTTTGGATGCTCAACAATAGCAGGTAAACCAAACAAACAAGCGCTTGCCCGTTCATCATCATTGGGTTCGTAAAGCCAGATCTGAGGCATTTCCTCGATGTCTAGATTAGAGGTTCTGATATTAATACGGTAATAAGCCTGGCGAGTCACCTGCAGCACTGCATCGGCAATCTGCTGAGCAATATCGCTGTCCAGGTAACCCGACAATGGGGTATCTCTGTCCCTATTGTCGATGGGCCAGTCCCTGGCATGACTATTGAGATTGAGTGTATTTACAGCAGGGATGATCAGTACCCGCTCCCGAAGTTGTTTTTCCGGCTGCTCTTTGGCTTCAATTCGCTTAAGAAAGTCAGCGAGTCTAGAGAGTACAAAGACCCCATTAAGTTCGTTGCCATAAAAGCCGGCCACTAAAGCCAGCCGAGGAGAGCGTGTTGGAGGACCAAAATCGTGATAGTGCGCAGTGATTTCCCCGCCCAAAGGAGCATTCAAACTAAACAGTTTCGGCGTGCTCATGGTTTGTTTCCACCATGAGTTGGGTCGCCATAGGTATTCACAGCGAACCCCCGTAAAGAAACAATCGTTTCAACTGGTTTTGCCATGCTTGCCTTAGAAGCTGTTTTAAAAAACCTTCTTAAAGTGAATTGCGCTAGGGTGTGGCTTGATAGGATCGGTTGAGTATTCATAGCACGGGTTATGTTATTAGATATCTATGATCGGATTGCAACTAGTATAGCTTTATTGGAAAGAATCGGGAGGGCAGGCTGACAACTCCTGGCACAATCCACGGCAGTGTGTCTCTTTAAGGGAAGCCCGATTTCTTTGATTTTTAGTCAGCTTTCATACCGCTATCGAAGCATTTTTTATAGAATTACAGTTTAAAAATGTTGCGGTGCAACATGGCTTATGGTATATATTGCACTGCAACAAATTATTTATCCCGGAGGTGGGGTCATGTACGATATGTTCTCTAAATACTTTGAAAATACTAATGCGTTACCTACTCAAGTTATAAAAGCCAACAAATTGTTTGTGAATGAGCTTGAAAAGCTTATGTCGTTTCAAATGCAAGCTCTTCAATCTTACATGGATATGAATCTTAACCAGTTAAAAGCGGCAGCTGAGATCAAGGATTCAAAAAGCTTACAAAGTTTTTTGAGTGATCAAAGTGAAGTGGCTAATACGCTGCGCGAGAAGATGATGGAGGACGCAAAGACGTTAGCTGGTTTAACCACCGGTTTTAAAGACAATCTTGATGATTTTGCTAAGGATAGTATGACCAATGCTACTGCTAAAGCGGCGTAAGCCTATTGCGCAGCGCAATACTGATAGATAACCTTGTAAAACAGCTCGAAAAGCTATCGCTCAGTGTATTTAACTCAGTAGCGTTTATTCTAAATCACACACATTAAAAACAGATTTGCGTTTACCAGGGATGGTGAACGCAATTATCTTTGCATTGTTCTTTTCTGTTCCTCATCTGTCTCTAGCTTTCCTCTTCTTCTAATAAACAATGCTTGTTTCTAATAAACAATGCTTGCTTCGACGATCTTTGCAGCGCTGAACAATTGACTTTGTGATTTTTTAAGATGGCATGGTTTTGTTGGCTAAATGTTTAGAATTTCATCTCTATACACTACTGGTCTATGCACCACTAGCCCTTAATTTTTATCCACACGTTGAATAATACCAGCAAACTCAATAACATTTAGGACTTACGCAGCTCGTTCCAGAGGACGCCGTGAATACTTCCTTGTAGGCTTGACGACGGCCGTCCAGGCCGCCGACACCTCTTTCACAAACTCCGCAAGTCCTTTTTGCGTAAGTCAAGAACATGTTAAAAAATTCATGCAATCAAATGTGTTGCGATTTTTTAACTTGTAGATAAAAACCAGCAATTAGCCAGGGTGGTGCATGTGGATGATAGAGAGCTTTGTATGACAGGCGCTGAGCTGAACCTTGCCTTGGTTATCGAGACCTGGCAAGCGTGGTTAAAGCACAATAGACGCGCTTCCACTCGCACTCTTAGGGCTTATGGACAAGATTTAGCTGCTTTTTTGACATATTTTGAAAAACTTCAGAAGCACCCGCTGAGGTTGCAAAATCTGCAAACATTAACCTCAGAGGATGTTAAAGCTTATCGTGACTTTTGTTTAGCAAAGGGGCAGGCTTCTTCATCGGTAGCCCGTACCTTATGCGCGCTACGCAATTTTGTTCGCTTTCTCACCGATAATGGTCTTATCGCCAAAACACAACTTGACCGAGTAACTGGCCCACCTGTGTCGAGACGTGTATCCAAGACACTCTCTCTACAACAAATTCGTAAAGCATTGCAAACAATAGTCGATTTGAGCGACGAGCCATGGCTCGCCAAGCGCGATCTAGCTCTCTTTGGGCTTCTCTATGGCGCTGGCTTACGACTCGGCGACGCCTTGAGCCTAAAGCGAAACGATAAATTCGAGCAAGGTATTGTGGTTATCTCTGGACCCAAGGGTAAAGTGCGCCGAGTCCTGCTTCCATCCTGGGTGGTCAATGGAATTGAAGATTACTTAGCAATATGTCCTTTTGCGGCAAATCCGCAACAACCGCTATTTTTAGGAATTCGCGGCAAACGTCTTAACCCCGGCGTTGTGCAGCGTCAGATGCGCCGTCTGCGTGGTATTTTGGATCTTTCTTCTGAAGTAACACCCCATACCCTGCGGCAGAGTTTTGCCTTGCACCGCTTTGCTGAGGGTGACGATATCCACACTATTCAAGATTTGCTGGGCCACTCCTATCCATCCACCACTGTGCGTTGCCTCAAAGCCCTTAAAGCCCACAAAGGCTAATTACCTGCTGCTACCCTCAATGATTCATTAACAGAGCATTTTGTTCCGGCTAGAAGGATTTTGCAAACTGCCGTTGAACGTCGCCATGAGACCGGCATAGTACCCCTAATGAATGGTATAATCAGCGGCTTAATATGCCGCTAACTATTGCAAAATTAAAATAGGTCTTGCCTCTATCATGGTTGATTTCGCTAAAGAAGTTTTACCCGTCAATTTGGAAGATGAAATGAAGCAATCCTACCTGGATTACGCCATGAGCGTAATCGTAGGTCGGGCGTTGCCTGATGTGCGAGATGGATTAAAACCGGTGCATCGGCGCGTGCTTTATGCCATGAACCAGCTAAATAATGATTGGAATAAACCCTATAAAAAATCCGCGCGTATTGTGGGTGAAGTGATCGGTCGATTCCACCCCCATGGTGAATCGGCTGTGTATGACACCATTGTGCGTATGGCCCAAACCTTTTCCATGCGCTATATGATAGTTAATGGTCAGGGCAATTTCGGTAGTGTAGATGGCGATAGCCCTGCCGCCATGCGCTACACCGAAGTGCGTATGGCGCGCATCGCCCATCAGCTGTTGGCAGACCTTGACAAAGAGACCGTCGATTTTACCCCTACCTATGACGATACCGAGATTGAACCCTCGGTCCTTCCGGCCCGCATCCCCAATCTATTGATCAACGGGTCTGAAGGTATCGCGGTGGGTATGGCTACCAAGATTCCTCCCCATAACATTGGCGAAGTGATCAATGCCTGTATTGCCTTGCTGGAAAATCCAGACATTACCATCAACGATCTGTTAACCCACATGCCGGGGCCTGATTTTCCGACAGCAGGGATTATTAACGGCGCCCGGGGTATTCGCGAAGCTTATCTAACAGGTCGAGGGCGCATTTACGTGCGGGCGAAAACCCATATCGAAGAAGAGGATAAGGGTAGACAGGCTATCATCGTTACTGAATTGCCCTTTCAGGTAAACAAAGCTCGCCTTATAGAAAAAATTGCCGAATTGGTTAAAGAAAAAAAACTAGACGGTATCACCGAACTACGGGATGAGTCCGATAAGGACGGGATGCGTATTTATATCGAATTGCGCCGCGGCGAGATGGCCGAAGTCGTTCTTAATAATCTGTTGCAGCAGACCCAGTTACAAAGTGTCTTTGGCATCAATATGGTGGCGTTGGTGGATGGTCAGCCGCGCCTGCTTAACCTCAAACAGGTGCTGGAAGCCTTTATTCGCCATCGCCGGGAAGTGGTGACTCGGCGCACCGTGTTTGAATTGCGGAAAGCCCGCGAGCGGGCCCACGTTTTAGAAGGGTTGGCGGTGGCATTGATCAATATCGATGCTATGATTAGTTTGATAAAAGCGGCCTCAAGTCCGGCCGAGGCACGCAGCGCACTGCTCTCCCACGTCTGGACGCCGGGGGTGGTGACTGAATTACTTTCCAAGGCTGACGCGGAGCTATCCCAGCCCGAAGAACTCGCCCATGGATTAGGTTTGCAGGACGATGGTTACCGGCTTTCGCCGGCTCAGGCCCAGGCCATTTTAGATCTTCGGCTACATCGACTGACGGCCTTGGAACAAGACAAGATAGTCGAAGAGTACAAATCTATATTAGACAAAATTAGGGAGTTGCTAGCCATCTTGACATTACCTGACCGGCTTATGGCGGTCATTCGCGATGAGCTGATGGAAATAAGTAGTCAATTTGGCGATGTCCGGCGCACCGAAATTGTGCTGGATCATCTAGATTTGACCACCGAAGATCTGATTAACGAAGAGGATCTGGTGGTCACTCTTTCCCATGCCGGTTACGCAAAATCCCAATCCCTGTCTTTATATCAGGCCCAACGCCGGGGTGGGCGAGGCAAAACCGCCACCAGTTTCAAAGAAGAGGATTTCATCGACAAATTATTTGTCGCTAATACCCATGACACGCTGCTT
>CAZGON010000177.1:0-8511 GCA_964527085.1 uncultured Candidatus Competibacteraceae bacterium
TCAAATCGACTCCACGTTATAACCCCTCAGCTTATAGCTGAGGGTTGTTTAGTTACTATGATTATAAATTGATATACAGCCTGTCTTTCCAATCAAATTTTATTTAGGAGAACAATTCATGAAAAACTTTATCTGGTTAGTTGCCGCTATCATGGCTCTTTTTTTAGTTGTAGGCTGTGATGTGCAACAAGAAGAAGAAGGAGAATTGCCTGACATTGATGTGGATGCAAATGTTGAAGAAGGGCAGTTGCCTGAATATGAGATAGAGCAAACCCAAGAAGGTGAAATGCCGGATGTGGATGTGGATGTGGATTCAGACCCCGGTCAGCTACCTGAGTATGACGTTGAAGTGCCAGACGTCGATGTGGGTATGGAAGAAAAAGAAGTAACAGTGCCGGATGTGGACGTTGAAATGGAAGAAAGGACTATTACCGTGCCCGATGTGGATGTAGAGATGCCCGGTGATGATGATGATGAAGAAGTTAGATAAAACAACCTACAGTAGAACGTTTACTGTAATTTTTTGGTTATCGTTATAATTAATTATTGGCTAGTTCTTGAAGGTGACTAAATGGAAAAACTCTACTTTTTGGTTCCAAATGCTCAAACTGCACGATCTATTGTGGATGAATTGCTGCAATTTGGGATTGAGTGGGAGCATATTCATTTAGTCGCCAATCAAAATACGCCCTTGGATGATTTACCCGATGCAACCCCACTAGAAACCAGCGACTTTGTACCGTCTTTGAAAAGAGGGGTAACAGTAGGCGGAGCTAGCGGTCTGTTAGCAGGGCTCGGCGCACTTGCTCTGCCTGGGGTTGGTTTAGTAGTGGGTGGCGGCGCCTTGTTAGCGGGCGCTCTTGGGGGTGCAGGTTTTGGCGCCTGGGCGGCAGCGATGATCGGCGGCTCTGTGCCCAACAGCCACATTCGACAGTTTGAAGAGGCCATCAAGAACGGTCAGATTCTTATGTTGGTGGAAGTGGCGGAGAACCAGGTTGAAGAGACCCAAAAACGGGTGAAGAAATACCATCCGGCTGTGAATATTGAAGGGGTCGAATCAACACTACCTCCGGCGGTTTGAACAAACAAGAAGTCAATTTCAAGATATTTCTTCATTCGTGAAGCAAAGTCGTTAAAAGGCAAATTAGGCCACGACTTTGCTTTTTTTATTTAGTAAAAAACCTATAAAACAGAGGGTGTCATGCCTGCGCGAGCCGAAATTCAAGCGGAAATAATCAACGCTAAAAGCGCTTCACAAGACACCATTCGGCGTAAATATTTAAAAGCTCTTCATAAATATACGGGCAGAGACACGATTATCTATGCCTCTGCATTTACCTCAAAAAAGGTTCCCAATACACCTAGCTTTTCATTATCTATTACCCTTGAAGACTTGCAGGGTTTTATGGCCTCATTAGAGAGACTTAGCGGAACAGAACTCGATCTTATTTTGCACAGTCCAGGTGGTTCGTTAGAAGCGGCGGATCAGATTGTTCAATATTTACGCAGTCAGTATCGCCATATCCGCGCAATCATCCCGCAAAACGCCATGTCAGCCGCCACTATGATTGCCTGTGCTTGTGACGAAATCGTTATGGGTAACCATTCGGCCCTGGGTCCCATCGATCCACAAATTACCTTTCCTTCGCAAACAGGCCAATTTACAGCTCCCGCTCAATCCATCCTGGATGAGTTTGAACAAGCAAAACAAGAGATTCTAGAAAATGAGCAGCTTGCCCCTATCTGGGTAGGTAAGATACGCGATTATCCTCCCGGTCTTTTAAATGTCTGCCGAAATACCCTAAGTTTAGCCATAGACCGGGTTACCGAGTGGCTTGCCGCTTACATGTTTAAAGATCAACCAGAAAACGACAAGAAAGCGCGGCGTATTGCGGAATGGTTAGGCAATGCCCGTGAACACAAAACCCACGCACGACCTATTGGAGCAGGTCAAGCTGAAGAACTGGGTTTGCGGATTAGCCGTCTAGAAACGGATCGGCAATTTCAAGAATGTGTGTTGTCGGTCTTTCATGCGACGGCGGTAACCCTTGAGATAACCGATTGCATTAAATTTATCGATAATCAAAATGGCAAGGGATGGTTTCTAATGGCGCAAACAAAGTAGTGTAATTATCATTGCCTGATAATTACGTTCTAAGAAGCTGTTTTAAAATTGCTCATATCCGCTGACTCGGCGTTGCAGCCCCTTCTCCACTGCTCATTTACTTTATGTAAACTGCGCTGCTCGAAGGGGCTGCGCCTTGAGTTCGCGGACGTCGCGGATTTTTAAAACAGCTTCTAAGTTAACTAATCAATCATCTGTAATTGTCCTTATTATCTATAAAAGTCTGTCCTTCTTTACTCGGAATAGCTTTATAAATCCCATCATAAAATTTGTAGAAGTTACAAAATTTGTAATTTTTTTATTCAACTTTAGCGACCCATATTAAATTTTTGAGACTAGAAACTTGCCAATTTATATTTAATTACATGACAAAATGTTTTTTATAATTAAATATAAAATGTTGTTGCGACTAAAGAAAAAAATTTAGCTGATATTCTCCGGCATAGGATTTGCACCTTACAGTCATCAAAGTGAGTGAGTTATTTAAACGTAAATCTATTTCAGGTATTGCCTCACTTTCAAATGACCGCAGGCGAATTAGAAAAGTAAAAGGTGAAATATGAGTACAGATATCATCGCTAGTCATCACAGCTCGCCGTACAACCGAACCGATTTACCTCAACTCCATTGGGGTTGGTTTCTCGCCTTTGGCATTTTATTGATTGGTTTAGGAGTAGCGGCGATAAGCGCTCCTTTAGTAGCTACTTTAACCGCTGAATTGCTATTTGGTTGGTTGTTAGTGATAAGCGGTATCGCCCATGGTTTTCATGCCTACAAAGCGCATAATTGGAAAGGTAGCTTGCTGCAAATCGTATTGGGTGTTTTTAGTGTAGTAGTGGGCATCATGTTGCTACTCTACCCGTTACGGGGTGTATTGTCCTTGACATTGGTGCTAGCCATTTTTTTCGTCGCTGAAGGCATTGCAAAAATCATCATGGCGGTGCAATTGCATTCGACTCCCAAGTGGGGTTGGTTGTTGGTGAGTGGTTTATTAGGAATATTATTAGGTGCCTTAATCTGGGTCGAGTTTCCAAGTACGGCTGCTTGGGTACTGGGGGTTTTGCTGGGTATTGATTTGATCTTTAGTGGCGCTGTGCTGGTTATGCTCGCTTTAGCCTACCGCTCTGAAGTGACCGACACCGTTGCCACATAGCGATTAACAAAACAAAAAACTGCGTTAAGGGTTAAACAGCAACACTAAACGCTTAGCGAAGCCAAAAAATACAACGGACGGTGTAGAGACAATGCCAACTCATGCTTTTTCATCCAACGCAGATGGTTTACAGATGACCCAGGATAATTTACCAACTTTTCAAAGCAATCAAATCCAGCGTGCAGAGCGGCTGTTTTCATTAGGCAACTTAGTCTCTGGTGTTTGTCACGAGTTAAACAATACGCTTAATGCGCTCTCTATGAATGCCGAGCTTGGACTTCTTTTATTGAACAAAGATACTGATCAAGAAAAACTCAGTGCTATCTTTCAAACTATTGTTGCGGAGGTCAAACGCGGCGGTGCTTTAACCCGAGGCATATTGGACTTTTCTAAAAAAGACAATTACGCCCCTGTCCAACATGGAAACCTGAATGACGTGCTTGCTAGGGCAAAGAAACTGACCGATTCTATCTTGCGTCGTTCTAATGGGCAGTTAGAATGGCAGCCAAATAATGATTTGCCTGAACTTCCCCTTGATTCAGTGGCTATTGCGCAGGCGGTTGCCAATATCATTAACAATGCAGTGGAAGCGGGCGCCTCGCATGTGCGGATTGCTGCCGAATGTGATAAAGCCACTCTATTATTAACTGTAACGGATAATGGCTCAGGAATTTCCAATCAAGATTTACCCTATGTTTTTGAGCCTTTTTTTACAACCCGTGCCACCCAGGGGAGTTTGGGTTTAGGATTAAGTCTAGCCCATCGTATTATTGCAGACCATGATGGAACTATTGATGTTTATTCTTTACCTGACACGGGTACCCGGTTTATAGTGAAGCTGCCTTTACGCCACAATAGTGAGTGATCTAACTATCAGAGTAACTACCATTTTGCTTAGCCATGGTTTTTTTTCTTGCCTATAGGGTTGGCATTATTCCATTTATATTTTTATTCACTACAATAATCAAATTTTACCGCCACATCTACATTTTAGAGAATTTAACCAGCTGACTCGCCACCAGTGCCCGGTGGGCCGTTACCCGTTGCGGGTTACGAAAAAGAAACATTAAAATAATGCCTGCTGTGAAACCCCCTATGTGAGCCCAAAATGCTACACCACCGGTAGCGCCACCTACCCTAGGCAACGCACTCAGTAGCTGCAACAAAAACCAATACCCCAACATAAATGCAGCTGGTACTACGATGCGGGTTATAAAGAAACCCAAAAAAATCAACATATGAACGGGCGCGCGGGGATAAAGCAACGCATAGGCGCCCATGACGCCTCCAATAGCCCCCGATGCGCCTACCATGGGAACAGGGCTTGCAGGATTAGCAAACATCTGCGCCGCTACTGCTGCAAATCCGCAGAGTAGGTAAAATACCAGAAAACGCAGCCGTCCCATGGAATCTTCTACATTGTTGCCAAACACTGTTAGGAACCACATATTGCCAATAATATGAAACCAGCCACCGTGAAGAAACATGGAACTTAAAGGGGTAAACCAATTAGCTCTAGCGTCGACCACACAAATCGTACTTGGGCTGATAGGCACTCCGAGTCCTGGCTGAACCGTTCCCAGTAACTCACCGGGAACGGCGCCAAGCTCACACACAGAACGGCTCAGTGCAGGTTCACTGCCAAGACCCTGCACGGTAATCCATACCAGGACATTGACTGCAATAAGGAAATAGGTAACAAAGGGAATATCGAGGGTGGGGTTTTCGTCGTATAAGGGAAACATAGTTGTTGTAGCGTTTACATAAAAGGGTAAGTTTTAGGTTGTCTAGATCGATAGACTAGCTATCGTTATTACGCCAGGGACATTATTCAAATAAAAGCTGCAAAGAATACACCACTTAAATGATTGACGTTGACGACAAGTAGTAAAAAGCGAAATACCATGGCACAGTAATTGCGCCGATTCGAACTATTAACCAATAAAACTGGATTCAATTGTGAGGTAAAGTCACTGTGACAAAAATAAAGATTGCCGTAATCGCAGTCATCGTTTTAGTGGTTTTTTATGTAGGAGGCGCTATTTATTACTACCGGTTTCCAGAGCCTTTTGTGGTGCCAACTGACACCACTGTCGAAGGTCTGGCATACACCAACACGTTGCGTATTATCACTGAGGAAATGGTGGATCACTGGCCGGTTAACGATATCTTTTTTTGGCCATCCAATTTGTTGGATAATCCACAAAATTTTCGTCTAGGTCAATTGGAAGCGGTGCGTCGTGCAACACGAGTGCTGCGCGACAATCTATCCCGATTACGGGCTGAAGATCCCATCAACTCTAATGTGGATGCCGCCTTTACTTCATTTGCTATCGACCCAGGGGCGTTGATTTTACCCCGGGCAGAATTAAAATACGATGAGGGGCTTGAAGGGTTGACGCGATATGCCTCTGATCTCGTCAATGATGAAGCCCGTTTTTATGCTCGTGTCGATACCCTACGGGAGTTGGTGGAGGAATTTCTTATTCTGTTGGGTGCTACAGGTCAGCGGCTGCGTGCTGCATCCAATGACTCTGTGGGTGGTTTTTTCTTCGATGAAGTTGAAGGAGAAACGCCTCCTAGAAACAATACCGAGGAAGAGTCTGAATTTTTGTCCTGGCGGCAGACTGACGATGCTTTTTATTATGCCCGCGGTGTTGCCTATGTGCTGAGTCACTTATTGGTGGCTGTGCAAAAAGATTTCGACGACGTTATCGAAAAGCGCAGAGCTGGAAATTTACTCAGTACTGTCATACCGGATTTAGAAGCTTGCCAATTTGAGCCTTGGTTTGTCGTGACCGGAAGACAAGGCTCTATGCTTGCTAACCATCCTTTGCAAATGCAAGCTCATATCGTCAATGCTCGCCAAAAACTGCGGGCTGTTACCAACATTTTAGGTAGTTCAACCATTGCCAATTAAATTTATCGATGGACCCACAAGCTGCTAGAAAACTATCTCTTTATGCACAGTTAATGGCCTTGCCGGAAGGGTTGACCGGTGAGATTATTAAGGGACAGCTGCGCACCCAGCCGCGGCCAGCTTGGCCCCACAATCTTGCTGGATCGCGGCTCGGCGCCGATATCGAAGGCCCTTACGGACGGGGACGCGGAGGACCCGGCGGTTGGTGGATTATCGATGAACCCGAGGTCCACTTCATGTTAGATACCGAAGTGACGGTGCCGGATATCGCAGGCTGGCGCAAGGCGCGCATGCCGTCGCCGCCGGAGGGACACAAGATTCAAATCATTCCCGATTGGGTTTGCGAGATTTTCTCTCCATCCACGAAAAGTACCGACCGGGAAGAGAAAATGCCGTTGTATGCACGCTACGGCGTCCAGTTTGTCTGGCTTGTCGATCCCAAGACCCATACCCTTGAAGCCTACACACTCATGGATGCCAAATGGCAACCACTCGGTCTTTTCCGAGACGACGATAGTGTCTCCGTCGCCCCCTTTGACGCCATTGAGATTCATCTTGCGGATCTTTGGGGCTGAGCTTTTTTTAAAGATAAAGCTATGAATATCGAAGCCCAAATAATTGCCACTTTGCGCAGCCTACCCCTGCAACAGCAAAACGACTCAGTCAAGCAACCTAACCTCGTCCTGCCGGTCTTTGCCGTGGCCAGTTTTTTGTTTTGGGTGGTTTTAAGGCACCCCTACCGGAAGAGATTGAGATTTCGTTTTCTAAAAATCGTTGTTCTAGAGTTTTTAGCGGATAATCTGTCTAAAAGTATCGATAGGAGCAATCAACTGTCGTTGTATTGATCCAAAGGTTTCGAAGCCATGATAGCGATAAAATGCTTTAGCGTTTTCGTCCTTTGCATCAACGACAAGTGCGAATACCGCAATCTCAGATCGTGCTGCACGAAGTGCAGCGTTTAAGATCAGCGCAGCACCAAGTTTCTTTCCTTGATATTCGTTGTGTACGGCAAGCCGCCCGATTCGCGCAACGGGAACGGATGGATAGCGGGGAAGCCTGCGGGCAACCTCAAGGGAAAGATCTGTAATCGGCACATCTGCGGCAGATAATGTGTAATAGCCGACGACTCCTCTCGTCGCAGCTTCGATGGCAACATAGCAGGCGGTGACCCGGCGGCGTATATCCTGAGTAACCTGCCTGCGAAAATAGTGGTCAAGCGCTTCAATACCACACGAGAAACCTGAACGGTCCTGCTTCCCCAGTGGTTCCACCACAAAGGGATAGGCGTTCATGGCGGACCAAACAGCTGTTCATGATGTTTATGTGATCGCTGCAGTGCCGAGTTAGGTGGCGGCGGATTAAGCAGCAAGTCGACGAAACGCTGTTGGTCTTCAATGGACAGACGAATCACACAGGTTTCTTCGATTGCTTTGCGTGCTGCTGCTTCAGCGGCGGTTATGATAAAGTTGCTCAATGAGCGCCCCTGAAGCTCGGCGGCGCGACGCACGACGGCAAGAGTATCGGGTGTGACACGGGCTTCAATGCGCTCGGAACGAGTATGTGATCTGGACATGGTATTACCTCCGACTTTATTGTGAGTGATAATACCGTACAAATCAATTTTAGCGGTTATTATTTTTTCATTCTCAAAGCTGCATTAAGGAGATTAAAGAAGCTTGTCAGTTAACAATAGGTTGGGTAATTGGCGCTATCAATCCCAGTATTCTACTGGCTAAATTGTGCTGTTTGCTTGTCGATTTGCCTATGGTGACAGATATTTGACTGACGGTTATTTGGCGGTCGCCTATTAAATAGAATTTAAGTATTTTTTTTTACTAAAATGATTTTTTTGGCATAAATGCCGTCTATTCTCGACGTCTGCCAGCCGCGGGCGGATTTGCTATCCGGTTCGTTTAACCCGGAAACCTTCAAAGCCAGCCTACGCCAGGTCTTAAAGGATTATCAGACGGGCCGAATCAGTAACCCCATTTATTCCGACCCTACCGTTTTCTTTACTGAAGCCACGTTTCCCACCGCCGGTTTGCGGGAAGTCGCCCAAGCCGTATTTGGGCGGTTATCGGGGGATTGCAGTTTTCCTGTGGTGCAGCGTTTGGAAACGGCCTTTGGTGGAGGTAAAACCCACACCTTCATCGCCATTACCCATTTGGCCAAGCGGGGGTCATAATCTCGCCCAAGTTGCCAGCGATGTCATTGATGTCAAAAAGTGACATTCACCGGCAGCAGGGACCTAACTTAATACCTAATTAACGTGAGTTCTGGATAAGCCTGGGGTTAATGGGTACCTCCTGAAGC
>CAZGON010000178.1:0-8466 GCA_964527085.1 uncultured Candidatus Competibacteraceae bacterium
CCGCGCGCCTCTCCTCGGCTGCCTTGTGTACAATTAAAGCGAAAACGCTCTAGAGCATTTTGAAACCGTATAACTTATACGCCAGCAATAGTTAACACCAGCTTGACGATTCCCCACAGCACGAGGACAAAAACAAGGGTTAATAGTAGGCCCGCAAGTATAAAGTGAGCGGGGTTACCTTGGGTAAAATCCCGCTCTCGATTAGTCTCGCTTTGGACCCCAAAAAAAGCAGCCAATACGCTTTTGACCACTTGCAAGAGAGTGGGGGATTTATCATTATCCATAGCCATCGTTAATACATGCCCCATTAACGCACGCCGTGTTCGCGAGTCGCATGGAATTGGACCTCTGGCCAGCGTTCTTGAGTTAACTGCAGATTTACCCGGCTCGGTGCGATATAGACCAGGTCGCCATGGTGATCGGTGGCTAGATTTATACGTACTTTATTTTTGAATTCTTCAAAGCGTTTCTCATCAGGGCAGCTCACCCAACGCGCCGTGTTTACATTAACGGCTTCGAACAGACAGTCCACGTTATATTCACTCTTCAAGCGATAGGCAGCCACATCAAATTGCAGTATGCCCACGGCGCCGAGAATCAGGTCGTTACTGTCGAGGGGTCGGAATAACTGGGTGGCGCCTTCTTCACAAAGTTGTTCCAAGCCTTTCTGCAGGGCTTTCATGCGTAGCGGATCCTGCAGTCGAGCGCGGCGAAACAATTCGGGGGCAAAATCTGGAACGCCGGTGAAGCACAGATCTTCGCCGGACGTAAAGGTGTCGCCGATGCGGATGGTGCCATGGTTATGAAGACCGATAATATCCCCGGGATAAGCATCCACCACATGGTCGCGTTCCGCTGCCATAAAGGTGAGTGCATCGCCAATTTTAATATCACGGCCCAAACGCACATGGCGCACCTTCATATTGGGTTGAAAGGTGCCTGAACAAACCCGTAGAAAAGCGATTCGGTCCCGGTGGGCCGGGTCCATATTAGCCTGGATTTTAAACACAAAACCGCTAAAATCCGTCTCGTCGGGGGACACGTTACGATGATCCGTAGCCCGGGTTTGCGGTACCGGTGCGTATTCGACAAAGCCTTCTAACATCTCTTGGATGCCAAAATTATTTAAAGCAGAACCAAAAAAGACCGGCGTTAGTTGACCTTGCAGATATTCCTCAACATTGAAGGGATGACTAGCGCCCTGTACCAGTTCTACTTCGTCACGCAGCTCTTGCGCCCAATCACCCAGCACTTGATTTAGCGCTGGATTGTCTAAGCCTTGAATGCGTTGGCCCTGGTTAATACGCTCATTTTTGGACGGCTCATAAAGATGAATAAAGTCATCATAGAGGTGGTAGACGCCGCGGAAGGCGCGTCCCATGCCGATAGGCCAGGTAATGGGGGCGCAGCGAATATTCAAAATATCTTCCACTTCGTCCAGCAATTCGATGGGATTACGGCCGTCGCGGTCTAATTTATTGATAAACGTCACGATGGGGGTGTTCCGTAGTCGGCACACTTCCATCAGCTTAATGGTGCGCTCCTCAACGCCTCGGGCGGCGTCGATAACCATTAGCGCCGAGTCTACCGCGGTTAGGGTGCGATAGGTGTCTTCCGAGAAATCCTCGTGACCGGGGGTATCCAATAGGTTGATGATGCGATCCTGATAGGGGAACTGCATCACCGAGGAGGTCACCGAAATACCCCGTTGCTGCTCTAACTTCATCCAATCGGAGGTGGCATGGCGGGCTGCTTTACGGCCCTTAACAGTACCTGCCAATTGAATAGCGCCGCCGAATAAGAGCAGCTTTTCAGTCAGTGTAGTTTTTCCCGCATCCGGGTGAGAGATGATGGCGAAGGTACGCCGCCGCTTCATCTCTTCGAGAAAGTTATTCATGGTTCCAAAAAATCAGGTAGTGTGAGACACGTTTTTGTGGGGTGAGCTGAAATTAGAGCGTTTTCGCTTTGGCTGTACACAAGGCAGCCGAGGTGAAGTGAGCGCAGTGTACATAGAGTACATGAGCACACCGATACCGAAGGCTAACGATGTGTACGGTCAAATGGGAAATGCTCTAGATTGTGCAAAATGAATGCTAATAGTAACAGGGATAGCTAAGCTAGTGCAATTTATGGATTTTCGTTCAGGAGCAGCTATCATTCTAGAGCGACAGTTGCAACCCCGTTCTTGAATGAATTCGCTCAATAGTGAGTTATTAAACAATCACGCCCTTGCGCTTTGGCTTTGTAAAGGGTTTGATTTGCTGCTTCGAGAAAATCTTCTACGCTTTTAAAACGATGGCTTTCGCCCACATGAACGGCGACGCCCATGGAGGCCGTCACTTGAAAGGATGGTCCTACATCAAGGGCGTGGTTTTTTGCACGGATAGCGGCCAAAAGTCGCCCAAGTATAGATTGGCTATCTCTTCGCCAACCCCTGGTAATAACACCACAAATTCTTCTCCACCGTCATGCGCTATGATATCGATTCGTCTGACGTAGATTGTGAATTTTGCGGCGTCGGCTGTAGATAGGAGAATTAACGACTTTTAGAAACCTCACGGAGAGCGCCGGATCGGGGGCGATCACCTCAACCACGTCGACTAGGCCGGAATCTGAGGCATTATTTAACTCAACAATGCGAAGCGCAACGCCTGGCAAGGTGGGCAATTGGAAGCAAAATAGATGCTAGTCGCGAATTTCTAAAAGCAATTTAAAAAATCACAGAGATAAAGAAATGTGCTTTTACTATTGGAGGATGTCGTGTGCTATTGGTGGTTTTTTATTTTAAAGAATCAGCTATCTGAAAAATAGCTAGGTTAGCTAATGTCTGAAAGTACCGGCGCCCAGTAAGGCGCCAGCCGAATAGTGGTGCTGGTGGCGGGACTCGAACCCGCAAGCCATTTTATTGGCGCAGGATTTTAAGTCCTGTGTGTATACCAATTCCACCACACCAGCACAATCTGGAGGCTAGGGTCGGAATCGAACCGGCGTCCACGGCTTTGCAGGCCGCTGCATGACCACTCTGCCACCTAGCCTTCAACCTAAGATTAGATAATGAATGGTGCACTGCTGTCAACGGGTTATATTATCTAGAGAAAAAATTTCGAAATATTAAGTCGCCGCCAAGTGTGTCCAGCTTTGCGTTCTATGGCGACAGATTCGGTCGTTGGCCGGAAGCGGTAGGTGAGAAAGCAGAAATCACGCGGGTTGGAAAGGATATCAGCCCGTAGCACATCGCAGTTAATGCCTTCATGCCGCGATGATTTAACCAGTAACCCGTTTTGTTGCTGTTCATGCAGGTAACGACCCATCTTGTGGGTAAACGTATAGTCAAATGGATCAATGATTTGCGGGTGGCTCTTATGTTTCTCTCGTAGGTCGACGAGCAATCCCTGGGCACGTAGTTTGAATACCCGCCGCTCACCCGTTACCTCCTGGTCATAGTCTGGGAAGCTGTCGCGTATAAACCGCACCCAATGATAGACAGTTTCGTAGACGGTTGTCTCTATAGTAAACGAACCGTACCAAACACCGTAAGCGGTGCCGTCGCTAAAGCGCGTGGCTTGCCAATTGTGGGAAACGAAAGGGTAGGAGATAACCGTACCGTAATCAAAAGGCCGTGTCAGTAATGGCTGATGACTCTCCGATTTGGTCTGTTTATCCGCTGCGTCAGCAAAAACCCGCTCAGCGGCGGACGAAGAAAGATCGTCGAATAAATCCTGCGTCATGCGGATGGACTTGATATTCCGGTAGACATCCTCGTTTACTGTTGCCAAGGTATCAAACAGCGTCTCGTCCAACTACCGGCCTCGTTCAAAATCCAAGTAACGCCGCACCATCACCAATCCAAGAAATCCTTCATCGCGCATGATCTCAAGGGGCGTTCTGTCGCTGAAGCGGCGATTAGTGGTGGTCATCCAGCGATACGCTAGGTCGCGATTGTGGGGAAAGAGGATACGTAGCGCTTTATGAATACCGAGTAAATGACCCGCCCGATCCAGTAAATCTCGGTTATCGGCAAACGGTTCGCCACTGCGGTAGCGACTTAGGGTTGATCGCGATCCTTGGGACAGACCGAGGAGGGCGGCTTGATCAGTCTTAGCGATATCCCAATGATCAAACAAACGCATGACCATTTTGGCCAGGGCTGTACGTGCCTCGCGGCTGTGAAGATCGCCTGGGATCTGTTGGGGGAGGATAGTTGCGCGTGTGGACATAACATGATCCGCTTAATTGGTACGTGCAGTGTACCAATTTGCACGCAACTGTTTCAAGGGTTTATAGGCTCTGGATTTTGTGATTTGGGGCACAGTAACCGGTGTGTGCGTCGACTCTAACAACCAGACGCAGTTTACGTTAGTGGATTGCAATAATTTTTATGTCTTCTGTGAGCGTGTGTTTGCGCCTTATTTAGAAGATAAACCTGTCGTTATTCTTTCCAATAACGACGGCTGTGTCATTGCTCGTTCAGAGGAGGTAAAACGGCTGGGTGTATGACTATTGGGAACAAGTGCTGCTGGTGCGGTAGCACTGAAAAATAGGCTGTTTACGAGCAGAGCCGTTGCCTGTTGTCCTGTTGTCGAGTCATGTTTCTGTTGTCGAATCATAATGGATATGAAACATGATTTTATTATAGTCCGAAGCGGCTTCTGTTAACGTTATTCGTAAAATTTTACTGCATATGCATACTAAAAGTCTGCGGAGGAAAACCCATGCTGCGTGCTATTTTGGCTTTTGCCGTCTTTGTAACTATTGCTGCCCCTGCCGTCGGTCAATCTCGGGTCGATGAAATTATCGATCGTTTCGTAAATGCAAATGCAAATCGCGATCATATTATGGTTGTCGCGCACCGCGGGAGCTGGTGGAAGGGCGGAGAAATCGTGCTGGCCGAAAATTCGATTTCAGCCATTGACCGGGCGGTTGAAATTGGTGTTGAGATGGTGGAGCTTGACGTTCAGAAGACCTCTGACGGCGTCTATGTGATCTTGCACGATGAGACCCTTGACCGAACAACCACCTGCACGGGTCCAGTGATTGAGAAAACACTAGACGAAGTCCAGATGTGCAATCTTATTATTGAAGGTACTGGCGAAGAGACGGAAGAAGTGGTGCCGACCCTAGAGGAAGCCTACGAGGCAATCCGCGGGCGTGTACTTATGAACGTGGATATCAAACTGGGTGTCGAGGAACTGGTGAATATGATGCAAATCGCACGGCATATGGGGGTCGATGAGCAAATCGTCATTAAGAACCGCACTGGAACGCCAGAGCAGGTGGACGCGGCGCGTGAGACGCTCGATGCTATCGGTTTTCCGGTGCTGTTTATGCCCATTATTGATGACCGTGATGTCACCGATATCGGGCCTATTTTAACCACGCATGAAGAATTCGCACCAGAGGCCATTGAAGTGCTCAACCGGTGGGAGCCGGGCACGCCGATCACCGAGGATGGTGGACTCAATTTTGGCTTTGCCGCCCGCGCCCTTGCCTTTGAAAACGATACCCATCTTTGGATCAACACGCTATTCCAAGGTAGTAATGCCCCTATCTCTGGAGGGCGTGGCGATCCCATTGCGGTAGGTCCCGGTTTGCTTGAGGAAGGGTGGGGGTTCTGGGTTGAAGCCGGCGCTACGATCTTTCAAACGGATGAGCCGGAAGCGCTCATCGAATATCTCGACTCCCGAGGATACCGCCAGCCCTATCAATCTAGTATCGCTCAATTCCTATTTTTTGATGATTCCAGAATAGCCAAGTATTGGGGTTGGTCGTCACAAATGTAACCATCACAAGCGACAGCCTCAGCATGAGCTACCCTTAGCAAAGCTTTGCTAAGGGTAATTTGTTGAATGGAAATCTTAAGCCACGCTATTTCGATCCATTGCATGATCGATACTCAGTTTTAACGTGGTATTCGAACAGCCGGCTTCATAACCCTTTCTGGCATCATTCCGCCAACCTTTGAGAAGGGTTACCGTTAACAGATGGTGTTCTCTGGTGATGCTAAGCCGTAGCTTTGCTGGTGAAGGATCGGCTACTGCGTCAAGAGGGCGAAATAAGAAGACGCTAGCGTCGTTCTTTTTGGCCGCTGACTCCAGTCGGCGTAACTGCTGCCATGTGGCCTGCGCTGACCAAACCAGCACCGCGCTACATATTCCAGAGGCTAACCCCTGCTCAGCCACCCCTAGCGTGTCCATATCGCGTTTGCCATGCACCACTAAAACTGCGGCTAAATTGATCCCCCAGGCGGACAGAGCAGGGGCATAGGACAGAGGGGGTGGCGCTACCCAGGTAAGCCAGCGTCGTTGGTGACTAAACGCGACCAGCGCAGACCTTAACAAGCTAAGTTCACCCATGGCTTCTTGGCTAGCGAGGATCTCGATTAATTGCCCGCACGGCCATCCGCCACCGGACAAATAGGCATCCAGTTCAGGGAATCCGGTGGGTTGTGGGGGAATTGCATTTCGGTTTCTATGAGCAAGACGCAGAGCTGAATAGTTCGATAAGGATACAACAGGTGTTTTCACTAAATAGTGTAATTGATAAACGTTTCTACTCTTACTATCGGCAGACATTGCAGAGTGTGTTATATTGGTGCATATAAACTATTAGTACATATATGCTATATATTGAGCTTATGCAATCCCTTACAAAACGTCAATACCAAGTGCTCAATTTAATTCGTCAGCGTCTCACTGATGACGGTAGTCCCCCCACCCGGGCAGAGATTGCTAACGCTTTAGGATTACAGTCAGCCAACACCGCCGAAGCACACCTGAGAGCCTTAGCAAAGAAGGGTTACATCGAACTTTTAGCTGGACGTAACCGCAATATTCGATTGCTGGAGAATACCCAGGATGCACCTCCGACAGGATTGCCCCTCGTGGGTAGGGTCGCCGCGGGATCACCCGTTCTGACAGTTGAACACATTGAGGGGCATTACTGCCTGGAAAGCTTGTTTTCTCCCCCAGCCGATTATTTACTTCGGGTCCGGGGTATGAGTATGTGTGACGCAGGTATCTTTGACGGCGATTTACTGGCCGTAAAGCGCACTGCCCATGCTGAGCATGGGCAGATCGTGGTGGCGCGTATGGAGGAGGAGGTGACGGTGAAACGACTGGAATGTTGTGATAACCGAATCAGATTACTACCGGAGAATGCAGACTTTGCGCCTATCGATATCAATCCCGCCCGAACGAGTTTTGACATCGAAGGCATTGTGGTAGGCGTGATTCGAAACCGCGGGTTGTGACCGTGAGAAGTTTATACGGCGAGCGTTTTCCATTAATTCTCACCCCATTCAATATTATCACTCGAATACGGCATCCCGTTCAGCCTTCGCCTTGGCCAGTCGTGTCTTGGCATGGGCCTTACCGGCTTCCTGATCTTGCAATATCATGGATGCGATGTCCGCGAGACTAAATACCCGACCTGCTCCACCCCATGTGCCTTCGGGGACTTGATGTGTAAAGACCCACACACGCTTAGGGTCTCGCTCGCGATCTTCCGGCTCGGCATCCAGTACGGCGTTGGTAACAGCGGCTACCATACGGGTGCGCCGCTCATTGTCCAGCTGCCCTTCGGGTACAGAAGCGATGATCTTATAGTGCGGTGCTTCGGTAGGGTTACCGGCAACAAACATGGTTATAGGTCTATGTAAAAATACCCAGGCAAGGGCTCTGGCCGCAGGGTTTGACGGATCGATCCCCTCACATTCCAACAAAATATCGGTAAGTCGAGAAAGCAATTGGTTTTCGGCAGTTGCATCCAGGGCGCTTTCAGGGATATAAGCATCAAGCATAGGCATCGTAAATCTCCCGTAGATAGTAAGTTCGTTAGAGAAACTAAATTAAAGCACAGTTAGTTCATTTGTGCAACTAACTAGGTAAGATTATATTGCAGGTATCATGAAACGTACTGATCTCAGTGACTTACCCTGTTCTGTCGCGCGAACCAGTAATCTACTGGGAGACTGGTGGACGCCGCTGGTTTTACGGGAATCGTTCTACGGCGCGAGACGTTTTGATGAGTTTGCCGAGCGACTGGGTATTGGCAGAAACGTGCTTACCCAAAGATTGAATCGGCTTATCGAGCAAGGCATCCTGAAAAAGCGCCAGTACCAAGATCGACCAGCGCGTTATGAATACCGGTTGACGGATAAGGGGCGAGAACTGTTCGGTGTATTGGCTGCGATGATGCGTTGGGGGGACGATTGGCTGTCAGGTTCAGTAGGTCCTCCCATCGAACTGATTGATAAAGGGACAGGGGAGCGAATCAAACCCATTGTCGTCGATGAAAAGACTCGGGAACCCATTGATCCAAGAAATATTCTTGTGCGACCCGGTCCAGGGTTTCCCGATAAACGAGAAGCGTTTGAGCGTTTTCGTGCAAAAAAAGAGTAAGCTATGTAGCTATAACTGGCTTTCCGCACGTCTTGCTAAGGGATAAGGAATTTTGTTATGTCAGAGG
>CAZGON010000179.1:0-4803 GCA_964527085.1 uncultured Candidatus Competibacteraceae bacterium
GGACGTCAAACGCGGGTGACGACCGCCTGCCACCCTCCCTGACAACTGGATTCCGGCAATCCCTGCCGGAATGACAGTTGAGCGGTTACGATTTTATTAACAAAACGTTTTTTCACTAAGCAATCAAAAATTTTTGAAAATCAAAATCTTAAAATTTCAACTGCGTAACTCCTATAATTTCTGGGTTTAGACTTCGTCTGTCGATACTTGATATTTAAAAACAATGGGTGCGTTTCTCGTACCCATTGCTGTTTTACAAGTCTCATTTTGTTTACTGCCCTTAAGTCCTATGTACGTTTATCGTCACTCCCGTGCAGGAGGAAGCTGTCACTAAAGCCCGGAAAATTATGTTTTGCAAACTGGATCTTTAATCGAGGCAGTGCGCGCTGGGGAATACGGTAAAGGATTTTCCGTAGTGGTTGACGAGGTAAGATCGCTATCAAAACACTCCCTGGAGGTTTCAGAACAGATTCAGGATAAGCTTAAAATCCTTAACCAGTTCTTGAAAACTATCTTATTGAAGTGCAGGATCATAATATGTTTGATCTGGGGGGTGCGGGTGGCGCAAACAAGATCAAACCCTTCTAGCTGCTGACAAATTTTTATTATTAAATATCAGTTTTTATATGATTTTTACCGTATTAACGGTAGCCAATGACAAATGGCTTACAGCGATGACCGGGTGAGGTATTACAATGAACAACACGGCCTACGACTCAGACTATTATGCCTGGACTCAGGCGCAAGCTAAGCTTTTGCGGGATGGCAAGCTTGCGGAACTCGATTTGGGACATTTGGCCGAAGAGATCGAAGACATGGGCAAAAGCGAAAAAAGAGCCTTAGAAAGCCGTCTTGAAATCCTTCTGATACATTTGCTCAAATGGCAATTTCAAGCGGCATTCCGGGGTATGAGCTGGGAATTAACCATTAAAGAACAGCGCAAAAGGCTCGCCAAGCATCTAAAAGAGAATCCTAGCCTAACAGCGGTTCTTGCAGAGAGTATCAGCGATGCTTACGAACTGGCTGTCATTGGAGCAACCAAAGAAACCGGTTTAAGAGACTTTCCAGAAACGTGTCCTTACACCCTTGAGCAGATTTTCAATCCCGATTTTTTTCCAGATTAATCGGCTGTTCAAAGCTTCTCTGGTTGGCATAACCTTTTCCAAATAAATGGCATGATAACGTGTGGTTGCGTTTTTGCGCCGCTACTTACGAGTGACCGCTTGTTCTAAGGCTTCTCGGATAAACCGTTGATAAGGAATGCCGCGCTGCTTTGCCCGTTCTTTGAGGGCGGTAAGCAAGGTTTGGGGCAAGCGCATATTCACCCTGGCATCCTTTTTTTTAAATTCAAACCGAACGGGTTTCGCGCCGGAAAGATCGTATTCTAAAAGATCAGCGTTTTCCACAAAGCGCTCGGCTTGCTCGTCTGTCTCAAAGACTGGAATTTTCTTTTTCATAGTAGGGAAGAGGGTAGTCTTGGTAGATCACAAATTCCGAAAGATAATGTTCCAATCAATTTCCAAATTTTGCAAAATACCCACGGTATATCTGCCACGGGTCTCCAGAATCATGGCCTGATCGTATTTACCTTCGGGATTCAGCCGGTAAATAGTCAGCAACCGATCAATGGGATGTACTAACCAATATTCCTGAATGCCGTGCCGCTCATAAAGTAGACGTTTATCGATATGATCCTTAGCCGCTGTACGGGGGGATAGTACTTCGATAACCCAGTCGGGAGCGCCCAAGCATCCTGCCTGATCGAGCTTTTTAGTATTGCAAACCACAACAATATCCGGCTGCACCACATTTTTTATCTCGTTGTCCGACTCGTTGTCTTCCGGTAACCGAACATCAAACGGCGCGGTGAAAATGCGGCATGGTTTATCCCGCAGGTATAGCGCAATCTGGGTGGCGAGTTCCACCACCACCGTCTGATGATCGAGGCTCGGCGCTGGCGTCATGGAAAATATCCGCCCATCGATGAGTTCACAAGGACGGTCCTCTGGCCAGGTCAGGTAATCTTGGTAGGTATAGAAAGGTTGATCCAAGACCTGCTGAGCCATGCTATTTGCTCCTGATAGGTTAAGATCGCTGAAGGTCTTGCACTAGTCTGTCAAATAAGACTTAACCGTTCTATAGTGTCCGGATATTTTTCAACCATTTTGATAAGTACTGCCGCTTGAGCGTTAGGCTTGGCTCTACCTTGCTCCCAGTTTTGCAGTGTCCGCTTATTGATTCGTAAATAGCGGGCAAAGACCGCTTGAGAAAGGTGTAGGCTTTCCCGTAGTTTCATCAGTTCATCACTAGTAACCTGAGGTGAGTGTGTTATCTCCATAGGATGCTGTTTTAAAGTCACT
This sequence comes from uncultured Candidatus Competibacteraceae bacterium, assembly GCA_964527085.1. GTDB lineage: Bacteria > Pseudomonadota > Gammaproteobacteria > Competibacterales > Competibacteraceae > CAYRGG01. The sequence continues at coordinate 2,361 of CAZGON010000179.1, forward strand.
TTGCCTTGACGCTCATCCTTTAGTGCTTGGAAACCTTCGCTCAATTCTTTAAATAAATTACGTTTCATAATTGACCTTTTGCTTTGAGTTCAAGTCTAAACGTTTGAGCTAGCGCCTCACATTCTTTTTCTGTCAAATCAGTTACTTCGCCTTTATTATAAAGAGTAAATAGCCAGAACTGGGAGCCATCAAGCCACCAGTAGTAGATTACTCGCAACCCGCCACGTTTACCCTTGCCACGTCCCTTATTTCTAAATCTGACTTTCCTTAACCCTCCAGTTCCTTTGATCACATCTCCAGTGTAAGGGTTTGCTAGCAATTCTTTCTGAAGCTTTCTAAATCCATCATCGTCCAAGTAAGTTAGACGATATCTTTCAAAAGATGGCAGTTCAATAAAGACAGCTTTCATATGGTTTGAAGATTTATTTTCTCACGCCTTCAACTATACGTTAATAACGTATATTTAACCATTGCCCGTAATCTGGCAATGGTATAGTGTTTGCGTATCATGGCCTATGATTATTCGGCTGCCATATTTACGTGGATTTTTTGTGAGACTTGCCCCCATTTGCTTATACTTGAATGATGACGTCAAATTGCTGAGCCATTGGTATCACCTCCACGGCCATTCTCTACTCAAGCCGCTCAAAAGGGCAGGTTTTCTGACGCCAACGCCCTGCTTAACCGGCCGACTTTGAGCGTCAGCGAAAAAGCCGTTCTAGTTGAAGCGGTTGTTAGGTGTTTCATAACAAAGCTTGGAATTCCTCAACCGTTAAACGAGCTTGTTTTAAGATATGAGCTAGCGTGGAACGTCTAATGGGTCGATGTGCTGGCACCGTGAGCTTCAAAACCTCATGCTGGGTACGCTTTTGAAGTCTAATGTGACTTCCTTTTTGACGCACAACAACCCACCCATCCCGTTGCAGAGCAAAAATGACTTTTTCATAGCCAAGATTGGGAACCTTGGTCATATGGCTATTTCTGCAATCTCGGCACTTGGCCCATAAGTCAAGTCATCTTCTACAGGTTCAAGGTAAAGCTCAATAGCTTCCTGAATGTTTTTTAAGGCTTCTTCCCTAGTATCACCTTCTGTAATACAACCGGGAAGGCTAGGTACATAGACAGTAAAACCACCTTCTTCACTCGATTCAAGAATAACTCGTAATTTCATCTGCAGTTTCTCCTGGGAGAAAAGTAGATAGCATAGACCCTAAAATTTTAGGTGAGGAGTGTGCTGCTTGTGGCGCGTCACTCTCGACGCCAGTGTTAGGTGCTGTTCGGAATATTTGTTGTACCTCTACTCGCGACCAAGCATGGAAAACAGCAAGAACAGCAAACATATACAGCATCACAAATGGCAAAAGTAGCCAGACGCTTTTCTTGCCTTTAATAAGAGAAATTGTTTTCCTAGCGCCATAAATCATGTTCCATCCCAGAAGAACAACGGCTGAGATCACCACCAAAGAACCAAGAACGATATTAACCATAGCTCCAAGTGCTAATGTGGCACTGTGCTTCACTACTGCGGCACCTGCAACTGCAAACGTGGCACAAATAATAATATTTCGAAGATTATCAAAAATGTGTTTAATCAAAACATCATGGGTGTCTGTCTCGACCTTCTTTTGCTCTTGAGTTGATTCCTTTGACATAAAACACCTAACAAGTAGATTATCTGTTATCTGCTGCTCTGCAAAGCGCTATGTTCCGGAGTTAGTCATTCAATACTTTGTACATATTATAAATTTCTGATTTAAAGAACTATAAAGGTAAAATTGATTTAAAGATTGATCTGAACAAAATCAGAGACCGCCATTGATAGCGGTTTTGATAGGTGTCTTCATTTAGAAAAAATCCGCCTGTAGATGCCACCTCAGTAGCATCCACAGGCGAGAGATCCATCAAAGCATTTCCATCAATACGTTGACTTTAGGCTGCCCGGATTTTCGGTTTACTTTTGGTTTCCACCTGAAAGCGTTCGATGAGCTGCTGTAGTTCGCTGGCTAAACGGGTCAGTTCATCGGTAGCCGTCTGGGCTTCGTTAGAGCTGCCGCGGGTGCTTTGCGCACCGTGGGCCACTTGGGTGATGTTTTGCGCGATTTCCGTGCTGCCACCGGCGGCTTCGGTCACTGACCGGGAGATCTCGTTGGTGGTGGCGGTTTGCTCTTCGACAGCAGACGCAATGGTGGTTTGAATGTCGTTGATCCGGTTGATGATCTGGCTGATGGAACCGATCGCCTCGACGGCATTTTGACTATCCGTTTGGATAGTGGCGATTTTTTGACTAATCTCGTCGGTGGCTTTAGCAGTTTCTTTCGCCAAATCTTTCACCTCGTTAGCCACCACGGCAAAGCCTTTGCCTGCTTCACCAGCCCGAGCGGCTTCGATGGTAGCGTTCAACGCCAACAGATTGGTTTGCTCGGCAATGGTATTAATAACCTTG
>CAZGON010000179.1:4813-8381 GCA_964527085.1 uncultured Candidatus Competibacteraceae bacterium
AGAGGCGCTTAACTGGCGTACCTTGCCGTTAGTGCTTTCCGCCAACCCTACCGCCTCGGCGGCGACGCGGGCGGCTTCCGCGGCGTTATGGGCAATTTCTCTGATGGAAGCAGTCATTTCCTCCGAGGCGCTGGCGACGCTGTCTACGTTAGCGCTGACCTGCTCAGCCGCGGCTGAGGCAGTAGACGCTTGATCGGCAGTTTCGTCGGCAGTGCGATTCATCACCCGATTGATGGCGCTGAGTTGTTCGGAGGAGGCAGCCAGTACTCCGGCAGTGCGCCGAATATCGCTGATGCTGTCCCGTAACCCGGCGAAAAAGCGGGTTAGCCCATTGCCCATACGGCCAATGGCATCGTTACCCTGCACAGTAATATCCCGGGTCAGATCGCCGTTGGCCGCTGCGTCAACCACCTCTAACAAAGCATCCACCTTGCGCTGCAGTTCCTCCGCCTGTTGCCGATCCCGCTCGGCCAGCTGCTGAGCTTCCTGGTGGCGCTTTGCCTCCAGTTCCCGGTTGTGTTCCTCTTGACGAAGTTTTTCGGCTTGATTGCTTTCACGTTCTTGCGCCGCCCGTTGTTCGGCTGCTAAAGAGCTACGCAGTTTGTCGCGCATGGCGATAAGTCCGGCAAAAACACCACTGGGCGCTTGGTCTCCCGTAGAGATTTCGTTGCCCAATTGTCCCTGAGAAATATCGTCCATGATGGCCAGCAGGCGTTTTGGTTCCTCACCCAACGGCCGCCAGACAACCCGCACTAACAGCAGGGCGAAGATAACACCAAGGGTTATGGCTAACGCGGACAGTCCACCCATCAGCCAAAGATTTGATTGGGTGCGAGATTGTAAGTTTCCACCAAGGGCATCCTGGTCGTCTTTCACCGAGAGTTTTACAGCTTCCACGTCATCAGAGATTTCAGGGCCAATCCGGTCTAGGGTATTGGTGACTAACCTATTGCGGGTATTAATCAGCTTGACCACCTCTTCCATGCCTTGTTCATAGCGACTATGTAGACCAATAAATTGTTCGAATAAGGCTCGTCGCTGGGGATTTTGCAACTGGCTGTCGAGCTGCTCTGCGCTGACTTTGACATTCTCAAACATTTCCTGATGTGCTATCTGATAATCTTCATCGGCATTGGTATTCAGAAACTTAGTGATATAAAGCCGTCCCAGCAGCATTTGCTCTTGCAAACGCCCGCCATAGTAAGCCGCATCAGGGTCACCGTCGGCATAGGCTGATTCAATGATTTCGGTGAGCGCTTTACGCATCCCTTCGCCCGCAGGAACAAGCACCTCGTTGACCACCTGATTGCGTTGACGCACTAGCTTCACCACCTGATCAAAGGTTGTTTTATACTGATCTTTCAGGGTGTCAATATTTTGTACTTTTTCAGCCCGTTCGGGTTTCTGAATGTCCACCAGAGCTTGCGCTAGAAACTCCTCCATTTTGCCTGAGCGTTCCTGGTACTCCTATAGATCCTTGTCACTTTGAGTCATCAAAAAATCTTTACGGTGCATGCTAGTGAGCAGCATATTGGCTTGCAGACGCCCGGCGAGATTGGTGTCTTCCGCCAGATTGCGATAATCCACAAAACCTTGATAGGCGCTGCGCAGACCAAAAAAGCCGAACGCGGCAACCACCAGGAGTAGCGCCACGAGAACGCCAAAGCTTAATTTTACCTGTTGTTTAAGTTTGAGTTGTTTGAACATAATCCTTGAGTTCCTAAGTTAGTATTGATTTAGCAGGGTAAGTGCTGGTGGCAAGTCTTAAAATTTTCTATCGACTTTGCTCAGTAGTGACTCCAAGAACGTGGAGCAGGTCGCGTCTGCTTGATCCCAGTACTTAGAAGTCCCTAGTGAATCGGTGCAAGCAAAATATATGCCTGAGTTTGTGTTTTTTAAAAGTAAAACAGAACGGCCCTAGCTCCGGGCCATGGGGCGAAGCACGGCGCTTGCCTGCCTACATAACCGGTTGGGAACACTTGCTGTTGGTGTGGTAAGGTTAGTGAAAACGGTTGCCTAACGGGTCGTCATTGAGAATAGCAACGAGGAGGTTAAAATGTCTGTTCGAGTAAACGTTGAGTTTCTGACCGAGAGATCGGGGCGGCCTGTTTACTATGCCTCCAGCGCTGGCCGCAATGCCGCTTACGAAATCGACCAACCCATGAACAGCGTCCAAGTGGAAATCCATAACGCACGCTTACGGGCTGACGCCGAGCAGCGAGACGGCTTCGGGATGCACCCCTCTGGGTTTGAACTGCTGCATTTCCCGACCCAGGTCAATAATTTTCTCGATCAAACCCAGCTTGAATCGATTTATGAGGCTGAAGTCAAAAACTTTCTAAAAACAGTCACTGGCGGGTATCGTGTACATATTTTTGATCATACGCTACGCGCCTCTGATCCAGAATTGCGGGAAACCAAACAGGTTCGTGAACCCACTTGTTTGGTGCACAATGACTATACCTCGCGTTCTGGTTTTGTGTGTCTGCGGGAAAGGTTAGGGGAGGAGGCCAAAACCCTAGCCCAGGGCAGATTCCAGATCATCAACCTGTGGCGGCCCCTGGTCGATCCGGTTGAAGACTACCCCCTTGTATTGTGTGATGCACGCAGCTTGAAACCAGCGCATCTGGTGGATACCGAGCGTCGTGCAGCCAGCCATATCGGTGAAATTCAGCTCGCGGTGCACGATTCGGCTCAGCGTTGGTATTACTATCCTGACATGCGTCCCAACGAGGTGCTGCTATTCAAAACCTTTGATTCCGTTGACGGTGGCGCCCGTCCCTACAGTATTCATACTGGCGTTCGCCTGCCAAATGCCCCGGCCAATGCCAAACCCCGGGAGAGTATCGAAACCCGTCTGTTTGTGTTTTATTAAGAGGCAAACGCCTCGAAAGATGGACATGACCGAACAGCAGGGTTAGATTATACCTGCTCAAAGATTTAGCAGCGCTGCAACAAGTGTTGTTTTGAGCTGGAAATAATACTTTTTTGGATAAGGGGGTAGTTACACATGAAAAAAATGACACTTGCCATCGCTTTACTAGCCAGTCCTATCATATCTATGGGCGCTGACACAGGACCCGGCTGCGGTTTAGGCACTATGTTGATGGATGGCCAACAGGGACTTGGACCTAATGTTATAGCGGCAACCACCAATGGTTCCTTTGGCAACCAGACCTTTGGCATGACCTTTGGCACAATCGGTTGCGATGCTAGCCAGACCGTCGAAAGTACCGCTGCTGCTAATTTTCTTGACGACAATATGGAAAGTGTGGCGCGAGATATGTCCACTGGGCAAGGCGAAGCATTGGATACCCTCGCGAACCTGATGGGTGTTCAGGAACAGCATAAAGAAAAATTCTTCTCGGTGACACAAGATAACTTTGCAATGATTTTCTCCGGCGACTCGGTCAGCAGCATTGATGTCATCCTCTCTCTCCAGGAAGTGATGAAGCAAGACGCTACCCTGTCACAGTACGTCAGCTAACAATAACAGGACTTACGCACAAACAGGACTTGCATAGCTCGTGAAAGAGGTGTCGACGGCCTGGACGGCCGTCGTCAAGCC
>CAZGON010000180.1:0-8283 GCA_964527085.1 uncultured Candidatus Competibacteraceae bacterium
TGACCGCCAGTGTCGCTAGCGCTCCTCGGCGGCAGGTTATTTGGAGCGTTAGGCGGTAGTTTTCTGAAATCCGATGATACGTTAGTGATTGTATCTTAGTTGTGGTTTTGGAATGTGAAATCAAAAATCTATGTTGAGACAACGATAGTCAGCTGTTTGGTGGCATGGCCAAGCCAAGATGTGGTCGTCGCCGCTCATCAACAAATCACCGATGAGTGGTGGCGAACAAAACGCCAGTTTTTCGAGCTGTTTGCTTCGCAGTTGGTACTCAGAGAAGCTCTGGCAGGAAACGAAGAGATGGCGCAATGTCGCCTTCGTGCTCTGAAAGAAGTAATGCTTTTAGAGGTAACGGAAGAAGCTTTGGGATTGGCAGAGGACTTGATCAATAAGGGTCCTTTGCCCCAGAAGGCAGCAGAAGATGCCATACACATAGCAGTTGCAGTGGTCAATGGTCTCGATTATCTCATCACTTGGAACTGCAAGCATATCGCTAATGCAAAAATGAGGGATAAAATTGAACAAGTCTGCCGGTCCAGAGGCTACGAACCGGTCATTATTTGCACACCCGAAGAGTTACTGGAGGATTAACGTCATGTGGAAAGATCCTATTGTCGAAGAGGTGCGCAAAGCACGAGAGGCACACGCGGCCCAGTTTGGCTACGATCTACGTGCTATTTATAAAGCTTTAAAGGAAGAAGAGGCCGCGAGCGGATACAAATATGTATCATTACCGCCAAAGCGGACAAAAGAGATGCAAGTAGATCACACTGCCTAACAATACGTTTAATAACCGCTTAATTTAATGGAGTGATAGTAGCCTTATTGTGGTTTGCCAAGGAAGGCAATAGCTAGCGTGTTTTCGCTTTGCCTGTACACAAGGCAGCCGAAATCCCAAATAAATATACTGTGACTAGCGGGTCAAGCGTTTGATAATCTCTGCGTGGTCTGGATAACGTTGCAGCAAATGGTGGCGATTGCCCAGTTCAAAATCGGCAAAATCAAAGCCTGGCGAAACACAACACCCCATTAAAGCAAACCCATCGGCATCCTCAACTGTAGCGCCAAACCACCAGCCAGCGGGAATGACGGCCTGAAACACATGGCCTGCCTCAAAATCACTACCTAGTTTTATCTTGCGATAATTATCGTCTCCGTCAATAGCATGAAGCGTTAACGAAATGCCGCTATAAAAATGCCAAAGTTCATCAGATTTTAGACGATGCAAGGCAGAAAATTCGCTCCCTGGAAGCAAGTAATCAATGGCCGTGAGCAGCGGTCGTGAACCTTGATATCCTTTAGGAAGCGCATTTTGATCAACCTGATTTTGCGACACATAAACCTGGCGGTAATAACCGCCCTCAGGATGTCGACTTAAAGCGAGTTCACGAATCCAAAAAGCAGTATCTGGCATTTTTTATCCTTTAAGGATTGAAAATTTGTTAATTACCAATTTTGGAAAAAGAAAAGGTTGCCAGTGGCGTATAAAAGACCCCTTTAGCCCCCGACTCTGACGACCAGAGTTCTGCCTTTTGCGCCATAAAATTCGTTAGCATGACGTTTGTTTTGAGATCTAGTGGGTTGTTAGATAGCTTCATCCTAGCAATAGTGACATGGGGGATAGGTTGAGCATGATGTTTAGATCGTTCTAATAAATAAGGTTGACAGACATCCGACACACGGTGCACAAGATCTGTAAAATCTTGATGAAGGCGAAATTGCGCCCAAATCATACGAGGCTTCCTAGAGGGTTGTAATAAAAACCCCTGGAACGTAAATTCCACACATTTGTTATTCGCCAATATTGCGCGTATTTGTTGGGAAATATTGCCTATATCCCGCAATAAAATCGGTCCCAGGTAAAAAATAGTCATGTGGAGGTTATAGTCAGGTATCCAACGAAACCCGGCTTGCTGGAGATGGGCGTTGTCATTTCGAAAGCGCCCAATTCCTTGTTGAATAGGTCTAGGAAGGGGAAGCGCAAGGAACACTCGTTGGCGTTCTTTTATACTCATATGTCTAAGAATAGTCTACCGCAGGTTGACCAGCGTCTCTTTTACATTTTTTTGTTGCAGAAACTTAATGACTCAGCATGATTACTTCTGGATGGAACAGGCCATTGAGCTTGCCCAACGGGCGGCCGCCGAAGGCGAGGTACCCGTAGGGGCTGTGTTGGTAATCGGCGATGCACAGAAAGGCGCTGGCTATAATCGCTCCATCAGTCTTTGTGATCCCACTGCCCATGCGGAAATTCTGGCATTACGAGAAGCGGCTATCGGTATGGAAAACTACCGATTGCTGGATAGCACGCTCTATGTCACCCTCGAACCCTGCCCCATGTGTGCTGGGGCTATGGTTCATGGCCGTGTAAAACGGGTGGTGTTTGGCGCTAGCGACCCTCGCACTGGCGCCTGCGGCAGCGTCTATAATTTGGTGCAATCAGACTATTTAAACCATCAGGTTGAGATAACGGCAGGTATATTGAGTGAAACCTGTGGTGAGCTTTTGCGAAAATTTTTTCGCGAGCGGCGCAGTAGTACTATGTCCCAGTAAAAATAAAGATGACAATCGTTATGACAGTGGCAACAATTCTGAAAAATCAGTGATGGACGGAAAATCTTTGGATACATTGGCTGGATACGCAGAATCGGGTTTGCCCATAGCGACGATATGCTGAATACCATAACCATGGGCTATGCGTAAAATAGCGGGATTATCGTCCATAAAACAAGTAACTGTCGATTGAAATGGCTCCACGGCTTGTAAAAGATGCCAAAACTGCGGCTCTTCTTTTGGTAAACCCAACTGATGAGCGGTAATAACGGCATCTAAATGTTGCGCTAGCCCGGTTTTGTCTAACTTTATACGCAAACTCTTAGGATGGGCATTGGTAACCAACACAGCCCGTTTTCCAGTATTGCGTATCGCTTTCAGAAAATCCAAGGCACCAGGCTGCAATGCGATAAGATGCGAGACCTCGTGCTTGAGATCCCCCACATTGAAACCCAGTTCGCGACTCCAGTAATCCACACAATACCAAGATAAGGTTCCTTCGACACGGCGGTAACGAGCTAACAATTCCATGCGGGCCTGGTGAAAAGCAATACACCGAACTTCGCTATAGCGACGCGGCATATGCTCTAACCAAAAATGATTATCGAAACGCAGATCCAGCAAGGTGCCATCCATGTCTAAAAGAACCGTTTCGATATGATTCCAGGGAAGCTTCATAAGCTTGTGACACCAATGGTTAACATGCAATGAAACACACAGCAGTGTTACTATTGATAAATTTATGTCAGTAATACACTTAGGTAAACCATGTCAAAAAAGCGCGACGTACCAAAAGTACTCAATGTTGAGACTATTGCTCGTACCCGTCTGTTCCATGTTGAACGGGTAAAACTGGCATTTACGAACGGCGCCGAAGTGGAATATGAACGGGTGCCAGGTTCTCAGATTGACTCGGTACTCATCGTTCCTCTTTTAAACCTTGATACTGTGCTACTAATTAGAGAATACGCGGCAGGAACCCATCGCTACGAATTAGGTTTCCCCAAGGGCGTCATGGAACAGGGTGAGGATGCAATTACCGCCGCTAATCGCGAGATTATGGAAGAAATCGGCTATGCTGCCCGCACTCTTCGTCATCTGACATCCGTCACTATTGCCCCCGGCTATATCGGTCATGTGACCCACATCATCCTGGCTGAGAACCTTTACGAGGAGCGTATGGCTGGTGATGAGCCCGAAGAAATCGAAGTAGTACCTTGGCCCCTTGTCGATATAGATGGTTTATTAGCGCGTGATGACTTTACCGAAGCACGCTCCATTGCGGCGCTGTTTCTTGCTCGTAAAATGCTTAGTCAATATCCCCTCTGTCATGACTATTGATCTTGTTGATTTCGTCCAACCGGTGCGATCCATTGCTGAAACGGCTGGTTCCCGTATTGTAGAAATCTACAAAAACGGTTTTTCGGTTACCGAAAAGGCAGACAAGTCCCCCGTGACCGAAGCTGATTTAGCCGCCCACGACATCATTGTCGAAGGACTTAGCAATATCACCCCCGATATCCCTATTCTTTCTGAAGAAGATTCCGATATTAGTTTTACCACACGCGCCCCATGGGAGTGGCTATGGCTGGTTGACCCCCTGGATGGTACGCGAGAGTTTATCCGGCGTAATGACGAATTTTCCGTCAATATCGCCCTCGTGCACCAACATACCATTGTGTTTGGTTTGATTTTGATACCTATAACAGGTGTCTGCTATTTTGCTTATCAAAAGGGGGGCGCCTTCAAGCAAGTCTCTGATCATCAACCCCATCCTATCCATACATGTACTATCGGTCAGGACCCACCGCGGGTGATCGGCAGCCCTTACACGGGCCGCCGCCTAAACACTTATTTAAGTGATCTAGGTCAGCATCATTACACGGGGGTAGGTAGCTCGCTAAAATCTTGTCTGGTGGCTGAAGGCGAAGCAGATCTATATCCTCGTTTTGGCCCCACTTACGAATGGGATACGGCTGCCGCACAAATCATTGTCGAACAAGCCGGGGGCGGACTCACCGACACACAAATGCAACCCCTGCGCTACAATGCTCGGCCCACTCTGGTTAATCCCGATTTTTTTGTTTTTGGTGATTGCAGCCACGACTGGTCCCAGTACCTGCCAAAGCAGACAAATAGCTGAGACAATCTAAATGTTGTATAAACGTTATCAAAAGGATCTTAATCGGGAGGATTTTCAATACGATATTGCCCAAGAACAGGCCATTCACAGCTTACAACGGATTTGTGATGAGCTTGTTTCTGCTCCGTCTGCAGCTAGTTTATCGCAACCCAAGCTATTAAAACGACTATTCGGTAATCATCGCAAGCAACATGACTCCCTTGCGCCAGTAAAAGGTCTTTATCTGTGGGGAAGCGTTGGCCGAGGTAAAACCTATTTAGTGGATCTTTTTTGCGCCACCCTACCCATAGAGCAGAAACGACGCATCCACTTCCACAGTTTTATGCAACAGATTCACGATATGCTGGGAAAGCTAAAAGAGCAACAGAACCCTTTAAAATTAGTCGCCCAACGCTTCGCTGAGAAGACACGACTTATCTGTTTGGATGAGTTCTTTGTGTCTGACATTACAGATGCCATGCTGCTGTCTGGGTTACTAGAGGAATTGTTTAACCAGGGGATCACCCTGGTCACCACCTCTAATATCCCCCCCGATGAACTTTATAAAGATGGCCTCCAGCGATCCCGATTCCTACCTGCCATTGACCTGATCAAAACACACATGGAGGTGATGAATTTAGATGGTGCTATGGATTACCGCTTGCGCTATTTGGAAAAGGCGGAGATCTATCATTATCCCCTGGACGAGAAAGCCGACAGTATTCTTATAAATACATTTGACCACATAAGTCCGGAGGTTGGTTGCCCAAACAGTAACTTAGAAATAGCGGGTCGCTCTATTCCCACCCGACGTCAAGCCGATGGCGTCGTGTGGTTCGATTTTTCAGCCATTTGCGATGGTCCCCGCAGCCAGACAGATTATCTAGAGATCGCCTGCTGTTTTCACACGGTGTTGATCTCTGATGTACCTATTATGGATTGGCAAATGGAAAACCAGGCACGGCGTTTTCTTAATTTAGTGGATGCTTTCTATGATCGTAGCGTCAAATTGATTATTTCTGCCGCTGCGCCGATCACAGAGATTTATCAAGGTGAAAAGTTAACTTTTGAATTTCAGCGCGTCTTCAGCCGTTTGCAAGAGATGCAATCCCATGAGTATCTTGCTCGTGAGCATTTGCCATAGCAAAATAATAAAGTATTGTTGTAACACTCACCCATCATTCTCGCCAATCCATAGCGAGAATGACGGGTGAGTAGTTACGGATTGTTTATTTGTTTTTGAAGATGAGTTTGCGCACCACATCGGTCATGGAGATCACGCCCACCGGCACACCGTCCTCTAATACCACTAACCGGTGAATACGACGGCTGGTCATGGTGGTGACAGCTTGCGTCAGGGTATCCCTTGCGTTACAGGTAGCACAACCTACAGTCATAGCAGCCCGCGCCGACATTTGCCGCGCATCATCCTGGGATTTACCTTGGCGGGACAAGGCCATATCGGTTTGGGTGACCACGCCAATAGGGTTGTTGTTGTCCATTACCACTACCGCATGGATCTTATGCTTCATCATAAGATCGGCCACCTCTTCCAAGGAAGACTCTGGTGAACAGGAGATCACACCCTGATTCATCATATCTCTAACCAGAGTACCGTCATCTTCAATAACAGCTTCCATTCCTTCATCCATATGCTGCGAGATAAAACTGGGGGAAGGAGAAGAGGGGCTTGAAATAGAAATGGGTTCTAGCGCTTCTTGGGACGTACCTGCAGCAGCAGGCACAGGTTCCGCCGACGCGGGAACGTCTTCGGTAACACCTTGACCAAATTCAGTGGCGTTTACCAGCACCGCCATATTGCCATGGGGATGCTTATTTTCATACATCAGTTGGTGCACATCCGGAATCTCGTCGAAGCTAGCTGCCTGAGATAAACACGGATCCACTTTACCCTCAAGCACCAGGCGGTTGATACCATCAGCTTGCTCGTCATTGGCAAAATGGGAACCTTGAATACGCTTTTGGCGCATCCACATATAACGCAAATCCACTGTGGCATTGTAGCCGGTGGTGCCAGCGCAAATCACCACCATACCGCCAGTTTCACAGACAAATAAAGAGGTAGGAATGGTGGTCTCACCGGGATGTTCGAAGACGATGTTGGGGGCGCGTTTTTCCCCAAGGGCTTCCCAAATTGCCGAGCCAAATTTACGCACCCCTTTCAGCCAGGCGCTGTAACCCGCATTATCTTTCCAGTGGGGCAACATACCCCAGTGGTCAAATTCTTTACGATTAATACAACCTATAGCGCCAAGACTCTTACAGTATTCAAACTTGTCATCACCGGAGACCACGGCAATGGGAGTAGCTCCCATAGCTCGGCAAATCTGAATCGCCATGGAACCTAAACCACCGGCGCCACCCCAGATTAAAACCACATCGTCTTTTTTAACGGTGTGTTCGCCCCATCCCATCAGCATCCGGTAAGCCGTGGCGCCCACTAGCATATAAGAGGCGCCGGCTTCCCAGCTCAGATGTTTTGGTCGCGGCAAACACTGGTGAGCCTGCACCGGAATGAATTGGGCGAAGCTGCCAAAATTGCTTTCATAACCCCAAATCCGAAAGGAAGGGGCATACATGGGATCTTTACCACTGGTCACCCAAGGGTCGTTAACATCCCACATACCACAATGCACGACCACCTCATCGCCCACCTGGAGAGTTTTCACATTCTTGCCAATCTTATAGACAATACCGGAGGCATCGCTACCACCGATATGAAATTCCTCTGGCTCACCTTTTTTATTACGCGACTTGATGACGTCGATGGGTATACCGAGTCCTGCCCAGACATTATTGTAATTAATACCTGCAGCCATGACATAGACCAGCACATCGTCGTCGCCGATGGCGGGTATATCGACGATTTCCTGTTTAAATGCCTTCATAGGTTCGCCAAAACGCTCTGGGCGAATCAAACTAGCGTGCATTTTTTTCGGTACTTCGCCCAATGGCGGCATATCACCTATATCGTAGACTTCTTTTGTCATAATTTAGTTTTTCCCCAAATAAAAGCGGCGATTTAAGATTCTCTCCAGTTAACAATAAAACTGTCACGCACGTTGTCGTACTAATGGAATGATTTAAGATTCTCTCCAATTAGTAAGAAAACTATCACGTAAATTGTCATACTGTTCGAAGGGAGATCCACTACGCTGCGTTAAAATATCAAAAAGATGCGGCTCTCCACCTAACTTATCGATGCCAAAACGACCGAATTCCTCCCGCAGACGCTTCACGATCCATTCTGCTTGGAAACGCCTGCGCCGAATACTGAGCAGATCACGCTCCAGTAGCCAAACACGATGATTTTCAAGGGTGTCGACGAGGGCATTGATGCCAGTTCCTGCCGTAGCGCTGGCGGATAGGGCTGGCACCTCCCAACCGTATTCGTCGGTTTGTCTTCTTAAGGTAGTACGTAATTCAGATAAGGTTTTTCGGGCGGCAGCGCCGATATCTTCCTTGTTGACCACGAGGATATGAGGCACCTCCATAATGCCGGCTTTAAGAAATTGAATACTGTCTCCCGAAGCGGGCTGGGCCACAAAACAGGTGGTGGTGTCGGACATTTTGGAAATATCAATCTCTTT
>CAZGON010000181.1:0-8281 GCA_964527085.1 uncultured Candidatus Competibacteraceae bacterium
TGCGGTGGATAACGCCTTTAAAGTCATGTCCTAACCATATGCTCAATTGCTATACTCGTGAGAATCCACCAAACGATCAAACCACTAATTGATGACACGCCCTAGTTTTCAACAAATCATTAATAATCATTTGTTTTCTCCGAAAATAACTCAAGAGGTGTAGTGATTTCGGGCGTTGCTAGATTTAGTCGCGTATTGACAATGCGTATATGTTGCCGCTTATTGGCATTAGCAAGATGATTGCAGTTCCAAGTCAGTAAAAAGTCGATTTTATAATATGAGGCGTAAGCTAAGTGTAATACATCACCCTTTAGTACTTGTGGCATCAAATAATTGTCCAAGTATATTTGTGCAATTTGTATGATTTCCTCTTGGGGCGATAAGATATCTATTTTTGCTGTAAATGCTAATATTTTGTCTTTTCTAGGATAATCACCTTCAGCTAGTTCATTGAAGGTCTCTTCCGAAATCCAAATTTCAAAATTGTCTTTTTCCTGGTTCCACCATCTTTTGGTAGCAAGTAGCCCGGATGGAGTGCAACGAAATCCGGGGAAACCTTTATAAACCACGAATATCGAGTAAACTCAGTGGCATGAGTTTACGAGCATCCGCTGGAACCTTAAACTTAAAACTTAGTAGGTGGCCCGGATGGAGTGCAACGAAATCCGGGAAAAAATTTGATCCCAATCTTCACTTCGAGACTGTGAAAGTATGATGTGCCTGTTTAACTTTCCGGCAATAACTATTGGATCAGATTGAATGCTTTCGTTTTGGGCTTTAGGTTCATTATCTAAGTCCGCTGGTTTTTAGCTGGTGATTGTTTAGTTCTCAACGCACAAGAGCATGAGTTATGCCTTTAACGGTTTCCTTATCTGATGAGATTCTGTCAAGCGACAAGGGAGAAATTTCCCGCAAGATTCTAGAACAAGTTGCTCTTGAGGGTTTTAAGTCAGGGCAGCTTACGACAGCACAGATACGACGGATCTTAGGATTTGAGTCGCGGATTCAAGTCTACGAGTTTTTAGCGGCTCACCATGTCGCCTGGGTTGATTACGATGACGACGAGCTTCGGCGTGAAGTTGAAACCCTTGAGAAGCTTGTTCCCTAATGATCGTTATCGCTGATACAGCGCCAATTAACTATTTGGTGCTGATCGGTGAGCAGAACCTATTGCCAACGCTTTTTGGACAAGTAATTGTTCCCGAAATGGTCTTGCAAGAACTTCTGGCAATCGCCACCCCTCAAGCAGTGCGGCAATGGGCGACAAACCCACCGCGATGGCTTGAGATAAGACAAATGATTATGGTTCCGGATATGAGCTTATCTCATCTCGACGAAGGAGAAAGAGAGGCCATTCAACTTGCTGAGTTTTTAGGGGCAGATTTGCTTCTGGTAGATGAAAAAGCGGCTCGAAAAGAGGCTGCCAAGCGTCATCTCTCAACCAGTGGGACGCTGGGGATATTGGATAGCGCGGCAGACAAGGGACTGGTTGATTTTTTCCAGGCACTTCAACGTCTCAAACAAACAAGTTTTTATATTTCAGCTGCCGTCGAACAGTTCTTTCTTGAACGCAATGTGCAAAGAAAAGCCAGCAAGTAGCCCGGATGGAGTGCAACGAAATCCAGGGAAACCCTTATAAACCACGAATATCGAGTAAACTCAGTGGCATGAGTTTATGAGCATCCGCTGGAACCTTGTTAGATCAACCGATGCCTGTGCAACCTTGATGAGAGAAAGCAAAGCCTCATTTACAGCTTCTTCTGTGGGAAATGCTTTTGCTACTTCTGGTTTCAGTAATACTAGATTGTGTGATTCTTGGTAGGCTTCATAATACCTTCCTCGAACACCTTTACTAAGGTCTTCTCGTTTATATTCAGACCGCATTTCGTCGTCTTTTTTAGCCTTCTTCATAGGTCTTTATCTCTTGCTTCGTCATAGGGCGCGCACTGATAATTTTCATTTTCATTTTTCGTAGAAAATGCTTTCGCTAGTTTTAGTTTTAGTTTTAGTTTTAGTTTTAGCAAAACTTGTGTTATTTGATTGTTGGTGAGCTTCATAGTACTTTTCTTTGACATCCTAAACTTAGCAAATAATATGGCACTCTCCAAAGTGGTGAACGTGTATGGATTGGGCAAGTGTTATAAATAATCCCTATCTTAAAGATCTTCCCTTTAAGATAGAGTTGAATAAGTGGGGCAAAATCCTTATGAGCCCCGCTAGCAATCATCATGGCATTCTTCAATCTGAGGCTGTTTTTTACCTCCGCAACAAACTGCCCAATGGGCGGGTCATTGTGGAATGCTCAAT
Organism: uncultured Candidatus Competibacteraceae bacterium; assembly: GCA_964527085.1. Lineage (GTDB taxonomy): Bacteria > Pseudomonadota > Gammaproteobacteria > Competibacterales > Competibacteraceae > CAYRGG01. The sequence goes on from CAZGON010000181.1 coordinate 2,308, forward strand.
AAAAACGTCTGATGGTGTAAAAGTTGCCGACGTAGCCTGGGCGTCAAATGAATTCATAGAAAGAAATGGCGAAGCAACTCCCTACGACGAAGCACCAGAGATATGTATTGAAATCGTAAGTCCCTCTAACAGCCAAGAGGAAATGAATGAAAAGATAAATCTATACTTGGCCCAAGGCGCCGTGGAAGTATGGATTTGCCAGGATGATGGCACGGTAACCCATTTCTTTAATGGGGGTCAAAGCGCTCAATCGAGTTTCACGAAAGAAGCTGTCAGCCTAAAATATTAAGTAACCAGTTAAAAGGGCGCTTCAGCCGACCTAGTGCTACGGTCGTGTGTTCATGAGGTGATTTAATCCCACTGGCTCTTTGGAGGAAGCGTAAATGACCACAAAGGTAAAAGCGATATACGAAAATGGTGTCTTCCGTCCCCTTGAACCAGTTGCTATAGAGGAGCACCAGGAGGTCGTATTGTCCGTTGAGCATAAAACGGAAGACAACTTGGCTGATCTGGCTACCCTGTTTTGCGGTGATCAAGGCGTCGATCTTGCATCCCATCCGGCTGTAAACGTGCGCTAAGCCCCCGACTTCGGCACATGTACCCCATGTAAACCGCGCAGCGGAGACGGGGCTGCGCCTTGATTTAGCGAACGTCACGGGTTTTTGAAACAGCTTTTTTGAGTAGTTTATATCGAGCTGAGTTAAAAAAAGGATTTCAGATGATTCCAGGATTATTGGCTCAAGACATTGCCAAGTCGCTGCGGGAATTTATCGTTACCGGTTTTGAAACCGATACTTGGCCGTTTGCGGGCAAGTTCGAGCAGTTGGTGTCTTCCTACAACAACGGCGAAGCCTTTATCAAAGGGCCTTACGTTTCCATTAGCCTGCCTTTTGCCAAGGAAACGGATCGGAAGGATTTTTTCAGCGGTTTTAATACCACCCACAGTCCCTTTGTGCACCAGCAGCGGGCTTGGGATCGTCTGCGCAGCGATAAATTCCCAAAAAGCACCTTAGTCGCCACCGGCACCGGTTCAGGAAAAACCGAATGTTTTCTGTACCCCTTGCTGGACCACTGTCAGCGCAACCCCAAACCCGGCGTAAAAGCCATCATCATTTACCCCATGAACGCCCTGGCTGGGGACCAGGCTAAACGTTTTGCCGCTGTGATTCACGCAACGACGGCGCTGCAAGGCAAGGTGCGGGTAGGGTTGTTTGTGGGTGGCGCGGAAGTCACCGACCAGAAAGCCATGGGGCCAGAGCAGGTGATTACCTGCAAAAAAACCCTCCGGCAAAGTCCCCCCGATATTTTGCTGACCAACTATAAGATGCTCGATTATCTGCTCATGCGCCCCAAGGATCAGCCGCTGTGGCAGCACAATAATGCGGATTGTCTGACCTATCTGGTGGTCGACGAGCTGCACACCTTTGATGGCGCGCAGGGGTCGGATTTAGCTATGTTGATTCGTCGTTTGAAGGCGCGGTTAGAGGTTAAAACGGAGCAGCTGATCTGTGTAGGAACCTCGGCAACCCTGGGATCAGAATCCCATAGGGATGATCTAGCGGATTACGCAAGCGATATATTTGATACGCATTTTGATCGCGACAGCATCATTGGCGAAAGCCGCCAAAGTCATGAACAGTTTTTGGATATGATCGAGTATATGCTGCTGGATCCCAGCTTTACTCCCGAGGCATTGTGCGCCGATTTTTACCCGTCCATGGATGCCTATCTGTCTGCCCAAGCGCGGCTTTTTTTTGGTGATGAATGGACACTTGACCCCACCGTTATGACAGACCGTCAAGAACTGGGGCAAAAGCTGCGTCAGCACCCCCTGCTGCACAATTTGTTGTATCGATTACGCAATAACCCGGTGCCCTTGCATGAGTTGGTGCCTGCCATTCAGAAGCAGCTTCCACCTAAGCTCAAAAATCATGCCCAGCAGGTGTTGGTGTCGTTGTTGTCGTTATTGGCCTGGGCGCGCGGCGAGCACTATCCCGGTGAGCCTTTTGTAACCATACGGTTGCAGCTGTGGGCCCGGGAACTGCGGCGTATCGTAGCGCGTATCGGTGATGACACAGCTCAATACCCCGTGCATTTGCAGTTCTCGGATGATTTAAAGGCCGCCACCGGTGACATTTATTTACCCACCGTCCAGTGTAATGAATGTCATACTACCGCCTGGTTGACCTGTGTGGTGCAAGGTGAAAGCCATATAGAGCAAGACCTGCGCACCATTTATAGCCGTTATTTTGCCCACAGCAATTCGGGTGATAGGCAGGTGCGCGTGTTGTTGCCTCTGCAAGATCCCGCCAAGCGGCCTCCTACTCAAGGGTTGCTAAAACACCTGTGCGTTAAATGTGGTCATCTGCAAACCTTAGCAGGCGCTTGTGGATCCTGCCAGGAAGCAGTGTTGGTGACCGTCTTCGAGCCGGATCTCAACAAGAGCGTCCGCCGTGGTGGGGTGCCCACCTTTGAAAGCCAGCGTCAGTGCCCGGTCTGTCAAGCGAATAACAGTTTGGTGTTGTTCGGCGCAAGAGCAGCGAGTTTGAGTGCGGTGGCCATTCATCAACTGTTTGCCAACCCCCTCAACGACGATAAAAAACTCATCGCGTTCTCGGATTCCGTGCAGGACGCAGCCCACAGGGCCGGTTTTTTTGCAGCGCGCACCTGGCAGAACAATGTGCGTATGGCGTTGGCCAAAGCGGTTAACCACTACACTCAAGAAACCGGCCATGATGTGCCTTTAGAGGGGTTATTTGAATATCTGCCTCAGTTCTGGCTAGAAAATTCAGACAATCCCGAGAGATTGACGCCTGCAAACTACATCACCCAGTTTATTCCCCCCACTATGCAGACTGATAGAGATTACCTTGCCTTGAAAGAACAGGGTAGGTTAGATAATCCCTATCGGTTAATCAGCCAGATAAATGCGCGTTTTGTCTGGGAGGCGTTGGCTGAATTTAGCTTTCGTTGCCTCATTGGTCGATCCTTGGAGCGCAGCGGCGTAGCCGCATTGACGTGGTCGCCGGGGTTGATTGACGCGGCGGCTAAGCAGCTTTGTGACCAATGCCGGGAGCAGCTGGGTTATGGGCTGACTGAACAGCAAGCGGCGTTTATGCTGTGGGGTATTGTGCTACGGATGAAGCGCCAAGGGGCCATTGCCCATGAGTTATATAAAGGATTTATTGACAGTGGTGGCGATTGGTATTACCTATCCCGAAAAAACCGCGCCTTTATGCCTGATCTGGGTAATTATTCTATGTTGCCCCGTTTTCCCAGCGAAGCGGCGGAGAAAGGTCTGGATCGCTTGTTGCCGAACCCACACAGTAATTGGTACAGCCGCTGGGTACTGCAATTGCTGGGCGGTGAGCAGCTGTTTGATAATCACTTTGTCAGCGATCTCCTCAAGCTGATCATAGTTGCACTGTCGGAGTGTAGCTTACTGTTGCCATTAGCCACCAAAAAGGGAAATCCCATGTGGGCCCTCAACCCAGCTCATTTGTCCGTGACCACAGCACTCTCGGCCATGCGCTTACGGCAGAGTTCCATGCGGGAGGAGTCCGCAGACCATCCCCGAGTTTATGGCTCCTGGTTTATCCCTAAAGCATGGCAAGACGCGCTGGTGGGTTTGCCGTCTTTGGATCAGGCGTCCAGTGATAAACAGTCTTTGACTACCTATGTGGTTGACCCCTCTCCGCGGCAATCCATGTACAAAAGTTTTTACCTTGCTGGCGAGATACGCCGGGTTATCGGCCACGAACATACGGCGTTGTTAGAGAGAACCTATCGTGAGGCCCTCGAGCGGCGCTTTATGGCCAAGCCTATGGATAGAAAGGATTGGTATGAGAATCTGCTATCCGCAACACCCACCTTGGAGATGGGTATCGACATCGGTGATCTATCATCGGTGATGCTTTGCTCGGTACCGCCCAGTCAAGCGAATTATCTACAACGGGTCGGTCGAGGGGGGCGTAAAAACGGCAATTCATTTGTGCTCACCTTGGCCAATGGGCACCCCCATGATCTTTATTTTTATGCTGACCCGCTGAAGATGCTGGCAGGCGATGTACAGGCGCCAGCAATTTTTCTCAATGCCAGCATGGTGCTAAGACGCCAATTGCTGGCCTTTTGCTTTGATCAATGGGGTATGGTTCAAGGGGCTGACCAGGTTATTCCGGGTTCCCTGCAGCCCGTGCTGGATGCGGTGGAAAATCATGACGTCAAAAAATTCCCCTATACACTTCTTGACTATGTTAGCAGGCACCGGGATGCGTTATGGGAAGCGTTCAGCCGACTGCTTGGTCAGCGAGTGACTGAGGAAACTCAAGTGCAATTGAAAGCCTATCTGCTGGAGACAACTCCTGACCAAGACACGTTGCCTATTTACGTGTTAAATCGCATTCAACAGGTGGTGGAAGAGCGAAAAGCTTTCGCAAAACAGCAACGGGATTTGGAAAATGAGCTGCGCGCTTTGAAAAAGCGGCCACAAGATGAAGTGCGCGATCAGTTAGAGACTGAATTGAGCAGCGAGTTGGAGGGCATCAAACGCTTAAAGACCGATTTAAACCGCAAAGAAACCTTAAATTTCTTTACCGACGATGGCCTTTTGCCAAACTACGCCTTCCCGGAAGAAGGGACCACACTGCGTTCGGTGATTTACCGCAAATTGCCTAAACCCCGTGAGTCAGAGGAGGGCAAAAGCGCAAATTATGACTCGACAGTATTCGAGTATTCGCGCCCTGCCTACGCCGCCTTAAGTGAATTAGCCCCGGACAGCACCTTTTATGCAAGTCACCGCCGGGTGCGAATTCAGCGGGTGGAAATGGCCAAGGGCGAAAACCTGGAATATTGGCGGTTATGTCCCAGTTGCAGTTATAGTGAACGCATTGTAGGGGCCGATAAAGATGCCCTATGCCCCCGCTGTAACGACCCCATGTGGGCCAATGTGTCCCAGCTAAAGCCCATGGTGAGGTTGCGCCAGGTATATGCCAACACCCAAGAAGAATATGCTTTGATTGGCGATGATTCCGATACCCGGGAACCCACCTTTTATAACCGCCAAATGCTGATTGATTTTGACCCCACCGATATTGCGTTGGCCTATGCCATGAAAACGGACAGCAAGCCGTTTGGCTTTGAGTTTATTAAAAAGGCGCGCTTTAAAGAAATCAACTTTGGTAAACAAGGGGGCGGTGACCAGATATTTAACGTTGCCGGTGTAGAGCTTGCCAGACCGGGTTTCAGATTGTGTAAAGAATGCGGGACGGTGCAGCATGGAAAGCAGCAGACGGCCCACTTGTTTAAGTGTCAGTACCGCAATACCCCGTCTCATGGCAGTGCGGACAACGGTCATGGCAACACCGGAATTATCGATTGTTTATATTTATACCGTCAGTACGAATCCGAAGCGGTGCGTATTCTGATGCCACCCTTATCGCCTGCCGCCAAAGAAGAACAAATTCAATCCTTCGTGGCGGCCCTGCAGCTGGGTCTTAAAGCCCGATTTGGTGGCAAGGTCGACCACCTCAACATTACCACCAGTGACGAACCGATAGCAGGTTCCTGTGAGCGAGCCAGCTATTTGGTGATTTACGATACCGTGCCAGGTGGAACCGGGTATTTGCATACCCTGCTAGCTGATCCGCAGCGCCTCATGGAAACCCTAAAGCTTGCACGGGATATGATGGCCGGGTGTTCTTGCCGAGATATTCTGGATTTGGACGGTTGTTATAACTGTCTTTATGCTTACAGAAACAGCTATGGTATGGAGAATACATCGCGTATGACGGCGTTGAAACTGTTGGCGGATATTCTCGATGAACATATCCCCCTTGAGCCTGTGGCGCACCTGGGTCACATCAAAAAAAATGTCTGGGCGGACAGCGAGCTGGAAAATCGCTTTCCGGATGCCATTCAAGCACTAGGGCGTGTCATCAATTGAGCCATATAACGCTTGCGGTGAGGTAGACACCGC
>CAZGON010000182.1:0-8225 GCA_964527085.1 uncultured Candidatus Competibacteraceae bacterium
CCTCACCGCAAGCGTTATATGGCTCAATTGATGACACGCCCTAGATCCTTTTTGTAAAACTTGTTTTACTTTTATGAAAAAAAAATTAAATGCTTTTATCTTCGTAATAAATAAAATAGGTTTAATATGACTAAATAACCATGCTTAGGTTTGTTAAACTATTCTGCCAAATAATCATTAGTTTTAATGGCGCCACAGTCTACTTCTAATCATCAAAGCGGTTTTTTGAAATTCGTGCTGGCGTACCTACTGCTATCACATTAGTAGGTATATCTGAATTGACTATTGCACCCGCTCCAATAACTGCTCCTGATCCAATTTTTACGTTATCTGTAACAACAGCTTTAGTACCTAACCAGCAACTTTCGCCAATAATAGTGGGACCTTTTGATTGACTACTCTGCTGTGCAAAAGGTTCTCTGTTGTGGTAATTATATTGTCCTCCACACATAATATATGTGTAGGCGGCTATCATTGTGTTTTTGCCTATTTCCACCCTTTGTTTTGAATAAATATCGCAGTTCACGCTAATATTAACAGCATCACCAATATAGATATCACCGTCTTTTGTATAAATGATGGTATTTCTACCCACAAAGACGTTGTTGCCGATAAAGATTCCTTTATTTGCCCCACCTTTTGCATCTAATACGCAATTATCATCAATAATAATATTATCACCCAGATGAATCTTGTGGGCGTGTCGTAGCGTTACATTTTTGCCAATAACAAGATTTTTACCAGATTTTCCTAACAAATAGGGATACAATTTTTTCCGCAACAACAAACCTACGGCTCCACCAAGGCCACCACACACAAAGATAATTAACTCATACTTGAGTAACTCCCAAAAACTATCTTTACCAACCATTAAAGCTGCGTAACGTTTCCATTGTGGTCCACTATCGGTGCCGACATCCCGAACTTTGAAGCCACCATTACTCATTAAATTTATCTCCCTTAAAATTTGTATATTATTGTTATTTAACGACTATTTTTTGCAATTTAAGCAAGTAAGAAAGATTCAACAGTATATTTTGTAAAAAATTTACTGATTCTCAATAAACCACTTATTTACCTCTGATACTGAAACAAGCGTCCTGCTACTCTCCCATGTTTAGGCTATGTTGACCATTTAAGTCAATAAAGACCCTGCTACGTCAGTTTTAAATCAGCTTTTTAAATTGTTTTTTTGGAAACTATCTTTGCGTTGAGAGTTAGCGAAATCAACTGGCTTAAGGTGGTTTCTGGTCTTGGTTAATCAATAGAACATAGTCGCGGCACATTAGTTGCAGTTTATTTTAAGCTATTTCTACAGGGATAAGGAGCTTTTCAGATGAGTTTGGTAAGGATGATGTATGCTAGCCGTGCCACAGAGAATTTTGACTCGATTCAGATCGGCGCGATTGTGACCACAGCTCAAAAAAATAATCCTGCATTGGATCTAAGCGGCGCATTGTTCATGAGTGACGGTTGTTTTTTTCAGTGTTTAGAAGGACCTAGAGATTCGGTCAATACACTGCTACGTGCTCTTTATAAAGATAACCGACATAAGGACCTTGAAATTTTAGAACTAAAAGAGGTAGAGCAACGTTTATTTCAAGGATGGAATATGAAACTGGTCGCCTCCTCAAATGTAAAAAAAGAAATTTATAAACAAATGGGAAGTCAAAAGTTCAATCCTTACAAACTCGATGGTCAAGGCTGCGAAAAGCTATTAGCCGTGTTCTTGCAGAACAAACCAACCATCGATACCCATGAAGACGCTGCAGAACCTGCTTTAGTTCAGTCAACCCCATCAAAATGGTGGCGATTGTTTGGCTTTTAATGTGTAACAGCGGCCTGTAATAGGCCGCATGATATTTTGTCACTTTTTTGTCTCTTGCAAAACTTCTTCTTTCGACACAGCTATTTCTGTTAGATAATTTTCAACACATTACCCAGTCACTTTAGAAGCTGTTTCAAAAATCCGCGACGTTCGGGAACTCAAGGCGCAGTGCCTTCGAGCAGCGCAGTTTACGTAAGGTAAATGAGCAGCGGAGAAGGTGCTGTAACGCCGAGTTAGCGGACATGAGCCATTTTTAAAACAGCTTCTTAGTCTGCACCTGTCATCCGGTGGATGGCTTTTTGCTAACCTCGGTTATGACAAAAATGCAAAGAGGGTGTATTAAAAATACCAGTAGGGGCTTCACAAGGGCGTTAGCATGAAAATCCTTCACACTTCCGACTGGCATATTGGCCGAACCCTTTATGGACGCAAGCGATATGAGGAATTTGAGATTTTCCTTGACTGGCTAGCAGAATTGCTTGAGGCGCAACGCGTAGAGGTGCTGCTAGTGGCAGGCGACGTATTCGATAACAGTACGCCAAGCAATCGGGCGCAGCAACTTTATTATCAATTTCTTGGTCGGATAGCGCATTCTTCCACTTGTCGCCATGTGGTCGTCATCGCAGGTAATCACGACTCCCCGTCATTTTTAAATGCGCCCAGAGATTTGCTGCGTTTTCTCCATGTACATGTGGTAGGTATGGCAACCGAGCCAGCGGCGGATGAGGTGCTCCTGCTCAAAAATGATGCCGGTGAGGAAAAACTGATTGTTTGCGCAGTGCCCTATCTTCGGGATCGCGATATTCGCACCGCTGAAGCGGGTGAGAGCTTGCAGGACAAAGAGCGAAAATTACTAGAAGGTATTGGTTCCCATTATAGTTATGTCTGTCAATTGGCCGAGCAGAAACGAGCCGCATTAGGCCGACCTATTCCCATTGTGGCAATGGGGCATCTGTTTACCGCCGGGGGACATATCGTGGAGGGAGACGGGGTGCGGGAACTCTATGTGGGTTCTTTGGCCCATGTGGCAACCAACTTGTTTCCAGAGTCCATCGACTACTTGGCTCTCGGTCATCTGCATGTACCTCAACAGGTAGGCAACAAGGGAACTATGCGCTACTCCGGATCACCCTTAGCTATGGGGTTTGGCGAAGCGCAGCAACAAAAAAGTGTCTGCCTAGTGGATTTTGCTGAAGCTGTGCCTAAGGTAAACCTCATTGAAGTGCCTACCTTCCAAAAGCTTGAGCGTATTGGTGGTGATTGGAGCGCCATTTCCACCCGTTTATTGGAACTCAAATCCTTTGGAACCCAGGTATGGCTAGAAATCGACTATCAAGGTGATCCTGTGCAGGGTAATTTACGTGAACGCCTTGATGAGGCCATTGCTGGCAGCGCCATTGAAATATTGCGCATCAAAAACAACCGGGTTTTAGAGAAGGTGCTAAGTCGCGCCTACCCTAAGGAAACCCTTGATGACTTAGAACTTGATGAGGTTTTTACCCGCTGTTTAGACCTCCATGAAGTGCCCCTGGAAAAGCGTTCGGGGTTATTAAGCGCCCACCAAGAGACCATTAGCTCCCTTTACGAACAAGACACGGCGGCGGAGTAAGGTTAGCAAAGAAATGCGCATACTACATCTACGGCTGCAGAATCTAAATTCCTTAGTCGGTGAATGGGAGGTGGATTTTAATCATCCGGCTTATACCTGCGATGGTTTGTTTGCCATCACCGGCGCCACGGGAGCCGGTAAGTCAACTCTGCTTGATGCTATTTGTCTAGCCCTTTACGGCAGGACACCGCGGTTGAGTAAAGTCACCAAAGGCACGAATGAAATTATGTCGCGGCAAAAAGGTGAGTGTTTTGCCCAGGTGACCTTTGCGACTCAAGCGGGACGCTATTGCTGTCATTGGAGTCAGCGTCGAGCCCGCGGCAAGCCCAGCGGAGAACTGCAAGCTCCCCAGCATGAGATTGCCGACGCTGACACGGGCAAAATTATTGAGGCGAAACTCAAGCGTGTTGCTGACAAGATCGAGCGGGTAACGGGTATGGATTTTGATCGATTTACCCGATCCATGCTGCTTGCCCAAGGTGGCTTTGCCGTTTTCCTCCAGGCGGCCCCTGACGAAAGGGCGCCGATCCTAGAACAGATCACCGGTACTGCCATTTACAGTCGAATTTCTATAAAGGTTCACCAACGCCGCGCCGAAGAGCACAATAAGCTGAACGCATGGCAAATGGAATTGTCTGGCACGCATTTGTTGAGTGACCAAGATAAGGATCAGTTGCAGGCTACACTTGCAGCGCAACGGCTTGAAGAAGGCAAACAGATTACCCGAATAGATCAGTTACGCAGAGCCAGGGCGTGGTTGGATGATTTAGCGGCTCTGCAAAAAGAGCTCGGTAAGGTAGCCGCAGAATGGCATAATTTTCAGTCTCGACAGGCTTTGTTGCAACCGAAGCTCACACAATTGGATCGCGCTGATAAAGCCTGTTCCCTCGACAAGGACTATGGCCGTCTTGTATCAATCCGTCGCCAACAGGAAGAAGAGTCTCACCGTTGTAACGACGCTAAACAAAAATTGCCTCAACAAGAAACTGCCGTGGCAGTGGCAATTCAGGCAAAGCAGCAGATTGCCTGTGCTGTGGAGCACGCTGAAACTGAACAAAAGCAGCAAAAGGATGTTATCAAAAAGGTTCGCGAATTAGATACGCGTATCGCTGAGAAAAAGTCTCAAATTAACAAAGCTACCGCCGCCATCGCAAAAATAGAAAACGAACTTGAAAGCCATTTAACCCAGCAGCAACTCTATGAAAAGCATTTAACAGATGCCCGTAGAGTTCAGGCTGACATGGAAAACTACCTCCAGCAGCACCCTATCGACTCAGATCTGCGGGAAAGTCTGGCCGACATCCGCAACGTACTAGAAGCCCTCCAAACTGCCAGTCAAAACCACAGCCAGTTGCGCCAAGACTTTGCTAAAACCGAGCAGCACAAAGCAGTTGCCCTCAAGTTCTGGCAAGCATCCGAAAACGCTTATCAAACACAGCGTGCAGAGCTAGCAGAAGGTGAACGGTTATGCACTCGACTAAAAGTTGCCATAGCGCAAGTGCTGTGCGGACGAGCCCTCAATGGCTGGCGAAATGACCTTGCCGATCTCAAAGAACGTAAACATAGCCTCGATCAGGTAGCGGACGTGTTAGCGCATATCGCCAAAACTCGCCGCGAACAAGCAGAGGCCCAGTTAGAGCAACAGACGCTGGAACTAGAGGAGAAAAGGCTAGCCAGTGACATCGCTGTTCAATCAGGAAAGCGTATACAGCTTGAACGGGATGTTCAGCATCTCGACACACAAGTGGCATTGCTCAACCGAATTGAGAACTTGGAAGCAGAACGCCAGTATTTAGAAGATGGTAAACCGTGCCCCCTATGCGGAGCTACAGAACATCCCTTTGCGCAAGGCAATACGCCGCCGCTAGATGCTACTAAACTGGCATTACGTGACACCAAAGCTGACTTCGATAAAATGATTGCCTCGCTTGGAGCACTTAAAATCGACCACGCGAAAACGCAAACAAAGCTGGAAAGATTACAGCATACCCAGCAAGCGCAGATCATCCAACTGCAAGCCCATGAAGCCCGCTGTCACCATCTTCTGGCTATGCTGCAGATGGACGTGACTGCTGATGATCAGCTAACCCGGGTAGGTGACGCGCTGCTGGAGGTCGACAAACGGGTTAGCGCCGCGTCCGTCGTTATAAAACAAGTGGAAAAAATTGAAGACGACTTACAATCGGCTCAACAAACCCTTGAAAGCAAACGCACAAGCTTTAATCAAGCAGAACGGCAATGGCAACAAGCAGGTTTTAAAAAGGAGTCGGCAGGGCAGGACTGTCAACGACTTGCCCAGCAGTGCCGCATCGCTGCAGAGCAAGCCACTCATTTTTATGATAAGGCGCGCCAGGTTTTAGCGCCCTTTGGTATCGACGATTTGTCCATAGTGGCTCTTGACAAAATCCTTGTGGATTTGACTGCACGACAACAGCAATGGCAAAAAAATCAGGATCAGAAAGCTGAACTTGACAAAACGCTATCGGCTTTAACCAACCATCGGGATCAAAAAGTCGTTTTAATCGAAAAGCTTAAGGGGGATTTATCTAGGGAACAGGACACCCGTGATGAGTTAACGGAAGAATGCCGTGTATGGGTTGCCCAGCGACGTGCTTTGTTTAGTGATAAGAATCCGGATGCCGAGGAAACCCAGCTCGCAGCAGCCGTTGATCATGCTGAAAAGGATATGGAAAAGTCGCGAACCGATGTCGAGTATGCTCAGCAAGCGTTGACTAATTCCCAAACAGTCATACAGTCTTTGCAAGCGGCCATGGAAAAACGTGCAAAAGCACTCCAACAAGAAGAAAAACGATTCTGCGAACGTTTAGTGAGTGCAGGGTTTACCCACGAAGCTGATTATCAGGCAGCTTGTTTAAGCGCCGATGAACGAACAGCTCTCAAACAAGAGCAAGAAAATTTGCAGAAAAAGGCCATTGAGCTGACCACACTTCGCCAAGACAAGATCGCCTCGATTGCTAGAGAAAAAGCAAAGCAGATCACGGATCAACCCTATGATCAGTTGCAGCAGGAAGAAAATGCCTTGGCTATAAGTCTCAAAGAGATTCAGCAGCAAATGGGGGGCATCAAAAAACAGCTCGCTGATGATAAAGCCCGACGTCATAAAAAACAGGATCAGATCAAGGGAATTCAAGCCCAACAGAAAGAATGTTTCCGGTGGGATGCGTTGCATGAACTCATTGGTTCCGCCGATGGCAAGAAATATCGCAACTTTGCCCAGGGGTTGACGTTTGAATTACTGGTATTCAACGCCAACCGCCAGCTCAAAAGAATGACGGATCGCTATTTACTTTTGCACGATGACCGGCAACCTTTGGAGCTTAATGTGGTGGATAATTACCAGGCTGGTGAGATCCGATCAACGAAAAATTTGTCCGGTGGCGAAAGTTTTATTGTAAGCTTGGCTTTGGCCTTGGGACTCTCCCAAATGGCTAGCCGAAATGTACGGGTAGACTCGCTTTTTCTGGATGAAGGGTTTGGTACATTAGACGAAAATACCCTTGACACCGCGCTGGAGACCCTGGCCGGCTTACAGCAGGATGGCAAATTGATCGGTGTCATTTCCCATGTGCCAGCTCTTAAAGAAAGAATAGGCACGCAAATCCAAGTTATTCCCCAAACCGGCGGAAGAAGCAGAATAAGCGGGCCTGGATGTCGGTTTGTTGAGCCTATGGGGTATTCATAGAGACTAAACTCGCAAAATCAATTCCTCGGTAGCAGTTTATTTTTGAACGACCGAGCCTGCTCAGCTAGGGGTCGAGTGATCAGAAGTTGATCATACCAATTGAGCTTATGCAAATCGGTACGTGAGCTTCTTTGTCTGGCAAGGTTGGGTGATGCAAGGTAGATTTTTACATCGGGGTTGAGCGTGCGAAAAAGATTAAACCCACCATCTCTAAACATGGGTCCGCCTTTTGGATGACCACCCGGTCGAGTCATACAGCTCTCTAAAAAATCCACTAGGCGAGGTAAGATCGTACTGTTTACCCCGTAAAAATGTCCACCCTGGGTAGGACCGCTATACGGTACGAGGGCAGGACCTGGGGGTGGTTGTTTCGGCATGAGAAAACCAAAATAGACAATATCCCATGGCACACTTTTTAAGTGTTCAACGACTTCTACACCATGGGTTTTGACCGTGTTGAGTATAGCGATGTCGTCCTCCATGACTAGCACCCGGTCTAAGTTTTGCTCAAGGGCTAGTTTCATCACGCGGGTGTGACTGGTAAAAGACCCCCGAGCGCCAAGAGTTGGAAAGCCATTCTGCTCGGTGGGACGTTCTGTTGTATAAAATACGACTTGGTTTTGATTGCTTTCAATGCCGTGTTTTTTTAATTCTTTCAGGGTGTTCCTATGGCGGTCTTTGCGTTCTCGAAGGTTAATGATGTAAGTTTTTTCAAAGTAATTAAGAATATGTGATAACAAAACTGTCGCCTTTGTGGTATTGGTTTTTTTATGACAACTTGATAAAAAGGTGGCTGCTGCCCCTTTATTAATAGAACTTGCCCAAGTTATAAAATCTGCAGTTTGCAATTCTCGCTAGATTGGACGGCAAGTGAGGCGTCCGTTTGCAAGGTTTTGTTGAGCTGTGTTTGGCTTGTTTTTGATTTTTTACTTTTTTGAATAACCGCACACGACTGATGGGTATCGGTTGTCACATTCGTCTTCGGTGACTGAATCCACCGTCATTGTCATAATTCAATCTCAAATTATTAAAAATAACGTGAGTTCTGGATAAGCCTGGGGTTAATGGGTACCTCCTGAAGCCGA
>CAZGON010000183.1:0-8153 GCA_964527085.1 uncultured Candidatus Competibacteraceae bacterium
CATTCCAGAGGACGCCGTGAATACGTCCTTGTAGGCTTGACGACGGCCTTCCCGGCCGCCGACACCTCTTTCATGAGCAGCGATGGTCCGGATTTTGCCTACGTCCTGCCCGCCTACGTCCTGCCCATTTAAAAGCTCTTGCAGCCTACGTTGCCCCTTTTCCACCTTGGGCCATGGGGTATTCAGTAGATGATTACTTAAACCGTAATAACCTGGCTGCAACTGCTTAGGCTCTGCCCCATGATAGTTGGAGTAATAAAACAAATTTTGGCTATCCCCTACCAAAAGATTGAAACCGTTATAGTTATTTCCATAGGGGGCAAGCTGTTCTAAATACTCCTGGGGTCCAGCCTGGCTTGTTAAATAATTGCTAACCAGATCTCCCCGGGAAGGGGCGTCGACCCGCCCGTGAGTGGGATCACGGTAATTAGTGATCGCCGCAAAGCGGCCGCTGCGGGTTACACCCAGCCAAGCGCCACCTGCCTGTAAATCGCGACCCGCCAATACCTCCGGTGCGTCGTTCCAAAACGCCATGGGCGCGGTGGGCCGTTCGTAGAACTCATCACGGTTTCCCGCCATCACCAGTTGATAACGGGGATGAACTCGATAGGCAAACAAGATAAGACACATAAAAAACTACTTTTTCCCGTGTTAGACATAACTGCGCAACCGCACTGGCTGCCGCTGTGGTCCCCAATGGCCAGGATTCGCATCGAATACACCGGCGCAGACGTTACCACAGGCATTACAACAACCGTTGGCGGTGAGGTTCCAATCGCTTAAATGATACCAATTGCGACCAATCAATTTTTGCCCACAGTGATGGCAATAGGTGCTGCCGCCCTCTTCGTCGTACACGTTACCGGTATAAACATAACGAACGCCGTTTTCCAGAGCGATGCGCCGCGCTCGGCTGAGGGTCGCGCTGGGTGTATGGGAATGCTTTAGCATTTTCCAATCGGGGTGAAAGGCGGTAAAGTGCATAGGCACTTCCCTGCCAAGATTTTCCACCACCCACTGGGTCATGGCCTGGAGTTCCTGATCGGCGTCATTCTCGCCGGGAATCAATAAGGTCGTCAGCTCAAACCAAACATTAGTTTCCTGTTTTAGGTACAACAATGTATCCAGCACCGGCTGCAAATGACCACCACAGATCTTCCAATAAAAGGCATCTGTAAAAGCTTTTAGGTCGATGTTAGCGGCGTCCATATGACGATAAAACTCCCGCCGTGGCTCATCGCAGATATAGCCAGCGGTAACAGCGACGGATTTGATGCCGTAATCGCGGCAGGCTTTGGCCACGTCGATGGCGTATTCCATAAAAATCACCGGATCATTATAGGTATACGCCACACTGCGACAACCTAGCTCATGGGCTATTCGGGCGATTTTCTCAGGTGATGCGGCGTCGGCTAGGGTATCGGTTTCACGGGATTTACTCATATCCCAGTTCTGACAGAACTTACAGGCTAAGTTGCAGCCAGCCGTACCAAAAGACAGCACAGGGGTGCCGGGCAAGAAATGGTTAAGGGGTTTTTTTTCAATAGGGTCTATACAAAAACCACTAGAACGACCATAGGTTGTCAATACGATTTGATCATTGTGACAAGTGCGCACAAAACAAAGACCCGCTTGGCCTTCGCGGAGTTTGCAAAGACGGGGACAAACATCGCACTGGATACGTCCGTCTTCTAATTTATGCCAGTATTTGGTAGGAAATAATGTCTCGTCGATGATGGCGCTCATAGTAGCCTCCTCGCGGTGGCTCAGGTGAATGTTGATATTGTACCCTTTCTTTGATGAAAGGGCTCAAACGCAATAAACATACCCTTTGCAGGGAAATGGACTGACGTTATACTAACGTAGTTCTCTACTATAGCCTTTTAAATACTCGCTTCTTTGCATACGTGGAATGGAGGTATGCACCATGACCACAGTGCGCTCTCCCGCCGTAGCAGGCATGTTTTATCCTAATGATTCTCACGAACTTCACCGACAATTAAAGAATTTGCTGACTGCAGCAAGTGCTGCTTCAAACCCTCCTCCGAAAGCGATGATTGTTCCCCATGCCGGTTATATTTACTCGGGTCCCATTGCCGCTTCCGCCTATGCTCGGTTACAAGCTGCTAAAGACACGGTTCATCGGGTTGTGTTATTAGGCCCTAGTCACCGGGTGGGTTTTCGGGGCATCGCTGCGAGCAGTATGGAGGCTTTCGCTACCCCCTTAGGCCGTATTCCAGTGGATCAGGAAGCTATTGTCCAGTTACGAGATTTACCACAGGTGGGTTTTTTAGACAAAGCCCATGCCCAAGAACATAGTTTGGAAGTCCATTTACCGTTCCTGCAGGAGGTCCTGCATGATTTTACCCTAGTACCCTTGGTGGTGGGTGACGCCAGCCCGGAAGAGGTGGGTAACGTCCTGGAAATCTTATGGGGTGGCCCAGAAACCCTGATTGTTATTAGTTCTGATTTAAGCCACTATCATGATTACCAAACCGCCAAACAGCTGGATGGCGCTACTTCCGAAGCCATTGAACAGTTATCTTTTGAGCGCATCGGTTACGAGGATGCCTGTGGACGCAATCCCATCAATGGTTTGTTGTGGGCTGCACAACGCCGAGGATTGCACGGCGAAACCATTGACCTACGTAATTCTGGGGATACGGCGGGACCACGAGATCAAGTAGTAGGATATGGCGCCTATGTCTTCCGTGAAAACTAATCTATCCAGCGAAGAGCAGGCAATGTTGCTGACTGTCGCCCGGCAGTCCATTCAGTTTGGCTTCGACGAACAATGTCCACTGCACATCGATACCAACAATTATCCAGAATCGTTGCGGCCGTTACGCGCCACCTTTGTCACACTGCAACAGGCGGGGCAGCTCAGGGGTTGTATCGGCACCCTCGAAGCCTGCTCTGCGCTGGTGCAAGACGTGGCCGATCACGCCTTCGCCGCCGCTTTTGAAGACCCGCGATTCTTGCCTGTAAAAAAAGAGGAGCTGGCTGAGCTAAAGATTCATATTGCTGTGCTTTCTCCATCAGAATCCTTACATTTTAGGTCTGAAGAGGATTTGTTAGCTCAGCTACGCCCAGGTGTCGACGGTTTGATCTTACACCTTGGACAACGTCGGGCGACATTCCTGCCGGCGGTGTGGTCAAGCTTACCCGATCCCTATACCTTTCTCGTTCAACTCAAGCAAAAAGCAGGGTTACCTATCGATTTTTGGTCAAACGAACTGCAGGTGGAGCGTTACACCACCGACTCCTTTGGCGATGGTGGTGATGTATCGGTAGACTAACGTAGTCTCAGAAGCTGTTTTAAAATTGCTCATATCCGCTGACTCGGCGTTGCAGCCCCTTCTCCACTGCTCATTTACTTTATGTAAACTGCGCTGCTCGAAGGGGCTGCGCCTTGATTCAGCGGACGTCGCGGATTTTTAAAACAGCTTCTCATGTGCTGTACCAAAAATGCGTTATTCATTCCCATAAAGGATTATGAATTAAAAGTAAACCGCGTTTTTTCTTAGTTTCAGCATCAATAGTGTCCATCGCCTCGAAAAGTCGATCAACTGGCACTAAGAAAGGTCGATAGTTTTTCAATACGTCGAGCACAAAAACCAAATCCTGTTTTTCTAGATAACCACCGATAGGTGAGTGGTGCCCTACATTGACACCGAAAAGTGGTTCTCGATAGAAGTTGATAATGAGACGATAATCTGGGTCATTGGATTTGCGTAAATAGTCTCGAAATTCAGTTTTAGACAGGTTTCGTCGAATAATGATTTCAAAGTCTGAATTCACCCTCATTAATTGCGCCATCTCATCGAGGGTTAAGCCCATCAAACGGGCTTTCCAGTACCAGATATCCGCTTTTTCAAAAAGCGTGTTTTGAGTATAGGGTGATTCTATATCCAATGATCGAAACACATTGACCACTGTGGCAGGTCCACAAAAGGCCGCATTAACTTGATATTCAAAACTTTCTTTAAAGGTTGCCGCGACAGGTAGTCGCCACGCTGTAGTCAATAACAAAGGATTCTGGTAATAGGGTTCATCGGCGATGGAATTAACTGGAATCTTTTGCTGTACATCTCCACACGCAATAATGTTGAAGAGAGCAAACATTAAGAGCCAAAGCTTAAAGGGGTATATAAAATGTTCCATAATAAATGTTTTACAGCTCATTTTTCTGTTTGCTAGTAACCCTTAATCCTACTATTAAATCAATTTCCTTAAACCGTTTGACGTCGATTAATCTATAAAATCTCCGCAATGGTTACGCCTGGAATTTTGATTAAAACAGGGGTGATTGACCATGAATTGTTAGCGAACGACATACACCGGCTTACACCGCACGTCGGTCTTTACTGAGTTTACAATGAAGCACGCCTCTAATCATTTTACAAAAGCAACGCATAGGAGAATTGTTATGGGATTTCTTTCAGGTATGTTGGGTAACGCATCAGAAGTGGATACCCAAAAACTGGAAACAGAAATAGCCAATCTGTTGATAGCGGGCGAAACCGTTGACCTTGCCTACAAACTCATTCGCGATACTCTAGTATTTACCAACAAGCGCTTGATGATTGTAGATAAACAAGGCATGACCGGTAAGAAGGCAGAATATCTATCTATTCCCTATAGAAGTATTGTGCGTTTTAGTGTCGAGACGGCAGGACATTTTGATCTGGATGCTGAATTAAAAATCTATATTTCGGGGGAATCCATGCCGATTCAATATCAGTTCAAAAAGGGTGCAAGCGTTCTCGATGTACAAAGAACATTAGCACAACATATTTTAGGGTCTTGATATATCTTTCTCTTTAGCTGTTAAAGGGGCTTTGGAACCGATTTCTATAAATCAGGTTCCCATAGCCTTTCTATCTACTATCAAGCCGTCACAAAAATGTAAAAAAAAGATCATACAAATCGGGAACAATGGGTCTACCACTAAATAACGTCTTGAAAAGGAAACCCGATGAGAAGGTTTAGAAATTATTTTTTGATGTTGAGTTTCGTTGCTATAGCTGGGCTGGCAACAGCCCAAGATGAAAACACACCCACACCGACCACATTGCTCACCGATCCTTTTTTGCAATTGCCCACCAATAACTCAATACATGTGGTTTGGTTTACTGAATTTTCTGGGACAAAGCACTTCGTCAGTGTTGGCAGTACTCAATTTACTGCCCATACCACGAAACTCAGCCGTATGTTTGAAGATGAACGCTCCCGAGTGAGTGAACAGACGGAAGATGGCCAGATTTACCAAACCACCACGGTGAGAGATATTTGGCGACATGAAGCTGAGGTAACTGGACTTCATCAGGGCGAGCGTCGAAACTATCGGGTGACCAGTATCAGAGAGGATGGAAAAAGGATCCGCAGTGAAAAATTTACCCTGGCGCCCTTGCCTGCTGCAGGACAACCCTTAAAGATCTTGTTAACCTCCGATCATCAACTTAAAGCCATGACGCCCGCTAATCTACAAAAAGTTGCAGAAACCATTGGTCGGGTTGATGCGGTTTTCTTCGCAGGTGATTTAGTCAACATCCCTGATCGCGCCTCAGAATGGTTCGATGACAATCGCGGTTTTGCTTTTTTTCCCAGCTTGCAAGGTCGGGCAATGCATACCCTCGAACGTAGTCAAGCACGCAATGGTATTTCCTATACCAGTCAAGTGACCTACCGGGGTGGAGAACTTATTCAACATGCACCGCTTTTTCCGGTGGTGGGTAACCATGAAGTGATGGGGCGTTTTGATCCCAGTACAACCACTAGTGACCAGTATAATGATCCGCATCCCCGCCTCATCGCTGAACAACGTTACGAACAACTAGACAGTATCGTCAACCCTTTCAACAATCCCGCCGTTCGGCAACAGTGGATTCAGGATAATTCCTATAACACCATAACTTATGAAGAATTGTTTACCCTACCCAATAACGGACCATCCGGTGAGCGCTATTATGGGATCCGCTATGGTGACGTGTATATGATTGGGCTTTATGCTACCCGTATTTGGCGTACACCCAGTCTAGAAGCCAGTGCGCGGGGTAAATACCGAGAACCGGAAGCGGATCTTAATAAACCGGATAACTGGGGTTATGGGGATTTTATTTTTGAAGACTTAGCGGTTGGCAGTGAACAATACAACTGGTTAGTGGAACAGTTGAACAGCGAAGCGTTCAAAAACGCTCCCTACAAAGTGGTGGTCATGCACCAAGGACCCCATGGCATTGGCGATAACTACAATCCAGTGTTTGCTCACCCAGAGCAAATCATTGACTATGATGACGAGGGGCGTATTGTTGGGGTGCGTTATGAATACCCCATTGAGGCTGATATTTTGATTAGCGATATTGAACCCTTGCTGAATCAAGCCGACGTTCAACTCGTTCATCAAGGTCACTCACATCTCTGGTTTCATCTGCAAAATACAGCAGGCGTACACTACTTAGAAACCTCTAATGTAGGTAATAGTTTCGGTTGTTATCTAGAAGGCTACAAAGAACGGGAAAATGTACCTGATGATCCTCGTTATGACAGCGCCAACTATGTCAGCACCGGAGACCCCCATGGCCTATCGCCAATTCCACCCAGTATTTTGGCGCCACAACAAGACGATATGGGTAACGAGTTACCTTGCATTGACTCTAATGAACTGACCGCTTTTAGCATTTTGGACACGCAAACAGGTACCGTTAAAAGTTACGTTTTTGATACGCGCAATCCTGAATCAGCAGTTGTCAAGTTTGATGAATTTCCATTAACAACCGAATAATAGAATTTGTTCTGGTAGCTCAAAAAAAGAAGGCCCAAAAAACAGTGTTTAGCTTGCGCGACGCTTGGACACCATCGGAATTGGGCCTTAAATGCAGAAACATCAGATCATGCACAAACAAATATTTTAAATTAAATCTGTTAACTCAAAATATTTTTTCACTACTCGCAATCAGTAATACATACCTTCATCTTCAAGAACCTCATAATCAAATGGTTCTAGAGCTGTAATCTGATCTTGGGTGTAGGGTAATTCATAAACATCGAGTCCTGGATCATACTCATAGCCACCATAGCTGGCATAAGGATAGGCGTAATAACCGGGGGAACCATAGGTAATGTCCGGCGTCACAACAACTGCTTGTAACTGACCCTGTTGATCGAAAACCAAATCATCTACATAACCGTAATCTACGTCACCTTGCAACGTTACATAATCGTCGATTAATTCCGTTACTCGCCAAGCCCGCGGACCGCTTGAAATGTCGCTATCGTTGCCATCAAAAAGACTAAAACCACCGACATTTTCTTTATCTATAGGTACAGTAACGTACTCCAATCCAGGTCCTACTTCCGCCTGATCCCAGGCTACACTTAAATGGGTATCTCCTATATCTAGAAACCCGCCAGCTTCAACAATAATTTTTTGTACTTTATTGTCAGGACCAACGATAATATTTTCAACTTCACCAATTTCTTCGCCATCTTCACCCTGTACAGTTTTACCTAACAATGCATTGGCACTCCAACCATTATAAAGTGCTGCTTGATCCCAAGTGGTAATATCAACCGCTGATTGGGAAGACAAATCCTGAGCGCTAATGGATGTTTGGTCAGCAACCGATGAACACGCCATCAATAAAAACCCTGCACAGATAGATACCATAACAATTAGTTGTTTCAACATAGAAATGCCTCCTCCATAAAAAAATTATTTTATTTTAAGGCAGCTTTCGGCAGATCGACTCTAATTACCACGTAATTTAAGACTTTTGCAACTTGCACGCCAACCCTTTCATTTATAACCCATAACTATTCTAAATGTGTTAAAAATACCTTTAATAATTAATGGCTTTGATCCATGACGGAAAGATGAACGATACTTTTAAACAGTTTTTACATACAGTTTTACATAACACTCATTTGGGTAACTTTTACAAACAAATTGTAGTTCTTACAAATTATTCATTTACTTAAATTCCAAATAAATTTTAAGCCCAGTCAAAATCTAGTACCGTTAAAACCAACAGGGATTGCTTGCAGGAGCTGCTTGTCGGATATGGAAAAATTCACTCAGACGGTTGCTAAACCTTACAATAACGTCAGTTCTGGATAATTATCCTGTGATAGGCTGTGTCTCCAGTAAGCGT
>CAZGON010000184.1:0-8091 GCA_964527085.1 uncultured Candidatus Competibacteraceae bacterium
TACTTGACCCGCCGCTCGCCATGGCCATGTTCGCGCACTGAAGCGCCTTTAGCACAGTGAGCGCCGAGATTAAAAGGATGGTCAAAGGCCGGTTCCTGACCCACCCAAACGCCATCCTGCACCTCGGCGTAAATGCCACAGCCCACCGAGCAATGGGTGCACACCGAGCGCACGGTTTTAATGTCTCCGGTACCCCGCTGGGTAACCGCTCCCTGGGATTTGCGCATTAGACCAGGGGTGGCCATGGCGGCGATGGCGGCGCCACCGGCAGCAATTCCTGAGTTCTTTAAAAAGGTCCGGCGATCCACGGACAGGGCGCCAAAACCCGCAGGTGTGCTAACTCCGTTAGCAGCCTGTGGGGTGGCATTCTTTTTGACCAATTTCACGGTATTCTCCTCCTTACTGACCACACAACCCCATAGAGTGGTGGTTTAACGGCTTTCAGACAGGACTTACGCAGCGCGTTCCAGAGGACGCCGTAAACACTTCCCTGTGGGCTTGACGACGGCCTTCCGGGCCGTCGACACCTCTTTCACGAGCTACGCAAGCCCTGGTTCCACGCAAGTTCAATTAAAAAGCCGCCGTTTTGTAATATTGAGCGATGTGTGATGTCAGACGGTAACCTTTATTTGTTTTGGAATTAGGTTTTTCGTCTGCAATCGGTTTTGCAACGCTGACGGGCGCTACAGCCACGGCAACAGCGCCGACGCTTGCTGTCACAGCTCCGCGTAGAAAATGCCGCCGACTTACCCCAAGCGAGTACTCAGGTTTTACGATAGACATGATTTTTTCTCCTCCTCATAAGATATTAATCCTAATAGAACCTACGCATGATCAGAACTTGCGTAGCTCGTGAAAGAGGTGTCGACGGCCCGGAAGGCCGTCGTCAAGCCCACAGGGAAGTGTTTACGGCGTCCTCTGGAACGCGCTGCGTAAGTCCTGCCTAATAATTAATTACCTTTGGCTACCGGCTGCCTACCTCAGCCGTTACACAAGCATGGTTAAATAGGTCTTTTCTAAGGTCATAAAGGTTTGACCTAGCTTGCCTACTGATCGATAAAACAAGGCGCTTTCGGCCTTTTCTAAATCTTCGAAAAACTTTTCCATCCAGGAACCCACATGGGTCTCAAAAAACGCCTGTTGACGCTGCCAAGAGACGGACTCATCTTGAATAAGCAACGCCATCACTTCGCACAACGCGGCTGCGTGATCCTCGGGTTCACGCACCTGCTCATCCCGTTCATAACCCAGCGCCGCTAAATCCCGGCGCAGATCACCTAAAGGCTTTTCCATCAAAAACCCGCTTTTGTACCAAGAGCCATAGGGGACCAGCTCGCCCCGCCCCAAACCGATAAACAGAACATGATATTCATCATCTACGGACTCCACTTGGGTTTCTTGGGCCGCTTGTTTGAGGGCGAGCCAAGCCTTGGCCATGGGATCTTGAAGTTGCGAGTTTGCGTGAATATCTCGCAAACGATCTAATGTTTCAGCATCCGGCGGCGCCGCCAACAATCTGGCCAGCAGCAAATAGGTGCCGGCACGTAGTTCAGCTTCGGAGATGGATTCATCTTGCAGCTCACTCATGCTGGTCACGCTTGTTTGCTGTCTGCAAACATATCTTTCACCCGGCAGTCACCACACATTTGCAACCGCCGCAAGGCGCTTTGATCCTGGAACATGGGATGTCCCGTGAGTTTGCTGGTCATAGTGTCGATCATGCGCTGGGTAGCAAAGGGTTTGCCACAGGCGATACAGGCAAACACCGCATCTTCATTGAGAGTTCTGCGCCGTCGTCGCGATTCAGCGTCGAGGAGAAAACGAGGATGCAGCGTAATGGCATCCTCGGGACAGGCAGTCTCACATAAGCCGCACTGGACACATTTTTGTTCAAGAAACTCCAAGCGGGGCGCATCGCCGCCATCGAACAGCGCCGAGGCCGGGCATACCGCGACACACGCCATACAGAGGGTGCAGGCTTCGCGATCCACATAAATCTCACCAAGGGGCGCTTGACTTGACAGTGGAATACTCGGTTGCTGTCGAGGTGCTTGAGCTACTAAAACATCCAGGGCGTAGTGCAGGGTATCCCGCTTGGCGTTACTGGTAGCAAACCCCGCAGGTTGGAGAGGTGGCATAGGTTCACGTTCTTGCAAATAACCAATAATTGCCGCTGCGTCTGTTGGGGTAGGTATAAAATCCAGTACGGTTGCAGGATAGCCCATACCCGTTAGCAGCGTTTGAGCAATAGTCAGTTGGGTCTGAACCTCTTGGCGCACACTCACCGGCGCTTGATCTACATCTAAAATAAGCACCCGACTGGCGCCATAGGCCAAACTAGCCAACCAAATCTCGATGCCGACGCTACCCACTTCTTCCACCTGCACAGGTATCAGCTGACCTGGCAACTGATCTAGTGAAGATAAAAATAGATTGTCCGTTGCAGCACTGTGGAACAGTAAACTAGGCACTTCCCCGCCTGCATCTCGGTAGGTGCGTAGCAATGTGCGTACTTGTTCTAAGGTATCCGCTGGGGTTGGGAAGGTATAAATGATGGCCCCGCTGGGACACGCCGTGGCGCAGCTTCCACCCCCCTGACACAGGTAGGGGTCCACCGTAATCATTTCGCCCAACGAGCTAATGGCTCCAGTAGGGCAGCTATCAAGACAACGGCTGCAACCCTTTAACCCCCGCCTGCCATGGGCGCAAATGGCCGCATCGTAGCGGAAAAAGGTGGCTTTTTCGAACTCGCCGATCATGTCGGGGAGTTCTTCCAGCAACCGTTTCATAGCTGCGGGGTTATCGCCAATCGCGTAATAGCCGAGGGGTAATACTTCCCATCCCAGCAACGGGGATACACTCAAGTCGACAATCAAATCATACTGAGCAAATTCAACATCAAAAGCCTGGGCAATGTTGATAGCACCTTGTTCTTTTGACATCAACGTAACAGTAAACTCACCCAGATGACCAACGATCTGCAGTTCCAATCCTTGGCTGATAACCACCATGGGGATATCGCCCTGGGCCTCGGCCACTCCCTCCCCGCGTGCTATAACCCAGCAGGATAAACCGCGCACCATCAGTTGTTTGGCGCAGTTCAGAACACGGCTTGACTCGCCGATGAGCAATACGCGACCCCGGGAACGATAACCAACCCGCGCGGTTGGCGTTACGGTAAGTTTGCTGGCCGCTTCAAGAGCGGCTTGCCGAGCAGTTTGGTTTTCTTCCCTAAAATGTTGCCAAACAACGTCGTCCACGTTTAAGTTTGACATTCTTCGGTTTTTGGAAGATGCGCCGTGTCGTTTGATATCTCAAGACTCGATGCCGTGTTTGGTCTCGTTTCCGGGTCTCCGTCTGGAGTAAGCGCTAAGTCGTCATCAGAAGCGGACTGGGCGATACGCTCAGCTTCCACAGCCAGTCGATGACGCATCTCTTGAGTCACCACATCGCCCAGTTTGGCGAACTTAGTGAAATCCTCGGCGTAATCGTCAAGTCCGTCGGTCACGTTAAAAGTCGGGGAATGAAACAATTTACGTAACGCGACACGGCGCAGCGCTTCGCTGACCCCTGACGACAAAAATCCCCTGTAATCGGCATCTTCCGTCAGGGATGCCAGCGGCGGCATATCCGCATCCGTCAGTACCGGTGGGGAGGGTGTTGGCTCCACATCAGAAGCTACAACGGGTTCTTCTAAGGTTTTGGCGCGGATTTTACGATTTGACCAACGTTGCAGCGGCGATTGGTGAGCCGTTGCTGGTGTGGGTAGATCGTTGGGATCATTGTCTTTCACGGTCATCTTCAGTCCAATTACGCCGTTTGCGTTTCAATTTTTGTTCAGGGACATAATGAGCAAGCACATACTGTTCAATCCAGGCATAAAGTTCAGGCGGCATGGCTACCGCTTGAAGATCCGATTCAAAATAAGCATGGGCCTCGTCAAAGCTAGCACTGACCATAAACGGTACTAACACATCTCGTTCATTAAGCGTGCTGACGACAAATAAGCTGGGTTTTGAAGACATTAAATTATGGTAATAGCTTTCCGTTTCGTCTTTGTGCAATCGAATCGAAAAACCACCCCATAAGTAATCATCCCCGTCAGCGCTCGCACGGAGCAAAACGCCTGCTGCAGTTTTCGCCGCTAATTGACTGTTTACCACAACACCACTTATACGCCAGCTATCTCCCCGCCATACCTGCTGGGCAGGCGCAGGACGGTGTTTTATGATGACTGCGACGGGAAAAGACTTAGGGTTTGCACTTAGGGTTTGTGCGTGTTCCACGACATTGAGTACCTGCTAATGCACAAACCTAACCGCGTAAATGCGAATTAGACTAATTTTAAAAAAAATGAATGTTAGTTAGAGCATAGACTCTAATTATTGATGTTGCCAATAATTAACTGGTTGAGAAATCATTTTTTGTTGATGTGGATCAAAAGTCACCTTTTTCCCTTTGCTAAAACCAGCTGCCCTTTTTTGACGATTACTCACCCACTGACAGACGAAAACGCTGTCCTGCATAGCTCAAAACAGCGCCGTCTTCGGTGATGGACTCTAGATTTGGTCCTTCCTTTAGCCGTTCCCCTGTCTGGTAACGGACTGAGTTGATCACCACAAAACTTTTTTGCTGGGTTCGGTCATAGACATGAATATCTAAGTTCAGGTGGGGAATAGAGTTCTGAGGGTTTTGCCAGGATGGGGTTGATGGAACGGCCGGGTCAGGTGTTGGTGATGTTTCAATAGCGGACAGAGTATTAGAAGACGCTGCAGACACAAGCCCTTGAGGGCTAATTTTTTGTTCCATCCTTGGCGAGGGCGGAGTTTTTTCAATAACAGTTGCCTGATTGTGAAATTCACGGGGGGGTAGAGAGATGGAAGGATTGGCGGACTCTGTTGAAGCAGCCTGAGATGCTGCGGACGTGGACAAATCACCGGACAATAATGCTTTGCCATTATCGCTTAAAAAGAAAAAGGCGCTTAGCGCCGCGCCATTTAATAGCAAAAGCAATCCTAATAGTAGCTTAGCCCAACTGCGATGTTGCCTAGCAGGTAAAGATCCATACACGGTTTTTGCTTGAGGCGTCTGACCTAGACCCCGCTCTTCTTCGGCCTTGCGCAAGGCATCTAAAATATACGACATAATCAATTAACCCCGTCCAGTTTAGATAGATCAAGCAGCGGTGTGCCTGGTTCAGGAGCCAAGTTATTTAGCAACGGCATGGTACGCTGTCCTACGAGTCCGTCCGCTCGCAAATCGTTAGCCCGCTGAAAATTTTCCACACGCGCCTTCAATCCAGCGTCAAACACTCGCGATAAAGTTTGATCCGCCACGCCACGGCCTTCTGCAAGAGCTAAACGCTGTCGCAACCAGATCACTGGCTCGCCAACCATGCCAGGTTGAATAAAAGGCAATGCCGTCTGCAACCGCCAAAGCAGCAGAAAATCGCCGTTCCATAAAGAATTTATCTGTTTAATATCCACCCGAAGCAGATCTCCATCTGCATCCGACATATCCAGCGTGGCCATGTCACCCTCTAAGGCGCGCAGCACCACGTAGCCTGTTTGGGTTGCTGATTGTAAGGTAAGAATTGCCGGAAGATTGTAACGCCGCAAAACATCCCAATTCCCCTGTTCGGTAAGACAACGTAGATGATGCTGCGGCAGATAGTCGCATGGCAATACATTAGGGGGTATAAGCGCCTTTTCACCCCAGATTGCCAACAGCTGGGTGATGGCCTTTCTGTCCGAGACAGTCGTGGACGATAGCAGCAACTGTGTCGGGGTAGGTTGAATCGCTGGCGAAGGCGCTAACACGGCAGCCGGTTGCAACGGCTCAGAGGGTGTAGATTCTGTTGCTTGCGAAGCAATGAAAGAAAATAAAGCTAAGGGATATTTAGATTCCGGCGCAGGTGTCTTTGAGGATTGTGCTGCCTTGGAAGGTGCTGATGCAGTGACTGTGGCTGGAGAGAGCGGCGGTTGTTTACTGGGAAAATAATAAATGTCTACCATCAAAAGACCTATCGCCACCACGCCCACAATGCTTAACATGGCATTGTCACGGTAACGTCTTTGGGTCCACAAGGGGGGACCTTTTAGCACTTCTCTTGCAGCTTGGTAAACCAACCAACCATTTACCCGCTGCAAATTTTGACTATAGGCCCCTAACAGGGCGCGGTCACAAATAATATTGATTAACCGCGGTATACCACCGGCGAAATAATGAACCAGCCGTAACGCACTCCAGCTGAAAATACCCTCGCGTTTGCTACCCGCGACCCGCAGCCGGTGCAAGATATAGGCACAACTCGACCGGTAGTCAAGGGGCATAAGATGGTAACGGGCAGTGATGCGCTGGGCCAGTTGACGCATGTCCCGGCGCGCCAAAAGACGCTGCAATTCCGGTTGACCCACCAAAATAATATGCAGCAATTTATGCTGATGGGTTTCTAAGTTTGTCAATAAACGAATTTGTTCTAGGACGTCACGGTTTAAATTTTGTGCTTCGTCAATAATTAGCACCGTCCGTCGGCCTTGACTGTAAGCTTTCAAGAGACTCACGGTGAGGGCGTCGGTTAATGATTTCAGAGTATAGTCACTAGGCGGATAAGCCACCTGCAGCTCATCGCACACAGCTGCCACCAACTCGATAACCGTTAGCTTTGGATTAAGACATAGCGCCACATCCATCGGCTGATCATATTGTTCCATGAGGGTGCGGATCAAGGTGGTTTTGCCAGTACCCACCTCACCGGTCAGTTGTACAAAACCACCACTTTCTTGGGTACCATAGATCAGATGCGCCAACGCTTCTTGATGAGGGGAACTCAAGTAAAGATAACGCGGGTTAGGAGTGATGGTAAATGGATTTTCCTTGAAACCAAAATACGCCGTGTACATACTGGAACCTACAGCTATAATTAGCAACTAATAGTAATTTACTAATATTGAATAATACAGCACCAACTTTTAACTCAATAATTTAGTTTAATATTGGTACATTTCAGTCAAATTGA
Source organism: uncultured Candidatus Competibacteraceae bacterium (assembly GCA_964527085.1). Classification (GTDB taxonomy): domain Bacteria; phylum Pseudomonadota; class Gammaproteobacteria; order Competibacterales; family Competibacteraceae; genus CAYRGG01. The sequence goes on from CAZGON010000184.1 coordinate 7,019, forward strand.
CTGATTCCCCTGGTGGTAAAATATGGAATAAAAAGCGGCAAAAATTATTCGAAAAATAACTTTTTTCATATCCCTCAACCCCGCAATATCTCCAGTATATATTTCTAAGCATTTAATTATTAAAAATATTTAATCATTAAAATCACTGATTTATGAAATTAAAATGCGTTAAGAAAGACACTTTTAAGAGACGTATTTAACAACATTTTACAGTTATGGACTGAGTAAAAGCTTGGCAAGTTATAAGGTGCAAAACTACGATGACATAGCAAATCCTGCAACCATAAATTTTTGATAATTGACTCAAATAAACCCTAGTATTAATCAGTCAAAAACATATTATTTAATGATTGTTATCTTTTAAGGCATAAGCCAAATACTTGCTGAGAAACAGACAGAATGAGTATTGATATTCACCTAGTAAAGCAAGAATTTTTTAAGCATTTAAAATCCCAACAAGAACAGATTATAAAATTACTACAACTGGCTAACAAAATTGGTCATTCGTTACCTCAATATAACGAAGCGATTATTGCCTTAAACAATAAGATCGATCAAATGGCTGCGTCGCAACTCATCTTATACACTCTTTACTTGCAAGGTGAAGAGGAAAAAAAAATCCACTTCATTGAACAGATCGAACGCATACTTGGCCATGTGGATTTTTCCAAAAATCAATATCTAAAAAAAATATTAGAAGATTTTTTAGCAGTGTTAAAGCAACCACCCCAGGATAAGAAAAACTCTCAGGAAGAGGCAAGCCCATCGAGACCCGGGTGGTTTCAGGGTATCGTAGATGGCGGCAAGCCGTCTGAAACCGATGGAACGTCAGATATTAGGTAATCACTAGCATTGTCCAAACCCTATCGCCTTATCTCCTATCAGGGAGACAAAAATCTAAAGATCAACCCTAATACAAGTGTCTGTGTGACGATGACGACGCCCAGCATCCAGGTATTCAAGCGAATCTTTGCACCAAGGGATTACGATAAAGAGATGTACAAATGGCGGCATCTGGTTGAAAACTTCTTCGCAAAGCTCAAGCAATACCGCGCTATTGCAACAAGGTACGA
>CAZGON010000185.1:0-8064 GCA_964527085.1 uncultured Candidatus Competibacteraceae bacterium
CGCTGCGTAAGTCCGTCCTATAACTCTTTGGTTTTGTTAACGGAATCATTACTTGTCTAAACGAATAAAGGATTGGGTTGGCCCATGAAGATTTCCCATCAAATCGCTGAGGCGCTCGGTGTGCGTCCGTCTCAGGTTGAAGCCGCCGTTAAATTGCTGGATGAGGGCGCCAGCGTGCCCTTTGTCGCTCGCTACCGGAAAGAAGTGACCGGGGGATTAGACGACACCCAGTTGCGCACCTTAGAAGAGCGCTTGTCTTATCTGCGCGAACTGGAAGACCGCCGCACCACCATTTTGAAAAGCATCGAAGAACAAGAAAAACTCACCCCCGACCTTAAAGCAGCGATTCTCGCCGCAGACACCAAGACGCGCCTAGAAGACCTTTACCTGCCCTTTAAACCGAAACGCCGTAGCAAAGCTCAAATCGCCCGGGAAGCGGGTATTGAGCCACTGCTGGATGGATTGCTGGAAAACCCGTCGCAAACACCTGAAACTTTAGCCCAGAACTATCTTAATCCCGAGGCTGGTTTTGCCGACAGTAAAGCTGTCCTGGAAGGGGCACGGCAATTATTTATGGAACGGGTGGCTGAACAAGCCGATTTAGTCGGCGAATTGCGAGAAACCGTTTGGCAACATGGGTTATTGACCGCCACGGTCGTCGACGGGCAGCAAGAAAATGGCGCTAAATTTTCTGATTATTTTAATTTTTCAGAAGCGCTTCAAAAGATTCCCTCCCATCGCGCCTTGGCGCTATTCCGGGGCCGCACAGAAGGCGTATTGCGGTTAAAGCTGCAGGTGCCTGGGCAAGACGACATGGACAATCCTCATCAACTTGGCAGGTGTGAAGCACCCATTGCACGCTATTTTGGCATTACTGACCAGGGGCGAACTGGCGACGCTTGGCTTATGGAAAGTGTGCATTGGGCCTGGCGGGCCAAGGTATCAATCCACATTGAGACCGAGCTAAATGTGCGGCTACGGGAACAAGCCGAGGAAGAAGCCATCCGGGTGTTTGGCGAAAACTTAAAGGATCTTCTCCTGGCAGCCCCGGCTGGACCGCAGATGACCATGGGGCTTGATCCTGGTTTGCGTACCGGCGTGAAAGTAGTCGTCGTCGACGATACCGGTAAACTGGTCGCTCATAACACCATCTATCCCCACGCCCCAAAAAACCAATGGGCGACTTCCCTGGCCACACTGGCTGAGTTGGCGCAACGCCATGGTGTAACCTTGATGAGCATCGGTAATGGCACTGCTTCCCGGGAAACTGATAAGTTAGTCAAAGAACTGATTAAGGCACATCCGGAACTGGGATTAACCAGTGTTGTGGTCAGCGAGGCGGGCGCTTCGGTGTATTCTGCGTCGGAATTTGCCGCTAAGGAGTTCCCTGAACTGGATGTTTCTCTGCGCGGCGCCGTCTCTATCGCCCGGCGCTTGCAAGATCCGTTGGCTGAATTGGTGAAGATCGAGCCAAAAGCGATTGGGGTAGGACAATATCAGCACGACGTCAATCAGCTCCGTTTGTCCCGAAAACTCGATGCGGTGGTGGAGGACTGCGTTAACGCCGTGGGTGTGGTGGTGAATACCGCATCGGTACCCCTGCTAACCCAGGTGGCCGGTTTAAACGAGACGGTGGCTGGTAATATTGTGCATTATCGGCAAGAGCACGGTCGCTTTCAGAATCGCACCCAGTTAAAAAAAGTGCCCCGGCTTGGGCCAAAAGCATTTGAACAGGCAGCAGGATTTTTGCGTATTGTGGATGGCGATAACCCCTTGGATGCCTCGGCTGTTCACCCGGAAGCCTACCCAGTGGTAGAACGCATTTTACGCAGGAGCAAGCGATCCATTGTCAACGTCATCGGAGACACAGACTTCCTGCAAAGCCTGGCGCCCAATGACTATATCGATGAAAAGTTTGGAGAACCCACCATCAAAGATATTTTGGGCGAGCTGGAAAAACCTGGTCGCGATCCACGCCCGGTGTTCAAAACGGCTGCTTTTAGGGAGGGTATCGAATCGTTAAGGGATCTTACTCCTAACCTTATACTGGAAGGTGTAGTTACCAATGTCACCAACTTTGGCGCTTTTGTGGACATCGGCGTGCACCAAGATGGTTTAGTTCATATCTCGGCGCTGGCGGACAGTTTTGTAAAAGATCCTCGCACTGTGGTAAAAACTGGCGATGTGGTCAAGGTAAAAGTGCTATCCGTAGACGAAAAGCGCAGACGCATTGCACTGTCCATGCGTTTGAATGATGCAGCAGAGACAAAATCCAGCCCATCTTCCGTTTCGGACAAGCGCGGCGAGAAAAAATCTCAGAAACGTTCTTTACGAGCTGGCAAAGAAACTGAAAAAACAGCCCCGTCAACCGCGATGGCCGAAGCTTTTGCCCGTCTAAAACATTAATAAAGAAGGCTGCTTTTATAGGGACTGGCTAGAGCGTTTTCGCTTTAACTATACACAAGGCAGCCGAGGCGAGGTGCGCGCAGTGTACACGCAGTACATGAGCACGCTGAGACCGAAGGCTAACGCCGTGTACAGTTGAATGGGAAATGCTCTAACGTTTCTTCCTCGCCCGAGGATGCGCAGCATCATAAACATCCGCCAGATGTTGGAAATCCAAATGCGTGTAGATCTGGGTGGTGCGTATATCGGCGTGGCCCAAAAGCTCTTGCACTGCCCGCAAATCGCCACTGGACTCCAATAAATGACTGGCAAAGGCATGGCGCAGCAGATGAGGATGCACAGGATAGCCAGCGCCATAACGGAGCGCCCAACGGGCAAGACGTTGTTGTACCGCTCTGGCCGTTAAACCACGGCCAAGTCGACTCACAAAGACCTTATTCTCATCAGGTTTTGCCCACTGACCGCGTTGGATTAGCCAGCGCTGCAGACCCTCGCACGCCTGACAACCCATTGGCAATAAGCGGGTTTTATCTCCCTTGCCTGTGACACGTAGGCTGTTATCTTTTAAATCCAAATCTTTTAACCGTAACGAAATGAGTTCAGCGAGCCGCAAACCTGACGAATATAAAAGCTCCCACATGGCGTGATCGCGTATTTCGAGACTATCCTTGGGGGTTTGATTTAACAACTGCAGGGTCTGGTCGGCATCTAAGGTGACTGGTAATCTGCGAGGACTTTTCGGAGCACGAACGAGTTTTGCCGGGTTAGCTGTCAGCTGGTTTTCTCGGATCAAAAAATCAAAAAAGCCGCGCATGGCAGACAGGCACCGTTGCAGACTACGGCCACCTAAACCACGCCGGTGCTGTTCAGCAATAAAGGCCCGAATGTGTCTCACGGTTATTTGTTGCCAATCCGTTAACGCTTGCTTCTGACAAAACCCTGCAAAGGCTTCTAAGTCACGGCGATAATGAGTGACGGTGAGCTTGGACAAGCAGCGCTCGTGGCTAAGGTGAGTAAAATACATCTCCATTAGAGCGCTGAAATCCGCCACTTTTATTCGTTCTCTGTCGAGGCAGTCGCGGAGGGGACTACATTGCCGTTTGATTCGGCCATCAAGGAAAGATTAGTTTGTAGCGCTTGACTGATCAGCTCACCCATACTTTTTAAGAAAAGCATACCCATACCCGGATGAAAACGCTGTTTATCTTGACTACCGACCCCTAACAGACCGCACCAACCTATTCCATGTAATGGTACTAGGGCTACTGAACCCATGGCTGCGCTGGCATCAGCAAATAAACTTGCTACTTGTTCGTGGTTAAGCTGACCACATTGCGGTCGCCTTGAACGAAGAACAGGTTCAAACAGCGCTTGGTGACTTGCTGTCAGGAAGGTTTCTCCCGTCAATGCAGCTGCCTGGGCGGTTATCTTTACAGTCACAAAATCCGCGTTAAATTCATCCTGTAAGACCGTTTTAATCCCTTGCAGCATACTTTTTAATTCTCGATGTTTAATCAACATTAAAGTAAGACGCTGCATCCGGCTTATCAAATAGCCATTTTCTTGAGCCACTTCGACAAGTTCAGTTAATTTTTTTTGTAATTGCGTATTGCACTCCCGGGTCCGCAGCAGCTGACGTTCTAGCAACGATACAGCAGGGCGACACGGGTGCGGTATGCGTAGGGTTTCCAGCACATCAAGATGGCGATTAAAGAATTCTGGATGGGCGCGCAGATAAGTGACGATAGGTTGCTCTGCATCACCTAGGGGATGGGTTTGTTTTGGTTGTTTGTTATTGGTTTTTTCTTCTTCATTCATAGCGTCATACACCCGTTGAATACCCGCGCTGCAGGGCCAGTCAAAGTGACAGCAGCATTTTCCCCTGGCCAGCACACCTGTAGCTTGCCGCCCGGCAACGTTACCTCTACTTTTTCAGATAAAAGCCCCTGCTGACGGCCAACCACTACCGCTGCACAGGCGCCGCTGCCACACGCGAGTGTTTCACCAACGCCGCGTTCGAACACCCGTAACCGAATCCGGTCAGGACTGATCATCTCGATAAATCCCACATTGACGCCCGCAGGAAACCGTTCGTGTTGCCCTAAAAGCCCACCAAGTTCTTTCACAGGTGCCGTGTCCACCTTACTTACCCATAAGGCCGCATGGGGGTTACCCACGGAAACAACGCCCATTTCAATGACCTGATCGGCCACGTTAATAGGATAACAAGCACTCTGAGTTTTAGCGAGAAAAGGAATTTCTGCCGGTTGCCAACGGGGTATACCCATATCCACGGTGACCTGGCCATCTGTTTCCAAGTAGAGCACCATCAATCCGGCGGCTGTTTCTACCCGAATCTGGTCTTCATTGATTAAACCTTCATCGCGAACAAAACGAGCAAAACATCGCGCACCGTTACCACATTGCGCCACTTCACTGCCATCGGCGTTAAAAATCCGATAACGGAAATCGACATTTGCCGTGGTTGAGGCTTCTACTAGCAAAACTTGGTCACAGCCGACGCCAAAGTGACGGTCAGCGATAAAACGAACCTTTTCAGGCGTCAACACGATGGGCTGGGCAATGCCATTGATAACAACAAAGTCATTGCCTAAACCGTGCATTTTAGTAAATGGCAGATGCATAACGACCGTTTAGCAATGGGTTTACAATAGGCAAATTATAGTCAGAATCGTTTCCTATCGAGGAACATCATTTATTATTTTAGAAAAAATATTCAACAGGCTGCTGCGCCTTGCTATGCTAAGGTTATTTTAGAGTTAACTTATATAACTTTTTGATGGCATGCATTACCTAATCCATTAAAGCACCTAACTCAAATGACGGATCACAGTCAAAGGGAGCATACTTTAAAATGTTAGGAAATCTACGATAATCAAGTCTAGGAAGACTTTAAAAGCTTAACAATGCATTTAATGACAATAAGCGCTAGAAATAACCCACATCCCAAGGTGCTGGTCGTAGATGACGATGTCACTATCCGATTGCTAGCCCGAGAATCCCTTGAAATTGCCGGTTTTACTGTCGAGGAAGCCAAAGACGGGCTAGAAGCGCTCGCTGTATTTGAACAGACACGGCCAGATTTGGTGTTATTGGATGTCGAGATGCCCAATCTAGACGGCTATCAAACCTGTGCTCGGCTGCGGGCACTGCCCTACGGCAAGACAGTACCGATACTGATGGTAACAGGCTTAGAAGATGTGGGTTCCATCGAGGGTGCCTACGAGGCCGGCGCCACGGATTTTGCTAATAAACCCATTAATTGGACGATTCTCGGCCACCAGGTACGCTACATGTTGCGCACTAGCGAACTTCTGGATGAGCTGGCGAGAAGCCAGGCTAGTTTGGCATATGCCCAGCGTCTGGCTCAACTGGGCAATTGGGAATGGCATCTAGAAACTAATAATATTTACTGGAGCGATGAAATTTACCACATTTTAGGGGTTGCTCCTGGTTCCTTGCCCATGAATTTAGCGGCGTTTCTACAAATGGTCGATAGCAAAGACAGGGCTATCGTTAAAACAAAGTTAGTGGAAACGCTAAAAACGGATTCATCAAACGATATTACCTTTCAGATTCTGCGCGCCGATGGGATAGAGCGGGTTATCTCTGAACATACTGAAGCGGTTTGCAATGAGCAGGGACATACAGTGCGCTTATTGGGTACCCTGCAGGATGTCACCGAGCGCAAACAGGCGGAAGAGCAAATTCGTCATTTAGCCTATTTTGATAGTTTGACAGGACTAGCAAATCGACAGTCTTTTCGGGAACGTGTTACCCAAGCTTTCACGCTCGCTACACGTTACAGACGGCAAATGGCTGTGCTGTTTTTAGATTTAGACGATTTTAAACGCATTAATGACACCCTAGGCCACAATGTGGGTGATTTACTCCTCAAGTCCGTCGCAGAGCGGTTGCGGATAACGCTGCGGGATGCCGATGGGCTAACCCGTACCAGTGTACAAAATAGCGGCCATGAGGTAGCCCGTTTGGGGGGTGACGAATTTATGGTCATGCTGGCTGAAATCAACCACGCTGAAGACGCCGCCGTGGTTGCCCGACGTATTTTAGAGACCCTCAGAGAACCGTTAAGCTTGGCCGGGCATCAGGTATTTGTGACACCCAGTATCGGTATTGCCGTATTTCCTCACGATGGTGAGGAAGTGGATACGCTTTTTAAAAATGCCGATACCGCTATGTATCACGCCAAACGATCGGGCAAGAACGCTTATCAATTTTACGACGACTCTATGAATAAAGCCGCGCGCGCACGGTTGAGGTTAGAGAATGCGCTGCGCTTTGCCCTTGATAAGGGTGAATTTTCACTGCATTACCAACCTCAGCTAGACCTGCGAAGTGGCGCTATCGTAGGGGTCGAAGCACTGTTACGCTGGTATAACCCGAAGTTAGGTTCTGTGTCGCCGGCTGATTTTATTCCTTTAGCGGAAGAAACAGGTCTAATTATTCCCATCGGCGCTTGGGTGCTAAAAACCGCCTGTACCCAGGCTAAAGCATGGCAAACCCAAGGTTTGAAGCCACTCCGGGTAGCGGTCAACTTATCCGTGCGCCAATTTATGCAACCGGATCTGGCAGATCTAGTCCGCCAGAGTTTAGCGGAAACAGGGCTTGCTGCTTCCTATTTAGAACTGGAGCTCACCGAAAGTCTGTTAATGCAGGATGTAGAGCAGGCCATTAAAACCATGGATACTCTCAAAGCCATGGGGGTACGACTCGCCATTGATGATTTTGGCACCGGCTATTCCAGTCTTAATTATCTGAGACGCTTCCCCATCGACCAACTTAAGATTGACGCCTCCTTCGTACAGGATATCACCTCTGATCCTAACAATGCGGCTATCGCGCTGGCCGTGGTATCTATGGCCCACAGTTTGAAACTGAGAGTGGTGGCCGAAGGTGTGGAAACCTACTCCCAAGAGGCATTTTTGAGGAGCCAACTATGCGATGAGATACAGGGATTCTACATCAGCCGTCCATTACCGCCCCAGGAGCTGGCTAAATTGCTTCAGGAGCCTTGGCAAGAGCGGCGGCAAGCTGACGCCATTGAAAAGAAGAAAACTCGTACCGTGTTGTTAGTCGATATGGATATTGATCTGACCACGGTTCTTCAAAAGCTCTTCGAGGGCGAGGGCTATCATGTGTTGGTTGCCATCACTGCTCGCCAGGCCCTCGAGTTATTGGCCACTCACTTTATCGGTGTGGTTATCTCGGATCATACTATGCCGGATATGGCCGGCACCGAGCTATTGCGACGGATACGCCAACTGTACCCCAATGTTGTGCGTATTTTACTGAGTGGTCGTAGTGATAAAGACATCTTAATCGATGCAATCAACGACAGCGCTATCCATAAATTCTTGGATAAACCGGTATCCAAAACCGTTCTGCTTAACCTGTTACAAGAAGCCTTTAACATCTACGACAAAAATCGTTTGCTAAATAGTTCTTCATCCCCTTTATCTGCTGAGTGAGTTCTTTGGTTAGTAGAGGGTTGCGAGAGTTTCCATAAAACAACCCTGCCTCAGAAGTTTAAGAGGCTTTTGGTTGTCCGTATGAATCTGCCTAGTTAACGTCAGTTCTGGATAATTATCCTGTGATAGGCTGTGTCTCCAGTAAGCG
>CAZGON010000186.1:0-8058 GCA_964527085.1 uncultured Candidatus Competibacteraceae bacterium
TCTGCGTTTTCACTATGCCCTATTATGTCTTAAGTGCCTCTTCAAATGCTATAACAAGCAAGATTACTACCGCCTACTTAACCAGGTTACCCGCGAACAACGCTGGGAAGATTGGCTTCTGTTCATGCTAAAAGGTGTCGAACAAACGGCAATATGGACGTGCGAAAAAATCGCAGCCATTAGAGTGCTCATGGAAAGCACAACAGACTATATCCGAGTACAACTGCCTAAAATATATAGCTATGAGCTCGTACAGCTTATCTTTGAACAGCCGTATTGCCGTATCAGTAATCTGGTTGAACGAGACATCGCTAAACGACAAACTGCTTCGACGTATTTGAAACTACTTGTCGATATTGGTATTTTACAAGAAGCTACGTCAGGAAAGGAGAAACTGTTTGTGCACCCTAGATTAATGAAATTGATGACTCAGGATAGCAATGCTGTTAGTAGTTTCTAATGAAGCAACACAAAGTGTATTGGATATTATTGTGTCCATTTATGTCTTAAATAACGACTTTTGGATACAATAATGCCCATATATCTAAATACTGTGGCTAGCGTTTTGAAGTTGCCTTGCGTTTTTTAGGCTGCTTTCTTAGCGCCTCGCGCTCGGCCTGTATTTTGGCCAATAATGCCTCGGCGCTGTTTTCGCCTGAAATTAGCTCTGGGTTGGCGGCACGCCAGTCGGCAGTGAGTTCGCCACGAAAGGCTTTGGCGAGAATGGATTGAGTGAGATTATTCACCCGCGTCATGGCTGCTTGCACTTGTTGTTCGATGGTATCGGCGTAGGCGAAAAGTTGTTCGACACGGCGGACGATTTTGGTTTGTTCTTTCGGTGTTTGCAGCAAAACCGGAATTTCTCTAACTTTTTTTAAATTCAAATTTGGTTGTGCTCCACCAGCTGCCGCTTTACGAGTTTCTTCGTAATTTTCTTGTAGTCTGATCTTAATAAAATTACGACTCACTTTATCGATATTCACCAAAATCGCAGCACAAGCCTGATTGCAGGTAGCAGAGATTCTCATCTCGGTTACTTGGCCTCTAGTTTTTCCTTCTCCATACATCGCAAGAAGTAATGTACCTTCGGGCAATACTTTTAAAGTGCATTCCTTAACCGCTATTTCAGTAACAAACTGCTCGGCAATGTATGTAAAAGGCTTACCAGTTGCTGCGCTGGTTAGCCATGGAATAGTACCCCTTTCCCAATAAGCTGAATTTGTTCTCTTCGGTGTTGTACCAGTTGCAACTTCGGCTAACTTACCAATGTTTGTCGCTTTCCAATCATCTACAGATAGGCCGACTTTGCCCCTCCAATCCTCCGTCAACTTCCCACTCACCGCCGCAGCAAGAACAGATTGGCGGAAGCGTTTGAGAATGTCGGGGATGCGTTCGAGGCGGATTTTGAAGTTTTCCACCCGTGCCAGCAGGGTATCGAGTTTATCGGCGATGATTTTTTGTTCGGCTAGGGGGGGGGAGTGGTATTTCGTGCTCCTTTATTAGTGCCTGAGAAATATTTGGCTGTGCCCCGCCTTTGCCCTTAGCAATGAATTTATCTTTTTCATTTAATAAACAGTAATAAAAAAACTCGCTTGTTGTAGCACCAATAACCGGACTGCCAACTGCACACGCTTGATTTGTAGTTGCATCTATTCCCAGAATTGAAGTTTTACCAATCGTAGCGCCATACATTGCAATGGCTACTGAACCTTTTGGAAAATACTTGGCGTTGGAATTCTGTACCCCTAACTCAGTTAGGAGTTACGCAATTGAAAGTTTAAGTTGTTGATTTTTATGAATTCACGATTGCACGGTGTGCAAATACATTCTCAGTGAAATCAAACCCTTATTAACCCAACTGCGTAACTCCTATCAGTAATAAACTCACTAGATTTTCTTAAAATTCTTGGCCCTAGATCACCAGTTTTTATCCAAGGTACCTCGCCGCCATAGTACTCAAGATTCTTACGAGAGGGCGTACCACCTGAACCCCAGTCTGCAATATCTTGCAGCTGTGCTTCGCACCACCCCTCAGGCAAATTAACTTCACTCATCAATTCACCCCTTCCAACGCCACCAACAACCCATCCAACTCTCTAAGCGCCACCTCCAGTTCCTCTTTCGCCTCCCGCGCCAACACCTCCGGCTCCGGCAAATTCGCCGCATCGATGCTGTCTTTATCTTTTAACCAGCTAATATCGAGCGAATCGCCTTTGGTATCGCGAATCCATTCCCGGCTAAAACTACGCCAGCGGCTACGAGCAAGGCGGTCATCGATGCCTTGGTTTTCCTCGGTGGCGGATTTATCCACTTCTATCTCTTCGGCATTAAATGACCATTCGCCTTCTTTGCGGGGGCTTTGGCCGTTCGGGTCATCACCGTAAACCCCTTCAAAGGGTTTTAAATGTTGCTCGCCAAAGGGGGTGCGTTTACCAAAGCTGGACATATTGGTGCGCAGGTCGTACACCCACACAGTTTGCGTATAGTTTTCTTCTTTAAATGTATCGGTGGCGGAGCCTTTGGTAAAAAACAGTACATTGGTTTTCACACCCTGGGAATAAAAGATACCCGTGGGCAGGCGTAGAATGGTGTGCAAGTTGCACTTGTTCATTAGGTCACGGCGAATATCGGTGCCTTTGCCCGCTTCAAATAACACGTTATCCGGCAATACCACCGCCGCCCGGCCAGCGGGCTTTAGGTTGCGGTAAATATGCTGTAAAAAGGCCAGTTGTTTGTTGCTGGTATCATAGGTTAGATCGTCACGGGTGATACTGGCCTCACCGCCTTTGGCGGTGCCGAAGGGGGGGTTGGCGAGGATTATATCGGCGGGTTTAAGACTTTTACCGACCTCACCCAGGGCGTTACCTAAATGCACGACGCCTTCGTCATCGCCTTCCATGCCATGTAATAGACAATTCATCAACGCTAGGCGGCGGGTTGATGGCACCAGCTCCACCCCGATAAAGGCTTTGTGTTTTTGAAATTGCTGTTGACTGGCGCTTAGGTCAAACAAGTCATCGGTTTGTTCTTTAATGTATTGGTCGGCGGCAATCAAAAAACCGGCGGTGCCTGCAGCGGGGTCTTGAATCATCTCCTCGGCTTGAGGCTTGATACAACGCACCATGCTGTTAATTAGCGCCCTGGGGGTAAAGTACTGACCGGCGCCGGATTTCGTCTCATTGGCGTTTTTCTCTAGCAGTCCCTCGTACAAATCACCCAAGCCGTCTTTTTGGGCACTAAACCAATCGATCTGGTCGAGGGCTTTGATCATCTGTTCCAGGTGACGCGGCTCGCGCAGACGGGTTTGGGCATCGGCATAAATGGCGCTAATGAGGAGGTCATCATGTACTTGAACTTCTTTGGTTTGACCAGGATTTTCTGGGTCGGCCTGGGTGCGTTTGCCCGTTGATAAGGCCAACAAAATGGCTTTGTAATCGTTTAGCAGATTAATACCGGATTTGTTGTTTAAATCCGTCCAGCGGCAACCCTCGGGTAGTGGGTGTTTTTTTAGCGTTCCGGCTTCGGTATTCTCATGGACCATTTTGATAAACAGTAACAGCACTAACTCGGTCACGTAGTCGCTGTAGTTGATGCCGTCGTCACGCAATACGTCACAGAGGTTCCAAAGTTTTTGGACGATGTCGTTGTTGGTCATGTTGAATCCTAATAAAAAAAGCTTATGCGCTCTGCTGTGACCAAAGGGCTTCGCCCAGCTCGTCTAACACAGTATCCAGCTGGTTACCCAATACCCTATCCAGCTGTTTAGCGCCGCCGTGATCGGCAAAGCGGTTGTTGACAAAGTCGCGGTCGATAATGACTTCGTGCACCAGTTGTTTGGCTAAACGCGCCAACCATTTGCGCTGTGCCGGTAGCCAGTGATGGCTTTGGTAAATGTGCTGCATGGCGTGTGCAACACGTTGCTCAAAAGACACCAAAGGTTCGCCTAAGGTGGCGCGGCGAATATGGCCAATGATACTAGCGGCAATATCCTGATTGGTTTGGTTACGCACGGCGCTTTGCAGTTTTGCCTCGGAGTAGCCTGCGCCATCCAGCAGTAGTTTAATATCTTTAAGTTGCTCGCGGGTGAGATCACGCGGTTTATTTACCACCACCGCCAGCGCGGCGCTTTGGTTAAGCTGTTCTTTGATAAACTGGTTAAAGCTGTCTAAATAATCTTCCGGGCGCTGATGCACGCCATAGCTTTGAATGCGCTCGCGGATTTCGTCATGATGATCGGAAATGATTGGCTGACGCTCGTTACCAAGCAGATTGTTGACCTCGGCCAGTTGATGCAGTAACCCCGTATGCTGGGTGATAAACTGCGCGGCGTGTTTAGGGCCAAGATCATGCAGGTGTTTGTGCAGCATCTTGGGCTCTATACCCCATAGATTTTCCAGCTCTGTCAACTTTTGTTTGAGTGCGGGTGTGTGTTCAGCCTTTTTCTCGGCTTTGCGCAATACCCGCATGAGTTTTTGACTGAATTGGCTGAGCACCACATGGGCATGGCTTTCGCCGGGTTGTTCCCCAGGGCTGTTTAAGGCACGTTCCAATTGGTCTGGATCAGCAAGCTCGTCTACTAATTGTTCAATACTGATGTTTGGGTCTTTCACCAGGGGTTTCATGGTGTTGACGTCGGCCAGCGCCGCATAGATATCCACCGGGTCGTAAATACGGAACACGGTTTTGCCAATTTCATCGCAGCGGCGGGTGGCGCGGCCCATCATTTGCTCGTAAAGAATGCGGGATTTTACCCGGCGCATAAACACTAGGTTACAGATTTTTGGCACGTCAATGCCGGTGGTGAGCAAATCCACGGTAATGGCGATAGTCGGGTAACGCTCGTTTTTGTACTGGCGGATCAGTTGCTCCACTTTGTCGCTTTGACCGGTGATTTTGGCCACAGCGGCTTGGTTGTATTCGTCGCTGTAGAGGGCTTTGAAAGCTTCATCCAGCAGACGTTTGACCATATCGGCGTGCAAGTCGGTCGCACAGAAAATTAGGGTTTTTTCGTCGCCAAAGGGGTCGAGTTCCTGCACCAGTTGTTCGCAGATCACCCGGTTAAAGTTTTCGTTGATCACGCGGCGGTTAAAGGCATCGACTTCAAAGTTAAGCTCATCGTCTAGTTCGGCGCTTTCCACTTCACCGGTTTGGGTATTGATGGCGCTAACGGTTTCACCTTTGGTAAAGGTGATGCCCTGTTGCGTGAGCAGAGTTTCATAGCGAATGGGTGGCTCGTGGTCAATCAACCAATCGTCTGCCACCGCTTCACGGTAGGAATAGGTGTACACCGGTTTGCCAAAAATTTCGCTGGTGTGTTTGGCGGGCGTTGCCGTTAAGGCGATTTTTACTGCATCGAAATAGTCCAATACACGGCGGTAGCTGGAAAGGTATTGCGTGGTGTCACGGGTGGCCAGTTCACCTTCGGTCATTTCTTGGTCAAGGGTATAACCTCGGTGGGCTTTATCGATGATAATGCAATCAAACTGATCCACGGGCGGGGGATTATCGCTCATAAAAATGCGTTTAGCCATGGCCTGCACGGTGGCTACCTGAATGCGGGTTTCGGCTTCTGCGGCCATATCGCCAAGCGCTACCACATTGTAGATGTTGGACAGGGTATGGTTTTGTTCCAAAGGCGCTTCGTTAAAGGCATCCATAACTTGCTGGCCAAGTGCGGTGCGGTCGACCAAAAACAGAATGCGTTTAAAGCGTTCCGCTTTTAAGAAGCGGTACATCAGGCCAATCATAGTTCGGGTTTTACCGGTGCCAGTAGCCATGGCCAAGAGCGCAGTTCGCATATTCTTTGCCAGCGTATTTTCCACGGCGGTAATGGCTTTTTGCTGGTAGTCGCGCAGTTTCAAATAACCAAACGGTTCCGCTTTAAGTTGCTGTTGCGCCTGCTCTTTGCTGCGTTTTAGTAAATCCAATAGCCCGTCTGGGGTATGGAACTTGGGTAGCGGCCTTTTGGTATTGGCAGGGTGGCGCACATCACGAAACCAAGTGCCCGATTGCTCCGCTAGTTGCGGCACAAAAGGGCGACCGTTGCAGGAATACACAAAGGGTACTTTGTAGTGACCCTCACTATCATCTGGCCAAGCGATGGTAAGACCGGCGAGTTCCCACGCGCCGATGAGGGGCGGCGCTACTGTTAAGCCTTTGCTATAGCGTTCAGCTTGCGGGATTTTACCGGCCACATGGGTGTTTTCTTTTTTGGCTTCAACCACGGCGATGGGAGTTAGTCCGGCGCATAACAGGTAATCTGCTCGGCCATTTTTTATCTGGCCTTGGTCATTGAGGGTGCGGGTTGGCCATTCGGCAATAGCGATATTTTTGCCTTTTGCGGGACGAGCGCCATTTTTGTAAGTCAGCTCCTGACTGTCGGCTTGCCAGCCAGCCTCCTGCAATTGTTGATCGATCAAAATGCGGGTGAGTTCTTCACTTAATACGATGTGTTGGCTGGCGACCTGGGTGCTACGGCTGATTTGCTGGCGCTTGGCGCTGAGCGCTTTTTCATCTTGCTGAGTGCGTTGCTGAAGCGCTTTAATTTTGGCCTCGTAGTCTTGCTGCTGTTTCGCGAACTGCGCTTGGTGTAGGCTGGCTTGCTTGGCAAGTGCCCGTGACTCTTCATCCATCGCCAGTGCCAGCGCTTCATATTCAGACTTTTCTTTGGCAATTAAGTCATTCAGCTGTTGGCTAGAATCCAACTGGATATTCGCTTGTTGCAGGTCGTTTTTTAGCTTGTCGATTTCTGACTGCAACTGACGTAGCTGCTCACTGGGGTCGGCAGGCGGTATAAACGGTCCAGGGCTAAATTTGCTACCTGACTTGCCAAACGATTGGTGAAACCAAATAGCCAACTTGCGCGCAACCACCAAACCACTGATGGCCTCTTTATGCTTGGTTTTAAATTGATGCGTCGCCTTGTTGCCTTCGATACGCAAAGTATGGAACAACTCGCGAACTATAGGCTCAAGTTTTAATTCGCGATTCACTCTATAAAGTAGATCCGCTTGTGACGTTTGCTCATCGAAGCCGATACCCGCTAATGCCGCCATATGTTGCGCCATAGCTTCGCCTAGCTGACGCAACTTAATCAACGTGGTATTTGGGTCAGCTGCAAAGGCGCGCTCGGCAGCGCTGGCTAATTCAACGAATAAAGCATCATGCTCGGCTAAAAAGCCGAAATTTGACGGTTCTGTTTGTTTATTCATCAAATGATAACCTCCTTGTTTTTTCCACCCCAGCGCTCCATTACTTTACCTGCTAACGTACAGATGTACCCTACCAACGTTTTACATACTGGCAAATAATTTAAGTTGAAATGCAATTTTCGTGCTTATTGATTATGCGACTTAGTTTGATTGGTAACTGCTCACCCGTCATTCCGGCAGGGATTGCCGGAATCTGTACGAACCGGCATCACTCTGCGCCACCCGTGGCCAACTCTTCATCCTGTATGGTTGCTAGGGCCTTTGGCGCTATCTGCTGCTTAGTCGTCAACGGTTAAGGTGACGCTGTGGTGAATTGTTCACGCAGGCTCATAGGGTTTGACATCGATTTGATCGGCTTTTTGCTGAGCTTGCCACAAATCATATTCCATCTGCATACGCATCCATACTTCGGGACTACCGCCAAAGGCTTTGGAAATCCTGATAGCCATTTCAGGCGAGATTCCAGCACGGGCGTTAACGATAGCATCGAGGGTTTTACGAGCAACACCAAGCACTTCCGCGGCTTTTGTGATGGACAAGCCTAATTCGTTAATCCAGTCTTCCCGTAAATGCTCACCGGGGTGCGGGGGATCGTACATCAGCATGTGCAGCTCCTAGTGATAATCAGTCAAATCAACATCCAAAGCGTCTTCATTCTCGAAGCGAAAAATTATTCGCCAATTTCCGGTGACACTCACGGCCCAAAAGTCTTTTAAATCAGCTTTAGCGGTGGCGCCAGGTTTGGAGGGATCTTGACCAAGACGACGTTACCCAGAAATAGTCTGATCAAAATAATTAACGTCAGTTCTGGATAATTATCCTGTGATAGGCTGTGTCTCCAGTAAGC
>CAZGON010000187.1:0-4150 GCA_964527085.1 uncultured Candidatus Competibacteraceae bacterium
TCGCTTATTTACGCCTATTTCTTTTACGTTTTTCATAATACTGTTTATACCATAGATGCAAACCAGTTAAAAATTAAATGCGATCCATTCAAGTATAAACCCATTCATATTCAGCGCATACGTAAAGTGGAATCCACTCGCAGTCTGCAGGCCTCTCCAGCTGCATCTTTTGACCGTATGGCCATAGGTTATAATAAGTTTGATGAGATTATTATTTCGCCACGAGATAAAGAAGCATTTGTAAATCACTTGAAACTCATCAACCCTAAAATAGATTCTCGGCTATTGTAGTTTGATGATTAAAACTTAAGTGATGCAGTTGGTTTTTCTAGATTAGACTGGCAGTGAACAGTATCCTGAATTTATTATTTAACTTGTCAAAATCTTAAACCATCAATATTCGCCTATGAGGTTTTTTGTCAAGGTGCTGCTCAGCAGTTTTTCATTCACAACCGCGCTTAGTCAAGATTTACTACCAGACATTCCAGAACCACAGCTGCGCAATGCTGTTTATGTTGAAGCATTGGGTAATGGATTATTTGGATCATTAAATTATGAGCGTCAATTGACAAGAACACCAGGACTGAGTTTTCGGATAGGTGTTGGATTTTATACCGAAGATGATTTTTATTTAAGCATACCTGTCTCGTTACATTACCTAATTGATTTGGGTCGAAATAATTACATTGATACTGGCCTGGGTTATACCTATGCAGATTCTGGACCGGATGATCTTTTTAGCAGTTCGCAACGGTCAAACTCTGGGAATTTGCACAACCTATTTTTAATGGCGGGCTACAGGCGACATTTTGGTCGGGATTGGATGTTGAGAGCCAGTTTTACACCATTGACTAATAATTTTGATGTAACCCTTCCATGGATAGGAATTGCTATAGGCAAGCGATTTTAATTCTCAGAAAGGAGTACCTTCATAATTAAAGCAGTTCAATGTCACGTTTCTGCGATGTTGGCACATCCTTGATAGCTATCGGAACTAGATAACATGCACAAAAGAGGATCGAAAAATTGAATAGGTTCAAACCTTTACACGATATGGTGACTTTCGCCTTGATTGGATTCAGATCAATTTTACTGGATAATATTCTCGAGCAGTTTGCCAGAAAGTAACTAAAGGATTGAAATTGTTACGCTTTCGCGAAAGCATGATTCTCAAAATTACCTATCACAGTTCTGCACTCTATTCTCTCACCATCATCTCTGGGCGTTGTCTCCGTAACCCGAATTGAGACTGACGAGTAAAGATGGAATATAGGACTAAATACATTCTAATGCAGCATCTCGCGGCTTTACAATTCTATGCGCTAAAATTTACCATTTGGCAACTTTCTTTACCTTCTAATTACACATTGATAACCGTGTTTTGATTTTTAGGAAATCTAATTCCTCGGATAGCTAGATAGCTTTAGACTTCCTAAAATAAATCTTATGAAAATTCTTTACTCAAACATTCTCAGGGCAGTAGTTGTTGTCCTGGCGCTGTTTTCTAGTTCTGGAGCAATCGCACAGAACTTCAACCTACAGCTTTTGCACTACGCAGACGTGGATGGAAACGAAGAGAGCGCACTTGACGCGGTGGACGAGTTCTCCGCACTTGTGGACTTCTTCCAGAACGATGCGACCTTTGGCGCAAACACCCTGACCGTAACCTCAGGTGACCTGATTATTCCTGGCCCTCGCTTCTATGCGGCCGAGAACAGCGCGGTGCGCTCGCTTACGGGCAGCAACGAGCCGGGCCACCTGGACATCGCCTTTGCCAATGCCTTCGGCGTGGACGCGGCAGGCTTCGGTAACCATGAGTTTGACCAGGGACCCGGCGAGCTATTCGACGCGGCCTTTTCCAGCGAGTCAAACAGCGGTGTGACTTTCCCTGGATCGACCTTCCCATGGCTTGCGACAAACATGGACTTCACGGCAGATTCAGACTTCAACACCGTGATCGGCACCGACGGTGCAGACATCAGTACGCTGGACAGCCAGGTGGCGCGCTATGCCACTACAGTCATCGGTGGCGAGACCATCGGTATCGTGGGTGCGGTATCGCCCAGCTTCCCAAACATTACCGGCCTGGGCGCGCTTACCGTGTCACCGGCACCGGGATCCAGCATTGCACAGCTGGCCGCAGAGATCCAGTTGAGCGTGGACGCGCTGAAGAACTCGGGCGTAAACAAGATCATACTGCTGGCACACATGCAGTCGCTGGCAGTAGAGAAGCAGCTGGCTACCCTGCTTGACGGTGTGGACATCATCGTAGCGGGTGGCTCAAACACGCGTATGGGCGACAGCAACGACCAGCTGTTCAGCGGCACGGTGGTGAGCGACTCGGCTTTTGACGAGGCTTACCCATTCAGCACGACCGCGGCAAACGGCGATCCCGTACTCGTGGTAAACGTGGACGGCGACTACAAATACCTAGGTAGACTGGTGGTAGGCTTTGACGCGATGGGCGTGATCGACCTGACCTCACTTGACGAGACGGTAAACGGTGCGTATCCTTCCAACGCATCGCTGGTAAGCAGCCTGGGCGCAACTCCAGATGCTGATGTTGTGGCGATACGCGATGCGGTACGCGGCGTGATCAGCGCACAGTTCAATAACGTAGTGGGCTTCTCAAGTGTTTATCTGGATGGAAGAAGATCACAGGTAAGGACTGAAGAAACGAACCTGGGGAACCTGACGGCAGATGCCAACCTGTGGTATGCCAACCTCTTGAACCCTGCCACCGACCCAGGTGTGGACGTATCGCTGAAGAATGGCGGTGGACTAAGAACCGAGATAGGTTCTGCGGTACTGCCCAGCGGTTCTACCAACCCAGCGGACATAGTGTTCTCACCACCGACCAACAATGAGGTGAGCGAGGGTAACCTGCGCGCTACCCTGCGTTTTGACAACGGTCTTGTACGATTGACGATGACTGCACAGGAACTGGTGGACATCATCGAGCACGGCCTTGCCGCCGTTGCACCCGGTGCTACACCTGGCCGCTTCCCTCAGGTGGGCGGTATGAGTTTTGTGTACGACCCGGACGAGCCGGCTGGTACAAGGCTGGTCGACCTGATCGTGGACCGTGGCGACAGCGATCCAAGCAATGACATTACTGTTGTTGACGACGGCGTGTTTGTAGCGCCTGCGGGAACCACCTTCAACATGGTGACGCTTAACTTTTTGGCCAACGGTGGCGACGGCTATCCGCTGGACATGCTAAGCGCGCCGAATAGGATCAACTACTACAGCGGTACCGGCTTTGGCGAGACGGTGGACTTCCCCGACGGCAACCTTGCGGCCGACCCTGGTCTGAATACCAGCTTCAGCTATACGGGTGGCGAGCAGGATGCCATGGCGGAATACATGAGCAACTTCCATGGAACTAATGCTACGGCTTTTGATGAGGCAGAAACGCCGGCTGATCAGGATATGCGAATTATGATAGGTGATATGCCGCTAAGCATCGAGAATGTGGGCAGCATAGGTGAGACTGTTCTTTATCCAAATCCTGTAACCGGTGACCGATTCTATATCAGCTCGCCTGTAGTTATTGAAAGTGTTAAAATTTACGGTGTAGATAGTAGATTGATTTCTCAGAGCAAGGTCAACAGAGACAAGTTTGAGCTGTCGTCTGAGAATCTGCCTAGCGGATTGTTTTTAGTGCGACTGACATTTGTAGATGGGCAATCTGCAACGATCAAAGTGGTGAGATAAACCGATCGATAACTGGACATTTTAAAGCCATCTCTGTTTTAGGGATGGCTTTTTTGTTGATTGAAATCAATTGCTAGGAATCATGTAAAACTTAAGCATCAGAATGTCGCGTCCTGTGAGATACCGAAACGAGTTCAGTATGACAATAGGGTTGTGGGCGTGCTGTGTGATACTGAGCTTCGTCAGTGTGACAATAGGGGTGTGAGCGTGCTGTTATTACACCCCAGCCCTACGGGCAGCCCCTAAAGGGGCAGGGCATCCGCTGGCGTGAGCATCCCGCTCATGATTCCCATCGTGACTTGGCATTTTGTTTTGAGATTCTGAATGACGCATTCTGTGAGGTACATTCATTAGTCAGTATAACGATAGGGTTTTGGGCGTCTGGTGGGTAACACCCCAGCCCTACGGGCAGCCCCTCAAGGGGCGAGGCATC
>CAZGON010000187.1:4250-8037 GCA_964527085.1 uncultured Candidatus Competibacteraceae bacterium
CTGAATGACGCATTCTGTGAGGTACTTTCATTAGTCAGTATAAGAGGGGAGTCGTGAGCGTACTGTGCGATGTTAAAACAAGTTCAACATGACATTAGGGGTGATAGAGACCTGTTATTACACCCCAGCCCCGCTGGCAGCCCCTCAAGGGGCAAACCATCCGCTGGCGTGAGCATCCCGCTCATGATTCCCATCGTGACTTGGCATTTTGTTTTGAGATTCTGAATGACGCATTCTGTGAGGTACTTTCATTAGTCAGTATAAGAGGGGAGTCGTCAGCGTGCTGTGCGATGTCGAAACGAGTTCAACAAGACAGTAGGATTGTGGGCGTCTGGTGGGTAACACCCCAGCCCTGCGGGCAGCCCCTCAAAGGGCGAGGCACCCGCTGGTGCGAGTGTCTTGCTCGTAATCTACGTCGCGACTAGACATTCATTTTCGAGCATCAGAATATCGCGTCCTGTGAGATACCGAAACAATCCCAATAGCAATTAGGAAGGCATGACAGGATGAGGCTTCTGCTTTTTTGAGAATTCCGATCAACTGTTCTGAATTTTATCGTTATGCATTGTGAACGAAACTGGCAAATGGATTGAAGTTGTTATGCTTTCGCGAAAGCGAGATAAAAATTATACGGCTACTCTAACCTAAAACCATCCTGAACGGTCGCGTTCTTTTTGATGACGACGATACCAGATCGTACACAGTAAACCTCATTATCGGAATCCTCTAGTGTATCGCTGCCCACGATGTGGACATCTGCGCCTATGCGGCAATTCTTATCAATGATGCAGTTCTTGACAAAACTGCGCTTGCCTATGCCCATTTTCATGGAATTATCGGTTTCCTCGACTTCCTGCAATGTCTCGTAATAGTCGCTCCCCATCATGTAGGTGTTGATGACCGTAGCATCATCATCGATGTGCGACCTGATGCCTATGACCGACTTCTCGATGCGCTGCGCCTGAATGATGCAACCATCTGCGATGGTGGATTCCCTGATGGTAGTGCCCATGATCTTAGAGGTGGGCAGGAATCGCGGGCGGGTATAGATCTGCCTATCATTGTCATACAGATTGAACTGGGGCAGGGGATGGGTGAGCGCCAGGTTTGCCTCGTAGAAAGAGGAAATGGTCCCGATATCTGTCCAGTAGCCCTCGTACTGGTAGCTAAGTGTCTTGTGCTTGCCGATGTTTTGTGGAATGATCTCTTTGCCAAAATCTACCGTGGATTCATCTTTAAGCAGCTGAAACAACAATTTGCGGTTGAAAATGTAGATACCCATCGATGCGAGGTAAACCTTGCCTTGTTCCTGCATTTCTGGACTAACATCGCTTTCCCAACCAGCGAGTTTATCAAGTGATGGTTTTTCTGTAAACGAAGTAATCACACCGTCCTGGTCGCTTTTTAAAATTCCAAACGATGGCGCATCGCTGGCAGAAACGGGGATAGTGGCAATGGATATGGCAGCACCACTGGCAATGTGTGCATCTATCATGTGGTTGAAATCCATCTGGTAGAGTTGGTCGCCAGAAAGGATGAGCGCATAGTCAAATTCATGTCGCTTGAAGTGATGCATGCTTTGGCGCACGGCATCTGCCGTGCCTTGAAACCAATTTTTGTTTTCGGGAGTCTGCTCTGCGGCGAGCACGTCAACAAACGCCTTGCTGAAATTGCTGAACTGATAGGTGTTTTTAATGTGTCTGTTGAGCGAGGCGCTGTTGAATTGTGTGAGCACAAACATGCGTTTGATATCTGCGTTCAGGCAATTAGAGATAGGAATATCCACCAGCCTATATTTCCCAGCGATGGGAACGGCAGGTTTTGAACGGCTTTGCGTGAGCGGGTAGAGGCGGGAGCCCTGTCCACCGCCTAGGATGATTGAGAGAACTTTGTTATTGACCATGGTTGTTGATTAGTTTTTTATAGAGTTGGATGGTTTGATCTGCTATACTTTTCCAGTCAAAATGTTCCTCGACACGCTGGCGACCTTTCTCGCCCAGTTTTCTTGCTAGTTCTGGCTGCGAAACCACATGATTGATCCCGTCTGCCAGATCCCGCGAAAACCTATCTGCATCTACCGGTTCAAAAGGTGCGGTTTTTTGCTGTTCCAGTGGTATCAATATTCCGGTCTCTCCAGAAATGACCACCTCTGGGATACCACCTACGGCACTCGCTACCACTGGGCAGTGGCAAGCCATGGCTTCTACGTTGATAATGCCAAAAGGCTCATAAATGCTAGGGCAACAAAAAACTGTGGCGTGGGAGTAGAGCTGGATCACGCTTTTTTTATCCAGCATTTCTTGAATCCATATGACATTGTCCCGCTGCTTTTTTACTTCAGCCACTGCGCTTTTCATTTCACTGGCAATTTCTGGTGTGTCTGGAGCACCTGCACACAAGACTACCTGAGTGTTTGGATCGATGTATTTAATGGCATTGACCAGGTGGATGATGCCCTTTTGGCGAGTAATGCGTCCCACAAAAAGTACAAACGGGAGGTCAGGATCTATATCGTATTTGTCTAGTACCGTTTTGGTCGCCACTTGATGGTATTGCTGCAGATCGATGCCATTGTAGATCACACTTACTTTTTTTGGATCAATGTCAAAATGATCCAGCACGTCACCACGAGTTCCCTCAGAAACAGCGATAATCGCGTCTGCCATCTCTATGGCGGTTTTTTCTATCCACGAGCTGGCATCGTAGCCGCGACCCAGCTGCTCGCGTTTCCATGGACGCAGTGGTTCTAGGCTATGTGTGGTCACCACCAGCGGTTTGCCGTAAAGCAGCTTTGCCATGATGCCGGCAAAGTTTGAGTACCAGGTATGGCAGTGGACGACATCTGCATCTATGGGGTGCACATTCATGCGCACGTTTGTATTGAGCGTTTGTAGAAGACTTTTAAGATGTGGATCTGCCAGATCAAAACCCTCGGTCTCGTAGGTATAGCCATCTACTGCAGGATTTTCATCTACCGCGTCCTGCTCGCCAAAACACCTAACTTCTACAGCGATCTGTTCTGCCATGAACTGTGACAAGTATTCTACATGCACCCCAGCACCGCCATATACTTCTGGCGGATACTCACGGGTAAGGAAAAGCGCTTTCATATACCATTGATTAGCAAGTTATAAACTTAAGAAATAAGGTGGGGGTGGGGTAGTGGAATTGGCTAAAGTTTGATGATTTGGGGCCCTTCCCGCCTTGAGCGGCGGGCAACAGGCTTTCGGCTATATCTTTTTTCTTGTCTATCTCGGCTCTCGCTTGATATGACAGAAAAAAGGATGCCGCCTCTATCCTTGGGCCTGTTGCTAAGCGTAAGTGTAAGTCTAAGTGTAAGTGTAGTTTAAGTTTAAGTGTAATCTGAAGTTGAAATTGAACACGAACTTGAAGTTGAAGTTGAAGTTGAGTTTGAATCCGAATAGGATTTAGATTTTAATTACAACTTGACCCGGTAACTCTTGGCTTTTTATGAATGTGGAAGTGATCAAATGATTTGAGTATTCGGGGCATTTAAGACTCAGTCCCAGTTTTAAGAATGGGTTCAAAGCGGGAACAGCTTAAATCGTATGTCTGAAGTATTCGTTTTCAAACGTTTGTAAATTTGGATAACACGCAATAAGATATACAAAATGCGCAATGCGTGATATACGCTGATATATTTTGAGGATATTGATATACAATGGATTGCATCGATGTGCGCAATAAGGGTAGGGAATTAAGGAGTTGCGTATATTTACGTGTTACCCAACATTTGAGAAACCGAATGAAAACCAAGAAAATCAGA
>CAZGON010000188.1:0-7975 GCA_964527085.1 uncultured Candidatus Competibacteraceae bacterium
ATTTCCAATCAGTTTATCAGAAGTGTCAGATTAAATCTTAGCTAATACAATTAAAAAGAGAATCTGACAATGACCCGTATAACTCAATCTACAAATATTCATTATCGTTTCCCACAGTCGCCTACCCACACGTTGACGCCTCAGTCTCAGCCAGACTCCCAAGCGGTCAAACAACTGCAAGCCATCATGGACGCGCCCCGTAACACTCCCAAGGCGTCCCAGTCCAACCCATCGTCCGATGCTCCCACGCTACATCCCTACCACACCCCAGCTTCTCTTGCCCACCGACAATACTCACAAAACTTAGCAAGCCAAGGCCGCCAAACGGCCCTGGACCTGATGGCAGAGGACCGCTTCAGCAAAGCCCGCATCATGGCCGCCCTCGCCCAGCACGCCAACACTCCCCAAGCCCTCGCCGGTTTCTTCGACGCCCTAGGCCCCCAGCACACCCTCGATGCCCTGCGATCTGTGGATCATCACGACCGTGATGTCATGAGCTCGGGGTATGGGCCACTCGTTGACCCGGCGAGGAGATATGGATGGTTAGGGAAGGATCAGGTGCAACAGATTCACCTTCTTGAAGCCTTTCATCGTGACCGACTTCATGGGCAACGCGAGACCCTCGCCGACGCCTTAAGCAAAGCCGTAACAGGCGGATTAAGCGACACCTTTATCCAAGATCTAGCCATGACGGCCAGCAGCACACCCCAGACAGCCAACCAGCTCAGTCAAGTCCTCGCCCAATCCGATGATGCGGTATTGATACCCCTAAAAGAGGCGCTCTACCACAATCTGATGACACCGGAGAAAGCCTTGAAACCCGTCGGTGACGCCGACACCCGAGGCTGGGTACGGGCTGCCACGTTGTTACTCGGAGACAACCCAAGCGGTCAATGGATTGAGCCGTTGCAAGACTCGGTAGGCAGTGCCGGACTAAGCCAGTTTATCGCTACTGCTGTGCAGGGTACGGTCAATGTCACGGGGAGAGCAGACGGATTTCCTTACGGTGACGAGAACTATCAACAGGGGCTTGAGGGCATGCTGAGTGGTCTGAGTCAGCTGCAGGGGGAGGAGCACACGGAGCTCAAAGCCCACGTCTTCAGCGCCGCTAGTGATGCCATGGGTGAGACCCATACCCGGGAGGAGTTGACCGAGGGGCTAAAGGCGCTATTTATGAGTGATCCGAAGGGTGTTGCCATGGAAATATCCAATACGTCAAACGATGCTATACAAAGCCCTACAGCATTTTCTTTCTTTTTTAAAGAAGCCATATTCAACAATCCCGATCCTGATAACAAGTTTATAGAAGCGGTATCTTTGACAACAAAGGAGCTATATAAAGATGCAACAAATAGTTCATTGAGTGAAAAAGAAAATGTAATGAGTTCTCAAGCTTTAGGTTTGTTGTTTGGTGGTTTGCAAGCAGCCTTCAATGATGCAAAGGTTGAGAATGCAGCTGATCAGGATGCAGTGCGCAGTATGGCCAATGCATTAACGGGTTTGGTGACCCTCTTTCCTGGAATCAGCATTCCACTTAGCGCCACAAAAGATGCGATAGTTGTTCCTTTTTTTGGTGATTTATTTAACAGGGGTAATCGTGCGCAAGCAGAGAAGATGGATTTGATTGATCAGACGTTCAATAAATTACTAGGAGCCATGATTGCAGGATTTAATGGCTATACAGAACAAACGGACCGTTTTACAGTAGGAGGTCATTTTGAAATACGACGTAATAGTGCTGAGTTTGCTGGCAATAATAATTTAAATAAAAATTAAGAGTATTAGGAGTTACGCAATTGAAAGTTTAAGTTGTTGATTTTTATGAATTCACGATTGCACGGTGTGCAAATACATTCTCAGTGAAATCAAACCCTTATTAACCCAACTGCGTAACTCCTAAGTATATAACATGATACGATTATTGTTGTTTTGGTCTTTTTTGTTAATAACTTTAACTGGATTATCCGCCTGTCAAAAGAATACCGTAACAGAGGTAATACACTACGAACCTAGGGATACCATATATGCACATTTTGCAAGCAATCCGCAAGACGGTAAAAAAGCGCTTATTAAAAACTACGGTCAAGGTATCGAGGAATTGCTCAAAGGTGTGCTGCTCAGTCAAGAGAAACCCTCTGAGCAGACGTTAAAAGCTTTCTCAGAGCTACTGTCCGAGTCTTACTATAATGCAACGAACGCTGACCTCAGCGAGTCAGAAAATATACGCTATGCCGAAATATTTGGGACAACGATGGGCAGTTTGGGGGGCTTGCGTGAACAAGTTGTCACAAAGCGTAAAGCCCGTTTTCTTGCCAGTTTATACAACTACACAGAGCTTGATCAACGGTGGCTGGCGCTTTTTACTGACATTGTTGCCCTTGCGCCATCCTATGAAACACCGGAGGACTTCATTAGAATTGCTCGCACTGGCAACGTTAATGAATTTGCTGAGTATGTCATACAAAGCAACTATGCAAAGCAAATAGAAGATGATTTGGTAGATGAGATGACGAATCAAACTGTAGGCGCTGCCATTGCAAGATTTAATGGTTATACAGAACAAACGGACCGTTTTACAGTAGGAGGCCATTTTGAAACACAACTTGTTAGTGCTGAGCTTAGTAGCACTAGATAGATTTAGAAAGGATTGTCATGATAAGAATATTTTTTTGCTCTACACGAGTTTATTATTGATTTTTTATCAGCCTTAGCTGCTTGCCAAAAAACCGCCGCGCCAATTGTTGGCAGCGGCAAATTTACTAAGGAATAGACGCTGTAATTGAGCTGGATACACCTGCCCTACGGTTACCGCTAGCTGATATTTACACTGATGTATTGGGTTTGCTAGGTTTGAAAGCCCAGTGAGGTAACTCAAAAGAACAGTATGTTTACAGAAAACTACCGAAAGGTGTTTAGTTCCCGTAGCCTCCCGAATTCTAAAACCCCTTCTATTTCTCCAAACGATACCAACAGCTTAATGTTGCTGCGCTAATAATAATCAATAAGATCGTATCTGCCTTCCCATCTTTACAAGATCACAGCATGATTCCCTGCTATTATCCGACACTCCAACACTAACTGGAGAAACAGCAATGACTACTAGAACGTCTGAAGCCCAATGGCAAGGTTCTCTAAAAGAGGGCAAAGGCACCATGAAGCTGGGCAGTGGGGCGTTTGAAGGCCCCTACTCATTTCCCTCTCGTTTCGAGTCAGGCACGGGCACTAATCCAGAGGAGTTGATTGGCGCTGCCCATGCCGGTTGTTTTTCCATGGCGCTGTCGGCTGGCCTTGGCCAAGCAGGTTTCACTCCTAATCGTATTCACACCACAGCTAAAGTTCATCTCGGTGCGGTTTCTGGCGGTTTTGCCATCACCAAGATCGAATTAGAAACGGAGGCTGAAATTCCCGGTATCGACGCGGCGGCTTTTCAAGAGCAAGCCGAGACGGCTAAGAAAAACTGTCCGGTTTCTAAAGCTCTCGCAGGCACTGACATCAGCTTAGTGGCGAAGCTTATCTAAGCTTAGATAAGGCTACAACCCGTCGCATTTGTAGAAAGGAATTGGGTGGCTTGTGAAAGGGGCGTCGGCGGCCCGAAAGGCCGCCCTCCAAGCTTGCAAGGGAGCATTTACAGCCTCCTCTAGAACAAGCTATCCAATCCCGTAGCGCTTTAAGAAGCTGTTTCAAAACCTGCTTATGTTTGCTGACTCGGTGTTACAGCACCTTCTGCGCTGCTCATTTACCGCATGTAAACTACGCTGCTCGAACTAATAGTCTTTCTCTATCAAAAAAATTAAATTAATTAATTATACTTATCATGGTCTATCCTGTAATCTACCCTCTGTATTAACCCATTGTTTTTTTAAATCTAGGAGGAATACATGAGTGTATTAGTAACTCAACAGGCCCCCAATTTTACAGCTCCTGCCGTGCTGCCTGACGGCACGATTACAGAGAATTTTAAGTTGTCTGATCTTCACGGCAAACACGTAGTGCTATTTTTTTGGCCTTTGGATTTTACTTTTGTTTGTCCCTCTGAGATTATCGCCCATGACCGTCGCATGGCGCGGTTTGAGGAATTAGGCGTAGCCGTGGTGGGTGTATCCATCGATTCTCAATTTACCCATTACGCGTGGCGTAATATGCCCGTCGATCAGGGGGGTATTGGCGAGGTGAGCTTTCCCATGGTGGCTGATGTTAACCACGCCATTACCCGTGCCTATGGCATTGAACATCCCAACGGCGTTGCCTTGCGTGCTTCCTTTCTAATTGACAGAGACGGCGTCGTGCAACACCAGGTGGTGAATAATTTACCCCTGGGGCGGGATGTGGATGAGATGTTGCGTGTTGTGGAAGCCCTCCAGTTTACCGAAGAGCACGGTGAAGTTTGCCCAGCGGGTTGGCGCAAAGGTCAACAGGGTATGAAAGCAAACCCAGAGGGTGTTGCCGAATATTTGGCCGAACATGCTGTCAATCTTTAACAAGAGAGTAGGGGGTGCGTTGCACCCCTCCCTCATCAGACAGCTTTATTTTAGGAGGCGTCGTAATCGTAATGAGTAAATCTAAACATTGTCAGCTGCTTATTTTAGGTTCCGGTCCAGCGGGTTATTCTGCAGCGGTGTATGCAGCCCGCGCTAATCTCGATCCCGTATTAATCACTGGCCTAGCTCAGGGCGGTCAGCTCATGACCACCACCGATGTGGAAAACTGGCCAGGGGATCCAGAGGGGTTACAGGGACCTGGCTTGATGGAGCGTATGAAGGAGCATGCCGAGCGCTTTAACACAGAGATTATTTTCGACCATATCCATACGGCCAAGATTACGGAGCGACCGTTTCAATTGGTGGGGGACGCCGGTGAGTATATGGCTGATGCATTGATTATCGCCACCGGCGCCACGGCAAAATACTTAGGGTTGCCGTCAGAACAAGCTTATATGGGTAAAGGGGTTTCCGCCTGTGCAACCTGCGATGGTTTTTTTTATCGCAATCAGAAGGTGGCGGTGATCGGCGGTGGTAACACGGCGGTGGAGGAAGCCTTGTACCTCTCTAATATTGCTTCTGAGGTAACCTTAGTACACCGTCGTGATCAATTCCGGGCTGAGAAAATTTTAGTGAACCGGGTATTAGACAAAGTGGAAAACGGCAACATTCGGTTAGCTTTGAATCACGAGTTGGACGAGGTAGTGGGTGATGACAGTGGCGTGACAGGTGTTCGGCTTCGTCATACGGAAACCGATGAAATCACTGATCTAGATATACATGGCTTGTTTGTCGCCATCGGTCATAAGCCTAATACGGAGCTTTTTGACGGCCAACTAGCGATGGAGAATGGTTACATTTTGGTTAAGGGCGGGTCCCAGGGTGACGCCACCGCCACCAGTGTGCCCGGCGTATTCGCCGCTGGCGATGTGGCTGATCACGTTTATCGGCAGGCAATTACCTCGGCGGGTACTGGTTGTATGGCAGCCTTGGATGCGGAGAAATACGTGGATCAACTGGCTTGATTATCTATATCCGTAGGTTCTGCGAAGGAATGACGTTTTTTGCCGTCCGACGAGTACAGGTGATTGTTAGTCATTCTTAGGGGCGCTCAGCTTACTGCTGTCATGGTTGCTCAATGGAGCTTGAACTCGAAGTCTTTGATCAGATCACCTTGACTTCACCTCCACATAAAGTGTGGCGGAACACAAAAAGGCACCCACTATCCTTAATATGGATTCGCACATCCCTCCTTCCATGAAATTTTCGGTCTCTAAAAGGGTCTGAGACCCATGAACTACGGTGAGGTAATGCATAAAATTGAACTCATGGGCACCGCGTAGCGACGTCCCAGCACTACCATCTTATAGAGTGCGAGTGTAATGAATTGTTGTGTAAATATTATCGTTATGCCTTTAGTAAAAACACTGGAAAATCGCCTTGAGGCTTATGTACCATACTGGCTGTGGTTACCTCAACATTGCTGAAACCAGCTTTTTTAGCCACATCAGCAATGGCATCACGATCAAAGCCATAATGAAATACACCGGTGTCTTCTGTATGAAAGCTACCGTCTTCCAGATCTAAATCAGCTATCGCGATAAAGCCATCTTCTTTTAGCATCTTATGGAGCTTTACAAATAGGGCGTCGATGTCTCGAATATGATGCATTGTCATTGACGATATGACGCCGTCAAACTTTTCATCTATATCGGACTTTTCTAAATCGAGTTCCACAATATCCAATTCGCAATCAAGCCTGTACCTTTTTTCCGCTAGCCGCCTGTTCATAGAGCTGGAAATATCGACGGCTGTTATCTTTCTAACCCACGGAGCGACGCGCTCAAGTAGCAGACCCGTACCAGACCCAAAATCCATGAGATGCATTGTTTTTTGAAATGCTACGTTTTTGATTATCGAGTTAGCGATATTGTCAACATTATCAACTCGGCTCTTGTTCTGTTCATAGCTGTTTGCTTTATGGGCAAAGAAATCTTTACTCAACGGGTATTGCCTTTGTTTGTGTAATGGGAAGCTGAAGGGGCGGCACATCCCGATAACAGTGCTTATATCAGTATCAAAGGAGTGCATCGCATCAAGTGTTAGGTCTGCGCAACCATTGAATATTAATTCATTCTAACGTCCCGCTTAACCGGCCGCCTTAGAACGGCAGCGAAAAAGCCGGTCCGGTTGAAGCGCTTGTTAGGCCACATCGGGTGCGTGGGTTGGTTTGCGGGGAGGAAATGACACTAGTTTTTTATGCGATTCAGCTTGACGTTTTTGAATATCTTCAAAAATAGCGTCAACGTCATGATGAAATTGGCTTGCATAGTGCTCACGGAGTTGCCGTGTTTCTTCGACGATGGGATCTTTCCACATAGTATTAGCCCTCTATCAACTCTTGAGGTGTACAGATTATAGACGGCTACACACCTTGCTGCCGACAGATTGCTTCGATTCTTGGCCTCATGACAGCATTGGCAATATGTGTGCAGTTCCATGTTAATAAATATTCAACCCCATCAAAGCGACGAGTTTCCCACCATTCGATGGTAGTGTTTTGGTTTGCAACAGTACGAATATCATTGCTCAAACGTGATGTCAGGTAGCTTACGATGGATGTTTCAATGTAGACTTTTGGCTTCATATTTTTCCTTAATGCACATTCATAGCCTAACGCTCCAAATAACCTGCCGCCGAGGAGCGCTAGCGACGAAGACGGTCAGGTTGATTTGGTGGTTAGCTGCTTACACTTAGACATGGTGTATTACACTCATTTGGTACCACGAGTTTCTGCATGACATGTTTTGGTAGAGTAATACCACTTAGAATTGGGTCTGCATATGCACTTTCCCAAAGATTCCCTATCGGAAATCTAGCATAAAAATGCAAACTTTTATCGAATTGGTATAACCCCCTCCCACCTCATTAACTCGGTCCGCTGGCGCCTTGTTGTACACCCGCATGGATGGAAGCATCGCCCTCGCATCAAAGCACTTTTTGGGTTATCGCATAGATCTTCCAAGCCGAGCCTTGATGCTTTAGTTTGAAATCATAGAGGCCATGGGTGTTAAACGCCTTATTGCCGAGCCGTCGCCAAATCATAGACGAAGCCACACAGGTGGCCTTTGCACCATCAATGGCAATCTGGTGATTGGCGAGAAGATGGTGTGTATTTAACTGACCCAGGGCTTCTCTTCTTTTCGAGATGTAGTGCTCGGCACTGAGATGGGTTACCTCACCGCGCAAAGTGCGATAGTCACAAATGATGAAATGATGGTATCGGAAAGAACCGCTCTCAGACCCGCCTAATCCTTGACATCAAAGCAGTTGGCGAATTGATTGATGGTATTTCTGATGGCTTCAATATCGGTTTTAGGCACAAGGTTTGGTGAACAGCTAACGTCGCAAATAACCTGTCTGTGTTAATTTGCCTTGTTATGTTCTAGGGCGTGTCATCAATTGAGCCATATAACGCTTGCGGTGAGGTAGACACC
>CAZGON010000189.1:0-1359 GCA_964527085.1 uncultured Candidatus Competibacteraceae bacterium
GTCACTATTCCTGCTGCATCTTGACCACGGTGTTGCAACACCGTGAGGCCATCGAAAAGACGTTGATTGACAGGGCCACATCCTACTACGCCAATAATTCCACACATATTAAATCTCGAATGCCTTGGGTAATAATATTTACATTAAAAAAGTGACAACGACTTATGGAAACTTAAAATTCTCGGCAAGCTCTAGCGGGAAAAAACTCCTTAACCACAAAGCGGCTTCCTGGAAATGTAGCAGCAACGACGAATTAACCCAGTCGGTATTACCCGGTATCGGCGTAAGCCCTGCCAATAACACGACTACAGTGCTTACCGCGAGGCCCCGTAAGAACCCGAACCCAAAACCAAGCAAACGATCCGTGAGATTTAATTCGGTCTGCCTGCGCCATTGAGCAACGATGAGATTGACCAACCCACCGATGACCAAGGTGGTTATAAAGAAAAAACCAAACGCGAGAACAATACGCACCGACGCAACATTGATGTACTGAGTTAAATACGTCGCGCCATAGTCGATGAATAAGAACGCCACAAAAAATGCACAGACCCATGCCCCAAAGGATATGGCTTCCTTGATAAAACCGCGCCATAAACCCAGTACCATGGAGAGTGTAATAAGCGTTAGGATGACGTAATTCACTCAACTCGTGCTTTTCTATCAAAATTAACGTAAATGATCCAAAGCGTTCAAATCCCTGTGTCCGAGGCTAGTTAGCTCACTAAGCCGCACCCTTATCTACCCCATTTCTAAATGGGTACAGTCATCTGTAGAGGACACAAACCGTTGGCGGCATACAGTTAATTACCCAGTGACACCACCTGTCCTTCAAATCCCGACGCCCGCAGACGCACCAAGGTGGTTTCTCCCTGGCCACGGGAAGACTGAGGACCAATCCGTACCCGATAAAGAGTCTGACCTTCCGTGTCGGAAGATTCCACAAAGGCGTCAAAATCCTGCTCAATAAGCCTGTCACGTAAATCATTGGCGTTTTCTTGTTGGGAAAAACTACCCACCTGAACAATCCAATTGCCTGTCTGAGACATGGCTATGGTTTCGGTTGGGGTAACCGATGGCGGGTTATCCGTTCCTGATCGACCAATTAAATCCACCTGGGGCAGATTGTCCGATGGCGTTGCTGACTCTGTGGGCGCTGGTTCAGCGGGTTGGGTGATTGCCGAGTTTGGCTCGGGACGAGTGACGCCCGGCGGCAGCTGGGCCGCATTTGGAAATACTCTATTAGAAATAGATTCCTGGGCTGGCGCATCGGCAGAATCCGATTCGCTAGCTGTTGCATTGCTTGGCGGTGTACCGGACGCAGCCCTGTCTAGAATTACAGGACTTTCCAAGGTACGG
>CAZGON010000189.1:1436-7963 GCA_964527085.1 uncultured Candidatus Competibacteraceae bacterium
TCATTACTGGCCAGTGGCCTTTCCCCAGCAGCTGGTTCGGTTGGCAATGTTGCTTCTGGCTGCAACGGTAGCGTCGTTTCATCCCCAGGGCTAGCCATCAAACCAACTTGGCTATCTGGCGCAGTAGCAGATTCTGCCGAAGACCCAGCGATCAGCGGCAAGGAAACTGTTTCATCTTCGTCAGGCTCGATCATGGTCTGCGGAGGGCGGGGAGGCATCTCCGTGTTGGCTACTGGTTTATTCAGTTTGTCTGAGTCTTTTAACAATTCCGGTACAAAAATCACCGCTAGCGCTACAACAACTACGGCGCCTAACAAACGTTGTTTTAGTCGATCTTCCACAGCTCAATCCCCCTCTTGCTTATGGATAGACTGCTAACCGCTGTCGATGAGGTCAGAGGTCAACACATGGGCACTGGTATAAAATGAACCAAATACCACAATGCGATCTCCCTGCACCGCCTCCTGTTTAGCGGCTCGGCAAGCATCTATCACGCTTGGGAAATAAGAAATTATATTTTCAATACCCGCTTTTTTTAAAGCAACGGCGAGTTGCTCCCCTGATTGACCGCGAGGACCTTGCAATGTCGCCGCATACCATCGATTCACAACCCCACGCAACGCTCGACCGATACCAACCGCGTCTTTATCCTGTAGCATCGCCACAACAGCCCAGGTAGTGCCTGTACAAGGACGACCCTTTAGACTCGCCGCCAACAAACAAGCACTTTGTGCATTATGGGCAACATCGACAATCCACTCAACCGAACCAGGAAAAATTTGAAAACGTGCAGCCAGGTGAGCGTCCAGCAATCCTCTATGAATGGCCGCTGCATCCACAGGCAGCACCCTTGCAAGGGTTGTTATGGCCATCAAGGCGGCAGCGGCATTTGCCAGCTGATGATCGCCCACTAAAGCGGGTAATGGCAAATCAGTCATCCGATGGTCGTCGCGCCACCAGGTCCAGCTTTGGGTTTCTTTATAAAAACCATAGTCTTTATTAACCTGATACAAGGAGGCGTTGATATTTAGCGCATGGTCCAGAAGTGGCTGTGGCGGTCTGAGGTCGGCACATATGGCCGGTTTGCCAGATCGAAAAATACCTGCTTTTTCAAAACCGATGGCCTCTCGATTCGGTCCCAACCACTCCATATGATCCATAGCGACCGTGGTTACCACAGCTACGTCGGGTTCAACCACATTAACCGCGTCTAAGCGCCCCCCTAAACCGACTTCTAACAACGCCACCGCAACCTCAGCCCTACGAAAAATTTCCAAGGCAGCCAGGGTGCCAAACTCAAAATAGGACAGTGATATAGCGCCTCGAACTTCATCAATCTGCGCGAAACTATGACATAAAGTCATATCATCCACTGCTTCGCCATTTACCCGAATACGCTCGTTATAACGTAGCAGGTGCGGTGATGTATAGGCACCCACCTTGAAACCGGCAGCCTTCAATATCGCTTCAAGAAAAGCTACCGTAGAACCCTTACCGTTAGTACCGCCAACGGTAATAACTTTGCAGGGAAGCTTATCCAACCCCATTGTTTTGACCACTGGTCGCAATCGCTCCAGGCCCAAATCAATGGCGCACGGATGCAGCGTTTCTTGCCAGGATAACCATTGCGCTAAGGTGGCGAAACGCGGTTTAGTCATTACACCCAAATTTGACTATCTTAAAAACCACCCATAGAAAACAAAATTTTGTTATGACAAAAGACTTGATGTTAACAAACTCCTTCAGGGTGCCGGGCGTTGGGTGAGCATCGCCAAAAGTGCGCCAATACGATCCCGCATCTGAGGACGCTCGACAATCATGTCGATGACACCATGCTCCAAGAGAAATTCACTCCGTTGAAAACCTTCGGGGAGCTTTTCCCGCACGGTTTGCTCAATCACTCGGGGACCGGCAAAGCCAATTAAGGCGCCCGGTTCTGCAATGTTGATGTCTCCCAACATGGCAAGACTCGCCGAAACACCGCCCATGGTGGGGTCTGTCAGGACCGAAATATAAGGAATAGTGGCTCGGGATAATCGATTCAGCACGGCGCTGGTTTTGGCCATTTGCATCAAAGACGTCAACGCTTCTTGCATCCTAGCGCCGCCGCTAGCGGCAAAACACACTAAGGGAATACGTTCTGTTACAGCAATTTCAGCAGCTCGCACAAAGCGCTCTCCCACCACGGACCCCATGGATCCTCCCATAAAGTCAAATTCAAAGGCGACGGTTACCACTGGAATGCCTTTTACAGTGCCTTGCATAGCGATAAGCGCATCGCTTTCGCCAGTGACTTTTTGGGATTGCAATAAGCGGTCTTTATACTTTTTAGTATCCTTGAATTTTAGAAAATCCAGCGGAATAACCTTAGTCGCAATCTCTATACGATGCTCAGCATCTAAAAAACTTTCTAAACGTTTGCGTGCTGCAATCCGCATATGATGGCCGCATTTGGTGCAAACACCCAAATTACGTTCCAACTCGGCCCGGTACAACACCGAACTACAACTATCGCATTTGCTCCATAAACCTTCAGGTATTTGCCGTTTAGTAGCCGCTACCGTGCGAATGCGAGACGGTTTAAGCTTCTCGAACCAGCTAGGAATTTCCATGGCAAACCATGCCAGCCGATACTTCGGTGTCCATGGCGTGACGCATGGCGGAGACTAAATCAGCCACCTTTTTTTGCCTCTGCGTAGCGTCGGTCGCTAATTCCCCCATCAAAGAGACAATAGCGCTGCCCACCACCACCGCATCGGCAACACGAGACACCGCCAGCGCCGTTTCGGCATTCTTTATGCCAAAACCGACGCCTACAGGAAGATCTAAATATTTTTTAATAGTAGCGACCTTTTCTGCCACATCGCTTACATCGATGGCCGAAGATCCAGTGACACCCTTAAGGGACACATAATAGACATAACCTCGCGCCACCTCTGCGACACGCTGGATACGCGCCGGCGAGCTGGTGGGCGCCAACAAAAAGATGGGATCAATAGCCGACTTCTCAAGGAGGGTGGTCAATTCAGAGGCTTCTTCCGGTGGTAGATCCACGGTAAGCACACCATCAACACCCGCATCATTAGCTTGCTCAGCGAAATTAGCATACCCCATGGCTTCAATGGGATTCAAATACCCCATCAGCACCAGCGGAGTCGTATGATCGGTATGACGAAACTGCTCTACCAAATCCAACACGCCATGTAGCGACATACCTTTAGCTAGGGCCCGTTCATAGGCTTTTTGAATAACTGGACCATCCGCCATGGGATCTGAAAAAGGCACTCCAAGCTCGATAATGTCGGCACCAGCCGCCACCAACCCATGGAGCATCGGGACCGTGGCGTCACAAACCGGATCACCCGCAGTAATATAGGGAATTAGTGCTTTGCGCCCGGTTTGGCGCAAGCTCTGAAAACATTTAGCAATACGACTCATGGCAAGGCATTACAGCTTTATTCCGTCCAATGCAGCAATGGTGTTGATATCCTTATCGCCGCGACCGGATAGGTTGATAACGATGCTCTGCTGCCGGTCCATGGTGGGAGCAAGCTTGTATACGTAGGCCAACGCATGACTGGTTTCGAGGGCCGGAATAATACCTTCGGTGCGGGTCAGGTCATGAAAAGCCGCCAGAGCCTCGTCATCCGTAGCGTTTACGTAGTTCACCCGTCCTATATCCTTAAGCCAAGCGTGCTCAGGTCCAACACCTGGGTAGTCAAGCCCCGCGGAGACAGAATGGGTCTCCCTGATTTGACCGTTGTCATCCTCTAAAAGGTAAGTGCGGTTGCCATGTAACACACCTGGCCGTCCGGCGCATAGGGGCGCAGAATGACGACCTGTGGCAACTCCACAACCCGCCGCCTCGACACCATACATGGCCACGGAAGGATCATTGAGAAAAGGATGGAATAAACCAATGGCGTTGGAACCACCACCGACGCAGGCAACCAAAGCGTCAGGCAAGCGGTTTGTTTTAGCGAGCATTTGTTCACGGGTTTCGCGGCCAATAACCGCCTGAAAATCCCGCACCATGGCCGGATAGGGATGCGGACCCGCCACCGTACCGATGATGTAAAAGGTATCGTCGACATTAGTCACCCAATCCCGCAACGCTTCGTTAAGCGCATCTTTGAGAGTTTTAGAACCTGATTCCACAGGTACTACGGACGCCCCTAAAAGACGCATCCGATAAACATTAAGAGATTGGCGGTGGACGTCTTCCAAACCCATATATACTTCACAGGCAAGACCAAGCCGGGCAGCCACCGTGGCTGTCGCGACACCATGCTGGCCTGCCCCGGTTTCAGCAATAACCCGTTTTTTACCCAGCCGTTTGGCTAGCAGTGCTTGGCCAACGGTATTATTGACTTTGTGGGCGCCGGTGTGGTTGAGGTCCTCGCGTTTCAAATAAATCTGGGCGCCTCCCAGCTTTTCGCTCCAGCGGGCCGCATGATATAGAGGCGAAGGTCGTCCTACATAATCGGCCAAATCACGATCTAGCTCAGCCAAAAAATCGGCATCGTTGCGATAGCGTTGATAGGTTTCGTCGAGTTCACGCAGGGCCTCCATGAGGGTCTCGGCGACAAACTGTCCACCGTAGCGGCCAAAATGTCCATGACTATCAGGAAACTTTTGAAAATCAACGGCTTCATCATAGGTTACGGTTTCACGCAAGGCTGTCACCACGGTTTACACTCTCTATAAACAGTTGCATAAGACGGCTATCCTTGACACCTTTTGCCGATTCTACCCCACTACTCACATCCACAGCAAAGGGTTGTACCCTTTGTATTGCTTCCGTGACGTTGTAAGGATCGAGACCACCGGCTAAAACAATAGGTTTTGTCATATTCTTTGGAATCTTCCGCCAATCAAAACATTGCCCCGAGCCACCTGTCTTATCACCGCCGTGGCTATCTAGCAAAAGTCCGGCAGCTTGCTGAAAACGGCATCCATAGTCCGCCAGGTCCGCTGCCGTTCCCATGGGTACCGCCTTAATGAACGGCACACCAAAAGAAGCGCAATAATTGGGATTTTCATTGCCATGAAATTGCAATATAGCTAAGCTAACTTGTCGCAAGGTGGCCTCAATTTGAGCTGTTTGAGCATCCACAAATAATCCAACGGTAGTGACAAAAGGGGGTAGCGCTCGGACAATCTGGGCAGCGGTAGCCAAGTCGACAACCCGGGAGCTGTGCGGATAAAACACCAAGCCGATGGCATCCACACCTAGTTGCGCTGCCATAACACCATCTTCAACTCGGGTGATACCGCAAATTTTAATACGTGTACGTCTCATTAGAAAAACAATGTATTAGCATGTTTTCATACGCAACATAGCATATCATGATGACAGGGTCATAAGCTGAACCGGCATCGGATTTAATTGGATTGTTTTAATAACTTTAAAGAAAAAATATTGATTATCAGGCATGAGCCTGCTTGATAAAGCTTTGGTTTATGCTATTGGTCTTAAAAAAGCCTTGCTAAGTTCCTCTCTCAATACCGCAAATATCCCTTTGGCAACACTTTAAGAATATTATTGCCAAGTTCGCACAGGGCCGGTGTCGATATGAATCGTGTTACATTTCGGATAATAGCCTATCCCACCGGCTTTGAGAGAGCGGGCTGCGCGATACAATGCGCTGACAGAGCGGCCTGGCATATAGATATCAACCGCTTTACCGTACATATGAAAACTGTTTTTTGCAACGCGCTTGTTGTTGCGGCTGAGCCGGGCATTAGTAGCCGGTGAGCGGTAACCGCTAATAATCCGCACAGGTTTTTTTGAGTAGTTCATCTCGATCTGCAAAGCAGATAGCTGATCCAGTAACTTAGGATCAAAATCAATTACCTGATCGTTGTAATGATCCCGTAACGCCCAGTTTATCTCTTTAAAAGCTTCAGTAAGATAACCCTTATCCGGTGTCCAATAGACAAGGTTAACTGTTGAGTTGTTAGAACGATTATGAAAATAAATGGTTCGTTCTCCAGTGATGGATAGGTTTGCCAAAACCGGAGAAGTGACTAATAAACTTGCACATCCAACAGTAAATTTTAGGAAATCACGGCGCCCCATAGAAAGGGTAGCGTGATGATCTTTATCATCACAATTAAAAACTTCAAAAATTCCATGTTTCGACATATCGTATTCCTTTACTGATTTGCCGCACGAAAAATCCTAATTCTTCGTTGAGGGGCCAATAAGTCCTTGTTCCCACTCGGCATTATTTAAGATAGTTAATTAATAAATATCATTGACTATATCTATTTGATGCTCCTAAAAAGCTAAGTGATCTATGTCACAGGTTAAAAGAGCCGAGGCAGGGGAAAAAGCCTCGGCAAAATCCAATCACCATAAGGAGTCTGCACACAGATGAAAAACGATAATCGTTAACACCCATGGGCAACTTAATTAACAGCAAGGACAATGCCAGCAACTCAATAATCTAACTAAATTTAAAAAAAAGCTAGGGCGTGTCATCAATTAGTGGTTTGATCGTTTGGTGGATTCTCACGAGTAT
>CAZGON010000190.1:0-7955 GCA_964527085.1 uncultured Candidatus Competibacteraceae bacterium
CAAGCCCACAGGGACGTGTTCACGGCGTCTTCTGGAACGAGCTGCGTAAGTCCTGTCCTATATGGTCACAGGCAAGGGGTATGGCATCCAATCTATGGCGACTAAGTCGCCCGGTTAGTAAGCAGCGAGACAAGGCATTATAAAAGGGAAATACATGACCAAGAAAGACG
Organism: uncultured Candidatus Competibacteraceae bacterium; assembly: GCA_964527085.1. Lineage (GTDB taxonomy): Bacteria > Pseudomonadota > Gammaproteobacteria > Competibacterales > Competibacteraceae > CAYRGG01. The sequence continues at coordinate 171 of CAZGON010000190.1, forward strand.
ATAAAAATATGATTGTTGGTCTCGATATTGGCACCTCCAAGGTGGTCGCTATGGTAGGCGAAGTGAGTCCTAACAACGACATAGAGGTTTTGGGTATTGGTTCCCATCCCTCCCGAGGACTCAAAAAAGGCGTCGTGGTCAATATCGAATCCACTGTGCAATCTATACAGCGCGCCGTGGACGAAGCAGAGCGAATGGCAGGATGCAAAATTTATTCAGTCTATACCGGGATCGCTGGCAGTCATATCCGCAGTCTAAATTCCCATGGGGTCACCGCCATTCGCAATAAAGAAGTTGCGCCGGAGGATGTCAGCCGGGTCATCGATGCCGCACGGGTGGTGGCAATTCCTGCGGATCAGCGGATTCTTCATATCCTGCCGCGAGAATTTATTATTGATAATCAAGAAGGTATTCAAGAACCGGTGGGAATGTCCGGCGTGCGCTTAGAAGCCAAAGTCCATATGGTCACCGGTGCGGTGAGCGCTGCGCAAAATATCATCAAGTGTGTGCGCCGCTGTGGATTAGAGGTGGACGATGTCATCCTAGAACAACTGGCTTCCAGTCGGGCTGTGCTCACCGAGGATGAGAAGGAGTTGGGGGTTTGTCTGGTGGATATCGGAGGCGGCACCACTGATATTGCGATTTTTACTAACGGGGCTGTCAGTCACACCTCAGTCATTCCTATTGCTGGAGATCAGGTGACTAACGATATTGCCGTGGCCTTGCGCACCCCTACCCAACATGCTGAAGAAATCAAGGTAAAACATGCCTGTTGTTTGACGCAGCTTGCTAATGCCGATGAAAACATCGAGGTGGCCAGCGTGGGTGACAGAGCTTCGCGTCGGTTGTCTCGCCAAACCCTCGTTGAAGTCGTAGAACCTCGCTACGAAGAGTTATTTACGCTGGTGCAAGCTGAATTACAGCGCAGCGGATACGAAAACTTGATTGCGGCAGGCGTTGTCCTGACCGGTGGTAGCGCCCGTATGGAGGGCGCTGTGGAACTTGCGGAAGAAATTTTTCACATGCCGGTGCGGCTCGGTTTACCCCACTATGTGGCAGGTTTACCAGACGTTATTCGCAATCCTATCTATTCGACGGCGGTGGGGCTTTTGTTGTTTGGCAATGAAAGCCGGTCGTTGAACGCCAACATGTCATTGTTGGCGGCAAGAAGGGGCTTGTTTGCCCGTATAAGTAGTTGGTTGCAAGGTTTTTTTTAGTTTTCACAACGTAACACAATAACACTCCACTCAAACAATTTACCCAAATTTTATGCCTGTGAGGAAATGCCGCTATGTTTGAATTGATGGATGCACGTAACGAAAGTGCTGTGATTAAAGTCATTGGTGTCGGCGGAGGTGGCAGCAATGCTGTCCAGCATATGCTGAGCGCTAATATCGAAGGCGTTGATTTTATCTGCGCCAATACCGATGCCCAGGCGCTAAAAACCGCTGCCGTTAGCACCACGCTGCAGCTGGGCGCCAATATTACCAAGGGACTCGGAGCAGGCGCCGACCCTGACATTGGACGTAAGGCTGCCGTGGAGGACCGAGAGCGTATTCGCGAGGTGTTGGAAGGGGCTGATATGGTCTTTATTACCGCAGGTATGGGCGGTGGAACTGGTACCGGGGGTGCTCCAGTGGTTGCCCAAGTTGCCCGGGAAATGGGTATTCTTACGGTAGCCGTTGTCACCAAACCGTTTCCTTTTGAGGGTCGCAAACGGATGACTGTGGCAATGGAAGGTATCCACGAATTGGGGGAATGTGTCGATTCTCTGATCACTATTCCCAATGAAAAACTATTAGTGGTGTTAGGGAAAGGCGCTAGTCTCCTAGACGCCTTTAAGGCGGCCAACGATGTGCTGCTCAATGCGGTGCAGGGTATTGCTGAACTAATTACTCGTCCTGGTCTTATCAATGTGGACTTTGCCGATGTACGCACTGTCATGGGTGAAATGGGCATGGCGATGATGGGCACAGGACGTGCTGTCGGCGATGGTCGTGCCCGTGAGGCCGCAGAAGCAGCCATCGCGAGTCCCCTGTTAGAGAGTATTGATCTGGCTGGCGCCAAGGGCCTACTGGTTAATGTTACGGCCGGTATGGACATCTCTATCGGCGAGTTTGAAGAGGTAGGCAATACTATTAAAGAACTAGCCTCTGATAATGCTACTGTGGTTGTGGGAGCCGTCATTGACCCGGAAATGCAGAATGAACTACGGGTGACTATTGTGGCCACAGGTATTGGTCAAATTGCTCAACCTGTCAGTTTACGGGAAGAGCACACTAAGCCTTCGGTTAAAGTAGTACAAAAACCGGCCAATGCCGTCACTGCCGACAACGAGTATGCGCGAGGAGGTGAAAAGCGGGCAGTGGGGAATCGGCAAAAAGCGGCCGGCGACAACTTTGCAGATCGCTCCGATGGCAATTTAGAGTATTTGGATATCCCCGCCTTTCTGCGTCGCCAAGCAGATTGACGAAAATGGGTCTCCTGGTTACGGAGCTGTTTGTAAAACTCGTGGTGAGACGTAGAAGACGCTTCTGTATATACCACAATAGTTTCGAGGTGGTGAAAAGCGTGCCTCATTGGCGCTTAAGTAAAGCATTTTACAAACAGCTCCTAGCAGAAAACCAGTTAGGTTTTTAACGATTTAAAATGACAGTGAGAGGTATCTTTATAAAATAAACGTAGACTTTATTTATCATAAGCGTACTCGCTATTATTCCTGCCCGAGGTCTTGCTAAGAGTCGTTATAAGACATTCGGTAAGAATGTTGCAGCACGCATTGATACTCAAAAATAGTTTGCGCTGATGTCATAATAGCGTAACTTAAAGAGTATGAACTGACCGCCCTGAAACAGAGTTCGCCGGCATCTGGACGCTTAATACCGCGAAGGGCTGCAGCACATTATTATGCAGATTAAAAACAAGTGGGTCCACGATATGGTAAGGCAGCGAACTATAAAGAATGTCATTCGAGCGACGGGTATTGGATTGCATACGGGAGAGAAGAGTTGTCTCACCCTAAGACCTGCCGAGCCTGATGTTGGCATCGTATTCCGGCGGGTGGATCTCCATCAACCTTTAGAGATCAAAGCAAGTTCTGGTAATGTGGGTGATACACAATTAGCCACTTCGTTAGCCCAAGGACAGGTCCGTATTTCCACTGTGGAACACCTACTGTCTGCTTTGGCCGGTTTAGGTATTGATAATGCCTATGTGGATGTCGATGCAGCGGAAATACCTATTATGGATGGCAGCGCCAGTCCCTTTGTATTTCTTATTCAATGTGCAGGTATAGAAGAACAAGTAGTTCCTAAACGGTTTATTCGTGTCAGGCGCCCGGTAGCTGTTCAAGATGGCGATAAATGGGCCCGTTTTGACCCTCATGAAGGCTTTAGAATAGGGTTCACCATTGAGTTTAAGCACCCTATATTTGGAGGCCGCCAGCAGCGGGCAAACATAGACTTTTCCACCGTCGCTTTTGTTAAGGAAGTGAGTCGAGCCCGTACCTTTGGTTTTATACGGGACATACAACATTTGCGAGAACGGCGCTTGGCGTTAGGGGGCAATCTCCATAATGCCGTCGTTATGGACGATTACCAGGTGTTGAATGAGGACGGCTTGCGTTATTCAGATGAATTTGTAAAACATAAGATTCTCGATGCTATCGGTGACTTGTATTTATTAGGATGTGGCCTTATCGGTTCTTTTACGGCTTATAAATCGGGCCATGACCTTAACAATCGCTTATTACGAACACTTTTAGCAGATCGTTCAAGTTGGGAAGAAGTCTCGTTTAGCGATGAGCGTCTTGTTCCCATTTCTTATCGGCAACCGGCGCAAACAACGGTATAGCCCTATAAAGACCATCGGTGAACCCCTTAATAAGGCCAGAAACATACATTGTTGATCACGGAAAAGTCTCCGCACATACTTGCACAAACCGGTTTTGAAACGCCTATGACATTAGCTCCTGTTACGTCTGCTCAAGCACAATCGGATGCTTTGCCTTCTTTACCCGTTTTGCCTGCTTCCCCCCCACCTGTTCCAGAGGCGCCGGAGGGTTTTTTAGATCAACTACTGGCCTTTATCTATACGTTAGCCCATTGGGCCGGTGAATTGATTGTTACTTTACTCGACAATATTTTGCCTTTGCAGACGCCCGGTAGCCTAGTTAATCCCATCGGTTTTCTGGCAATACTGACAGTGTTTTTGCTGGTTGCAGAAGTTGCCAAAAAAATAACTTGGCTGATAGTGGTGGTGGGTTGGGTACTGATTGTCATTCGGATTGCCTTGGAGGCTATGCAAGCTTCTTAAATAGCTATCCCTTTGCTGGAAGAGCAAAAACAAGCTTATTCATAAAATAAAGTATTTTTTGACCAAGATTTTGGCGTTTTTATTGCATCGGTCTAAATGAGCTTGTTTGTTCAAGGACATCTTCAGCGGTGATTGTTATGCGTCTTACTTTTTCTAAACTCACAGCCGGTACAAAATTTACCTGGCTCAGCCAAAAACTGACCAAAATCGACCCCCACTGGGCCAAATCGGGTTCACGGCAGGAATATCTATTCTCGGGCCATGAATTAGTGGAAATCCCTGATGCTTCCAACGACTGTTGGGAAGAGCTTTTTATTCAATATTATCAGCCCTTGGGAACAACACCATAACAGCTATTAACAGGCTAAATTACCTTGCTTTCTGGGATAACGACACCCTGCACCGTATATTATGAGGCTGAGTGTCGGTGATCAGCATAAGCTTGGATAATTTCATTATGCTTAAAGGCGAGCTGATAAGATGAAATGTTAGTCATCTTGAGCCAGCGAATGGCTGCCACTTCTTCGGGTTGAGGGGTTAAAATGCCTGACGCAGAGCCAGTAAATATGATAACTACCGCATGCCAGCCTAATTCTTCAATAAGCTCATCAAAGTAGTGAAAAAATTTAGGATAAAAATCTAAACCGATTTCTTCTTTTACTTCCCGTATCACAGCGTCCCTAGCCGTTTCGAAACGGTCGATATGACCACCTGGTAAGCACAATTGGCCTGCAAAAGGCTGTATATTTCGCTCAGTTAACAAAATTTCTTCATCGCCTTGGGCTTGGCGAGTTATGATAGCGCCCACAGTCGCTTTGACAGGATTTGCCATTGGGGTGTCTCCCAAAAAAATCAGAATACCATCGCCATTTTCAAACCTTAATCTCATTCCCTAGATAGCAGCTAGAGGGTTTTCGTTTTGATTGTAGACAAGGCAGCCGAGGCGAGGTGCGCGGAGTGTACATATAGTACATGAGCATGCTGAGACCGAAGGCTAACGATGGATGGTTACAGTCGAATGGGAAATGCTCTAATCCGGTTGATCGAGAGCAAAAGGATGGGGGTGATTAGCATGGATACGGTCTAGAATACGTTGTTCCCGGGTTACGATGGTATGCAAGAACTCGCCCGCATCCCCCATGTGGCGAAATGCTTTATAACCGTTATCGATAAAGGTGTGTAATTCTCCAAAACCTGCTAAGTGGGTCGGTCCTTTAGAAAGCCGCAAAACCGTATAAATAAAAGGAGTAGCAACAGCAGCATTGAGCTTTCTGCCAAGCAATTGAATCAGTTCGATCTGATGAAGACGCCGATCATAACTATCACAAAGACGATATGCTTGGGCATATTGTTCTTCGGTCAAGTTTTCTCGCACCCCAAGTTCCTCCACCAACACCCGGGCAAGTTCCGCATCTAACTCATGGGATAGGGCGTTTAACTCGACGGCCATGGCAAGGGGGTCTAAGAGTTTGGGGGGCATGGTTCGCACCATGATGGGATAGGCTCGTTCGAGATCTTGGTCGCGTTTGCCAAAATCCTGTTCTCCGTAGAGTTCCGTTAGAAAAAATTCTGTGGCAGGTTTATAACGAGGACTTGCTAGCAAGTCCTCATAAGTTTTTGCCAGACGCGTAGACTGCCACTGTCTGAGCATCCGTTGCTCAGGTGTCAGGCCAGTTAGCTGTTGCTCGTCTCGCAGTTTTTTGAGACGATTTAGCTGGTACAGTAGCAGCGCTGCGCTTTGATTTTTACTTTCCATATGAAAAGAAATCTATAGACGGTTTGATTGGTTGTTTGAGCAGATTAGCTTTTTTGTCAAATCTGTTTACAGCCCATGTGAAATCGTTTTAGGTCAACGTAGCTCCCGGCGGAGAATTTTACCGACGTTTGATTTTGGTAATTCATCACGAAATTCCACATGCCTCGGTATTTTGTAGCCCGTTAGCTGCTTTTTGCAGTGTTCGCGAATGGCTTCGGGGGTTATTTCGTGGCCAGGTTTAACGACCACAAACACTTTTACAGCTTCACCTGCTTTTTCATCGGGGACCCCAATACAAGCAACCTCTAGTACCGGATCCAAAAGAGCAATGACATCTTCGATTTCATTGGGAAATACATTGAAGCCGGAGACTAGAATCATATCCTTTTTGCGGTCCACAATCCGCACAAAGCCCTCTTCATCGATGGTGGCAATATCACCTGTCAGTAACCAGCCATCCTCAGTAATGGTTTTCGCTGTTTCATCGGGACGTTGCCAATAGCCTTGCATGATCTGGGGACCTTTGGCACACAATTCGCCGGCTTCGCCCAAACCAACCTCGTTGCCGTTGTCACCACGAATAGATATATCCGTGGACGGAACAGGTAAGCCGATACTACTATTGAAAGCCTCTAAATCGATGGGATTTACACAAATAACCGGGGAAGATTCTGTTAAACCATACCCCTCAAGGATACGTACACCGGTCGCTTTCTGCCATTTATCCGCCACTGCCCGCTGTACTGCCATACCACCACCGACAGATAATTTTAAGGCAGAAAAATCCAGACTGGCAAAATCAGAATTGTTAACCATGCCATTAAAAAGAGTATTGACACCGGTTATAGCGGTAAATTTACCAAGCTTTTTAAGCTCTTTAATAAAACCAGGAATATCCCGGGGGTTTGTGATCAATATATTTAAACTGCCTTTTTTTACAAAAACCAAACAATTAACCGTGAGACAAAAAATATGATAAAGCGGTAATGCAGTAATGATAATTTCTTTGCCTTCTTCCAAAATAGACCCTACATAAGCCTCAACTTGGAGCATGTTGGCAATCATATTACCGTGGGACAACATAGCGCCTTTAGCAACACCTGTCGTGCCACCTGTGTATTGTAGAAAGGCTAAACTCTCTTTGTTAAGAGTAGGTGGGTCAAGGGTCAATTTATGCCCTTCACTTAAAGCGCCCTTAAAGGTCATAGCCCCTGGAAGGTTATAATCTGGCACCATTTTCTTGACATATTTAACCGCTAAGTTAATCAATGCTGATTTAGGGAATGGCAGCATATCGGCGAGTTCTGTCACGATTGCCTTCTCGACAATGGTTTTATCGATAATCTCTGCTAACACATGGGCAAAATTAGCCACAATAACAATGGCGCGTGCGCCTGAATCGTTGAGTTGATGCTCCAGTTCCCGGGGCGTATAGAGGGGATTAACGTTAACCACGGTTAATCCGGCGCGAAGAATACCAAACAAAGCAACAGGATACTGTAGAAGGTTGGGCATCATGATGGCAACCCGGTCACCCGTTTGCAGGCCAAGGCTCTTCTGAAGATAAGCTGCAAAATCGCGGCTTTTGCGATCTAGCTCAGCAAAAGTCATCACGTAACCCATGTTGGCGAACGCATTTTTATCGCTAAATTTCTGACAGCTTTGATCAAATATCTCAACCAGGGATGAGTACTCGTCTAGATTGACTTCGGTAG
>CAZGON010000191.1:0-1689 GCA_964527085.1 uncultured Candidatus Competibacteraceae bacterium
GAGCCGATGTGCTAGCAATCTTAGAGGCACGCTTTGGGGCCGTGTCAGAACCCCTCGAAAAACGCATTGAAGAACTCGATGATCTAGCGAAACTGCGCGAATTGCTCACCAAAGCCGCAACTGTTAATTCCCTGGAGGCGTTTCGTGAGATTGCACTTCATTAAAATTAGGTAACTGTAGCAAGTAGCTCGGATGGAATGTAACGAAATCCGGAGAAATAAAAGCTGCAATAGTTATAGGTATTTGAGGGGAACCGTAAAAATCAATCACTGGCGAGTAATGTCAGAAAGTGGCCAAAATAGTTCAGGTTATATTTTCTCCTTTTGCACCCCAAACTACCCTAGCTTGGAATATTGCTACCCCCCTTTAGCCACATTCCTAACAGATTGTAGAGCTTTTGTTTACGTCCTTCTTTAATTGCACCCCATAAAACCCACCCTATTACCCGGACTTTTACGTCATAGTCAAAGCTCGGTCCCTCCCCCCTCTACCCCCTCTACCCCCTCTAAATCTCCCCCTTCGTAAGGGTGAGACTTTTAGATCGGCGTACCTGAAAACTCTTTTTGGTCACGGGACTCGCTACGCATTTTGAGGGTAACTATCCAAGTCGCGCCAAAACTGTGGTTCGGTATCACCTCTTCATCGGTAAAGGTCAAATCTGTATAGGGGCTAAAGCGTTGGCCGTAGACCCGCGGATGTTCCTGATACTGCTTGCAAATAAACTCATAAAGCGTTATCAACCTCTCTTAGCCAATCCACTGTATTTCTCTTTCCAATGAAGCTGAAACCGGCACTGGTAATAGGCAAAGAATGAATCGCTCCGGTGCAACACCATAGGCTGTTCCCATGCTTCGCCGTCCGGCGCAGAATAGACAATAACCTGACGCAGTGGACTGGAACGCTGCACACGAAGTTGGATAGTTACAACATCATGCAGTGCAGGAGAGGTTGGCGCTAGGAAAGGACTCGCGCCGCTTGAGAAAACAGTGGCTTTCCAGTCGCAGAAGAACTCAATTTTCGCCATGGTGTATTAGTTTTTCCTGGACTGAGTCGCCAAAGACCCGACGGTTTTGCTGAAAGGGTATCGCTGATGCCAATTTTTCATGTACTCAGCTACGCTCTCGTGAACAGATAATAATGCAGGCACAAAAAACAACACTAAAAGGGTGGCAAAAGCCAGTCCAAAGGAGATGGACACCGCCATGGGAATGAGAAACTGCGCTTGCAAAGACGTTTCGAAAAGGAGCGGTAATAAACCGGCGATGGTGGTAAGGGACGTCAATAAAACCGCCCGCAAACGCTGGCAAGCCGCCTCCACCAGGGCATCTTGAGTAGCCATCCCGGAAGCATGTAGTTCCTTAAAAAAAGTCACTAAAATAATGGAATCGTTAATGACGATGCCGGTGAGGCCAAAAAAGCCAAACAACGACAGGATGGTGAGATCGATACCCATTAGCCAATGGCCTACAATGGCGCCGACGATACCAAAGGGAATCGCAGACATAACCACTAAGGGCCACCCGTAGGACGCAAATACCCAGGCTAGAATCAAATAAATGAGGGCTAGCGCAAATAGCGCACCCAGTCTCATATCGCCTAAGGTTTCCGCCTGATCCGCACTACGTCCTTCGAGGCTATAGGTGACGCCAAATTGGGCCTGCAGTTCTGGAAGCACCGTGCGTTCTAGCT
>CAZGON010000191.1:1809-7891 GCA_964527085.1 uncultured Candidatus Competibacteraceae bacterium
GCCCTTGAGCATGACGTAACGCCTCGAAACCCCGCTGGGCCTTGAGTTCTACCACATTGGCCAGGGGCACCGCTTGGCCATCGGGCAAGATAAGATTAAAAGCCTCGATGCTGGTGAGACGGTTACGCTCCCCATCGGGCAACATCACCCGCACCTCCACTTCTTCTTGACCCAGCTGGAAGATTTGCGCCAATTCCCCATCGTAAGCGGCCCGGAGCTGCTGGCCGATGCTCTCCACGGTCAATCCCAACGCCTCGCCCAAGGGGGTTAAACGATAGATGAATTGCTCTTTACCATAGGGCAAATCATCTTCGATGGCGCTGACACCGGGCAGCGTGGCGAGGGCGTCGGCCAGCTTGAGGGCAGCGGTTTTTAATTGCGTGATGGAATCCCCCAACAGACGAACATCCACATCCCGCCCCGGTGGACCGGCGGCCCGGGAAAAAATCAACAGGTTCTCAAGACCCGCTGGCTGTTGGATTTTTGAACGCCAAGTGTTGATAAACTCACTCACCCGTACCTCACGGGTATCCGGCTGGGTCAGTTCCACCAGCATGGAACCGTGTTGATCACCCCGCACGCCGCCACCGGTGGCCACCTGTGCCTGACCATAACGGGTTTGCGCAACCACCACCAGATTACCCCCTAGCGCAGCGTCGGTTTCCCGCAGGGTAGCCTCCAAATGGTTCATAAACCGCTCTACTTTGGCAGGGGAAGACCCGGCCACAAAACTGACACTGGCGAACAGGGTGGGATTTTCCGGGGTTGGAAAAAACGTAAAACTAATCCGTCCACCGGCCAATAAACCCGCTGCCAAAATTAACGTGGCCAGGGCGGTGGCCAGGGTCGTCCAGCGTTGCGCCAAGGCACGGGTCACTAGGGGTCGAAATACCTGTTGCTGAAACCAATGGAACCCGTTATCCAGGCGTTGCCGTAATTGGGTGGGTTTATGCCCTTCGAGCTTTTTAAACGACTCCCGTAAATGCCCCGGCAACACCAGAAAACTTTCGATCAGTGAGGCGATGATGACACAGATGATCACCAGGGGAATATCGAACAAAATATTACCGATGACGCCACTGATCAGCATCAACGGTATAAAGGCGGCCATGGTGGTCAGTGAGGAGGCCATAACCGGGGCAAACATGCGCCAAGCGCCCTGCTCTGCCGCGGTTAAGGGGGTTACACCGTGTTGATAGTGGGCCAAGGCGTCCTCCCCCACCACGATGGCGTCATCCACAATAATGCCTAACGCCATAATCAAAGCGAATAAACTGATCATATTGATGCTACCCCCCACCCCATAGAGGACAGCTAAGGTGGCCATAAAGGATACCGGAATACCGATGGCCACCCAGGTAGCCACTCGACCGTTTAAAAATAAAAATAAAATTCCCACCACCAGCAATAGACCACCGCTACCGTTTTTGAGCAGTAAAGTCAGACGCTCTTCGATCAAACGCCAGCTTTCATTAAAAACCTGTAGCTCCACGTTGGGCGGCAATTGAGGCTTGGTTTCCGCCAACCAATTGGCAAGGATGCGAGCCGAAGCTAATGAATCGGCGGTTTCCGTGCGTAGCAGTTCAAGTTCCACCGCCGGCTTACCCATAAAGCTAAGCCGCACTTCCCCGTTCTTGGGGCGTCGCACAATGGTGGCCACATCGGCAAGACGCACTAGGCGTCCAGCGGGGTCCACCTTCAACGGCAGAGCGGCAAAACCGTCTGCGTCTCTACGCTGATCTAAACTGCGTAATTGCCGAGCCACATCATCACGACCTACGGTACCCGCTGGCAGATCGCGACTGAGCTGCGCCACCCGGTCGCCGACATCGGGCAGCGACATACCCAATTCTTGCAGGGCCGCCGTAGGGATTTGGATGGCCATCTCCTCTTCAGGCAGCCCACTAAACTCCACCTTGGCAATGCCCCGTCCCAATAGCTCCCGTTCAAAACGTCGCGCTAACCGGCGCAGCTCGGGAAGACTGGCAGTACCACTTAGCATCACCCGGGCGATGGGCTCATAACGCACCACTCGGGAAATCTCCGGTTCTTCCGCCGTGGCGGGCAGATTACGCACCAGGTCCACGCGCTGTTTAACTTCGTCCAGCGCCGTCCCGATATCGGTACCTTCTTCGTATTCCAACGACAAAGACGCCACACCGTCGGAGGAGGTGGAGGTAAATTTACGCAAACCATCCAGATCACGCACCTCCCGCTCCAAAAGATCAGTAATGGAGGTTTCCACATCCTCGGCAGTGGCGCCGGTCCAAACCACCCGCACCGAGATCACATCTAAGTCAAAACTGGGAAAAAACTGGGTGTTAAGTTGCTGTAGAGCCCATACCCCTGCCATGATCATGAGGATCATCAACAGATTAGCGGCGACCCGATGGCCTGCAAAAACCGCAATCAACCCGCCAGAAGCAGCACCCGGGGTAGTCATGAGCTAGACTCCATGACCTCCACCTTGAGACCATTCACCGCGTTGGGCAATTGCGTGGTGACAATTTGATCACCCGCTTGTAACGCGGCACTACGCACCAAAACCTGCACGCTCCCGTCCGGACGACGGTATTCACCGATACGCTCCACATCCAGGGCAGTCATACGTCCCTCATCCAGGCGATAAATGCGATCCAAGCCATAAAGGGCTTGCAAGGGCAATATAACCGTATCGTTTTGGGGAGGCAGTGACAGTAACAAGGGAAATAAACGGCCTGGAATCAAGTTCTCTGAGCCTTCTTGGAAGCGAAATAAGCCATCCACACCCCCGGCGGCTTGGTCCGTTGCGCCACTTAGCCGCACTAACTCCACCTGGAGCGAACGTCCTTCAAGCTGAGCGACAGCCGTCAAGGGCATATCGTCAGCCAATGCCGAGCGCACCGCGGGCAAGTAACGAAACGGAATTTGGGCGCGGATCTCTAATTCTTCCAGGGCATACAGCTCCACCAAGGTTTCGTTTATCTGCACGCGATCGCCGGGAGCAACGGGTAATTCGGAAATGCGCCCCACAAACGGCGCAATCACACGGGTACGTTGCACATCAAGCCTCGCTTGGTCCCGCAGCGCCGTGGCCTTTGCCAGCCGCGCTTCTAACTGGGCAAGGCGGGCTCTATGGTCATCCACGTCCAATTGGCGTTGATTGACCGCTAAGGCTTGACGCTCGACGTTTAAACGGGCTTCATCCACTACGGATTCCGAGGCCATATCCCGGTCTTTAAGATTTAAGGATCGTTGTAGCGCTTTTTCGTCCAGCGCCAGCAGGGCCTTTTCACGCTCCAAGGCGGCGCTATCGCTTTTGTGGCGACGTCGCTCGCTGTCCATCATCGCTTCAATCTCATCCATTTCGGCCTGGCGTTCTCGCTGTTTTAAGGACATGTCCCGGTCATCCAAAATGACCAGTGTTTGCCCAGCGACGACCCGTTGCCCCTCGGCCACCGGCACCTCAACAACCTCTGCGGCAATGGCCGCACTGAGACTGGCCTGACGGGGTGCCTCCACCGTGCCATAGAGCAGAAAATTGGGTGTATGGAAACCCGGCTCAACCTCTAGGACATTGACGCTCCAGGCTTTTTCTTCCACTTGCACGGGTGGCAAGGCAGGTTGCGTGGCCCGTAATATCATAAAACCGCCCACCGCTAGTCCTAAGATCAGCACGGGCAAGCCGCGCTGTAAAAACGTAAATTTTCTCATAAACGTGCTAACTCGCTGCTCCCAACTTGGCAGCCCGTTGCTGGGTAGCGCGACGCTCCTCTGTCATCCCTTTTAAATCAAACTCGTCAACAAACTCTGGCCAACCCTGGGTGTGGGTCTTGATGAGGTCTAGTAAAACCTCTATATGGCGATCACTGGCATTAAGGGCGGGAATATAACGAAATTGCTCGCCGCCGGCGTTTAAAAACACCTCGCGATTTTCGCAGTCAATTTCCTCCAAGGTTTCTAGGCAATCAGCGGAAAAACCTGGACAGACTACATCCACGCTTTTTACCCCTGCTTGGGCCCAGTCCAAGAGCAGCTCACTGGTATAGGGTTTTAACCACTCGGCACGGCCAAACCGGGATTGAAACGAGGTAGCCCAATTAGCTGGATCTAGTTGCAATTTTTCTGCCACAAGCCGGGCAGTTTTATGACACTCGCAATGATAGGGATCCCCTGCCAGCAGGTTACGCTTAGGTAACCCGTGAAAAGAAAACAACAACCGTTGCGGGCTTTTTTGTTCACCCCAAAACGCCTTAATGCTGGCTGCGACCGCGCTGATATAGGAGGGATCATCATGGTAATGGGTGATCATGCGTAGCTCGGGCAACCAACGCCAGGTTTTTAACACTGCAGCCACTGCATCAAAGGTGGATGCTGTGGTAGCGGCGGAATAGTGGGGAAATAACGGAAAAACCAGCAGACGCTGGATGCCCGCGTCGCGCAGTTCCTCTAAAGCCGCTGCGATGGAAGGGTTGCCATAACGCATCCCCAACGCCACTTTGACAACACCGGGATTCATATCCTCAAGTCGTTTGGCTAGGACTTGAGTTTGTTGGCGGGCGATGCTCAGCAACGGCGATCCGGTTTCCGTCCAGATAGCTTGATACTTACGCGCTGAACGAGCAGGCCGCAACGGCAGAATAATCCCATGGAGAATAGCCCACCACAAGGGGCGTGGCAGCTCCACCACCCGGGGGTCCCATAAAAATTCCTTTAAATAACGGCGTACCGCCTTAGCGGTCGGTGCGTCGGGGGTGCCTAAATTGGTCAATAAAATACCGCTACAGGGCACTTGAGCATGGCTAAACGTGTCTCTACCTGACATGATTTCTCCGGATAAATCCCTTACCTTTAAAAGGATTGTTGAAAATTGTAAATATGATTTTAACCTCACTTTGAATAATAAAATTCCTAGTAAGTTCATTGGGTAGTACTAAGACATACAATTTCTATTACCAAAATTCGCTATTGAATGCTACGTTAGACGGAGTTCTAAAACATTATCCTGACCTAACATAAAGAGGGTTTTTTTATGCGTGGCGTTTTCCTGGATAAAGACACGCTTGGTCCTGATGACATCGATATAAGCCCACTAAATAGCAGCCTTGCAAAGTTTCAATGCTATGGCGACACAGCACCGGAACAGGTAAAAGAACGTATTGCAAAAGCGAATGTGGTTATCACCAATAAGGTCAAGCTAACCGCCGATAGTTTGAGCGCCGCTCGTCAACTGAGGCTTATCTGCGTGGCGGCGACCGGTACCAATAATATCGATTTAGAGGCCACTAACCGGCTCGGTATTACCGTCTGTAATTGCCGAGCTTATGGTACAGCGTCTGTTGTCCAGCATGTCTTTACCCTGCTGCTCGCCCTGTTTACCCGTTTTCCCGACTACCACAACGCTGTCAGACAGGGTCGTTGGCAACACGCCAAGCAATTCTGTTTGCTGGATTATCCGATCCAGGAATTGGCTGGCAAAACCCTGGGCATTATTGGCTATGGAGAATTGGGTAAAGGCGTTGCTCGGCTTGCTAAAGCCTTTGGAATGCAGGTATTAATCGCTCAGCGGCCAGGCGCCTTAGAGCCCGAAGAAGGCCGTATTCCCCTCCCCGCCCTATTACCCCAGCTTGATGTGCTGAGTATTCACTGCCCCCTTACCCCTGACACGCAAGGACTCATTGGCGAATGGGAGCTGGCATTGATGCGCCGCGACGCCGTGCTTATCAATACGGCCCGGGGTGGTATTGTCGATGAAACCGCCTTGGCTAAAGCGTTACGACGGGACGCTCTGGGCGGCGCTGGGGTAGATGTGCTCACCGAGGAGCCACCCGTACACGGTAATCCGCTGTTAGCCAACGATATCCCTAATTTGATTGTAACGCCCCACTGTGCTTGGGGGAGTCGCGAGTCACGCCAGCGTATGGTAGGACAATTGGTGGAAAATATTCAGGGGTTTCTAACAGGACATCCGTTACGGGTTGTCACTTAGCGCATTTTCTGCCTGTATATTTGGTTATCCTTCAGTATCACCGGCTTATATTTCTTACTCATGACTTACGCAAAAACAGGACTTGGGTAGCTCGTGGAAGAAGTGTTGACGGCC
>CAZGON010000192.1:0-7867 GCA_964527085.1 uncultured Candidatus Competibacteraceae bacterium
TGCACCCTACAATTCCTTTATTGAATGCACCAAATTAGGATAGACACGGCACTAGCTATCAGTAGCAGTAGTTTTTCAAGGGTGCGACGCTAAACTGGAAAGTTGGCGTCGCAGGACTTTGCCATTCGTGGTGCGCGGCAACGCATCGATAAAAACTATTTCACGGGGACATTTATAACCTGCCAGATGCTGATGAGCATAGCCCAACAAAGGACCCGCATCGGCTTCGTCAGGATCCTTAGGTACCACAAAGGCGGCGATGATTTTAACATCCTCGCGCACTACCAATTCCGCCACAGCCACGTCCGCCACACTGGGGTGCTGACTTAAACAGTGTTCCACTTCCAGCGGCGACACCCGATAGCCCATAGCATTCATGGTGTCGTCATTGCGGCCATGATAGGTCATATAGCCGTGCTCATCAAAGCTTGCCAAATCACCGCCGACAAACCAATCGCCCCGATAGACCAACGCCTCCTCATCAGGACGCCTCCAATAACCTAGCATTAACCCTGGATCGCTGCGATGAATAACCAATAGACCGACCTCTCCTACCGGTAAGGGTTGTTCACCACCGGCTATGGGCAACACCACAACACAGCGTCCTGTTTGAGGTTTACCGGGACTGCCCGGACGCACCGGCGCCGACGGCGAGGAGGAAATATAGGTGGAACATTCACTCATCCCGAGGGCCTCATAAAGTTCCAGACCGGTGGCCTCACGCCAAGCACTGAGGAGAGCAGGACTTAACGCTTCACCGGCTGTCAATCCGTGCCGCAGGCTGGAAAGATCATAGGCGCGCAAATCGCAGTACTTTAAAATTTGCCGATAAAGACCTGGCACTGTAGCAAAAAGCGTCGCTTTGAAACGCTCTATCAAACGCGGCCATACGGTCACGTCGCGAGGACCGTTGTAAAGCACCGCTGTGGCGCCGTTGGCCCAGGGGTCGGTGAGCCCTACTCCCAGGGTGTAGGTCCAATTAAAAGCGCCCGCGTGAACAATAACATCGTCAGGGCCGATGCCACCGTACCAACCGTGATACATGGGTCGGCGTCCCCAGGCCGAGCGGTGCGCATGGAGCACCCCTTTAGGCTCATCGGTGGTACCCGAGGTGTAAATAAGGAAGGCTGGATCATCGGCCCCTGTGTCAGCATAATCTATAGGCGTCGGCGTCCTTTTCAGCGTCGCCACATCAGCCGGGCCAATGATTTGCACCCCTGGCAGCAACTTAATGCGCAGCTCTTCCGAAACCGCCAGCACCTTGGCGTCGGCGTCTTCTAATAGAAAATCCGCCTCCTCGCTGGTGAGTTGCGCAGACGAGGGTAACGGTACTAAACCCGCCGCGAGCGCCCCAAAAAACAATAGTGCATAATCGCTGGTATTACCCATACGGATCATAACCCGCGCCCCCGGCGCCAATCCGTAATCTAGCAAACCTGCCGCCACCCGGCGCACTGCGTCGTCCATTTCAGCATAGGTCCAGCATTCGACACCTGCATCACCGTTGTGCAAATCGGAAACCACCACCAAAGCCAGCTTATCGGGAACTGTATCGGCGGCTCGGCCAAGACAATAACGCGCCATGTTAAATCGAGCTGGGGGTCGTTCACCGCTGTATTCAAAACAAGACATGGACTATTCTCCGTAGGAAAGACAGCACATCGTAACCGCAGTCATTTCAACACAAATATCGCGTTAATATACAAACCGTTGATAGTTTGATCTGGGTCACCAATTGACCACCGGTTTATAGCAACCTATGCTCTGTATACATTAGCCTGCGGGTACTTACTCAGTAGCAATATAAACAAAAATTCTTTACACCACACACGACCTCTGGAGGTATTGTTTATGTCGGTATATGTATTTGGTCACAAAAGTCCAGATTCCGATGCAGTTTGTAGTGCTATTTCTTTAGCCCATTTGGAAAAGCAACGAGGCGTTGAAGCTATTCCTGTGGCACAAGGAAAAATCAATCCCGAAACTGCTTTCATATTAGAACGGTACGGCGTTTCCTCGCCCGAGGTGATGACCTCGTTTGCGGACAAAGATATTATGCTGGTAGATTTTTCGGATCGAAATCAGGGTCCCGACGATATGGACAAAGCCAATATTCTGGGTATCGTCGATCATCACAAACTCGGCGATGTCACCACGCCTAATCCTATCGAATGCTGGATTTGGCCAGTGGGCTGTTCCAGTACCGTGTTGAAATCCGTTTATGATTTTTACGGCGTCAATGTCCCTAAAGACATGGCAGGGATTATGCTTTGCGCTATCCTGAGCGACACGGTTATCTTTAAATCGGCAACGTGCACCGATCGAGATAAAGCAGCGGCTAAGGCGTTAGCCGAGATTGTGGGTGAACAGGATTTACAAAGTTTAGGCATGGAGATGTTTAAGGTAAAGTCCGCCATCGAGGGTACCCCGATTCGAGAACTGGTCATGCGGGATTACAAGGATTTTAATATGGGTGGTCACAAGGTAGGTATTGGCCAGCTGGAAGTGGTGGATCTATCGTTGCTGGACAGTGTTAAAGCTGATTTAGCTAAAGACATTAAAGCCCTCAAAGAAGAAGGAGGACGCCACAGCGTATTCCTATTACTGACCGATATCATCAAGGAAGGCTCTCAGATGCTCATCGCATCGGATGACGGCAGTGTCGTTCAAAAAGCCTTCGGCGCTGGACCTGAAAACAATGAGGTTTGGTTATCGGGTGTCATGAGTCGTAAAAAACAAGTGGTGCCGAATTTAGAAAAAACCTTTGCTGGTTGATACCTACAGGACTTACCTAGCTTGTTCCAGAGGACGCCGTGAACACCTCCCTGTGGGCTTGACGACGGCCGTCCAGGCCGTCGACACCTCTTTCACAAGCTAGGCAAGTCCTTTCTTGTGCGTAAGCCCTATAAAGTAGATGTTTTTGGCTAGGGCGAGTGCTTTGGCTCATTTATTTTGGATTCGTATATGGACTGGCAAGAAGTCTGTAGCAAACCTGAATTACGAAATTTACCCTACAAAATAGAACTCAACGAGTGGGGAAAAATCATAATGACCCCCACCTATGGCTATCATGGTGGTTTGCAGCAGCGCATTGCGGACAAGCTGGGCGATTTACTCGGTAGAACAACCCTGACGGAATGCCCTATCCAAACTCCTAAGGGTACTAAAGTCGCTGATGTGGTCTGGGCTTCGCCCAAACGTTACGATATTATCTTCGACGCCAAAGAAAGTCCCATTGCTCCAGAAATTTGTGTGGAAATCCTTTCAGACAGCAATACCGCTGCGGAAATGCAGGACAAAAAACAACTTTATTTCGAACGCGGCTGTCAGGAATTTTGGACCTGCAACAAAGACGGCATCATGCATTTTTATGATAGCTATCAGGAGCTAGAATTTTCCCGCCTTGCTCCTGCATTTCCCAAACAAATCCAGCGTCGTGGTTAAGGGTGTTGATCGCTTGATGTTGCCTAAAACGATAAAAAATAATCCAAAAGTGCTAGGTTGTGCGAGCCGCAAACAAACACCAAAACACAGTGCATAGACAGAAATAAAGGGGTGTTACATGCCAATTTACCTCACCACAGTTACGGTCACGAGCCAAGGGCCCTTACTATTGAGCACGTACCGTTTGAGCCAGGAGATCAAGTTGAGGTGATCATGCGCCGCTCTAATCAAGCACCCGTCACTCAACAACGCTATCCCTTGCGAGACGCTCCGATTCGATATATAAAACCTTTTGGGACTACCAAATTTTTACCGAATGTAAATTCTTTGCCCACTTTAGTCCATCTATAACCCTGCCCTGCCGGTATCACCCAACAAATAACACATACATCTTCTAGAGCTTCATCAGGGTCATCCTTATATTCTGAGGAAAATGGGATGGTTTCATTGCTACATTGTTCGGACAAACCCGTTGGATCAATCCAATTGACGGGATCATTACCGACATATGCGTAAAGATTCAGACCACCGTCAAACCGTATAGGATCCTTCGCGGTCCACCGGCCTGTTTCAGGATCATAATCCCGCGCCCCAAACCGCACTAGCCCTGTGTGCAGATCATGATCCCACCGGCAAACCCAAACGGCTGAAACCTAGGATTGGTGTCTTGGAGAACGTTGCCCCACACATCATACGCTAGCCGCTGGGCAATGGCGCCATCACGGGTATCAATGACAAGTCGAGGCGAGCCGAGACAATCCGAGATAATTCGATAAGTGACGTCCTCGCCACTTACCGGATCGGTCTTGACCATATAAGCCGGTACATGGCCCTTCTCGGCATAAACAAACCGAGCTACCACGTTACCACTGCTATCTAGCTCCGCAACGGGGTTGAGCTGATCTTGATAGAGGAACCCTTGAATTTAGGTGGCATTGACCTTTTTGCCAACTCGCCAGTTTTGTCCGTCGATGACATAGTCAATGCGGACATCACCCGGTAAACTCACCTGGCGGAGGTTACCCAGCACATCATAGTGGTAATGTGTTGTTACCCCGCTGGTGGTTTTGCCTTAGCGCCTTTGTTTCTAGACCTGAACCTGTCGCACCCTGTCGCAACTTAGCGTATTTTATTAATCCGGTTGGACAAAAACATATACTGTTCGTAATCGCTAACCTAGTATGGGTTGTCATGGCCCACTACGCTTATCCCGTGTGTCTAAAGGGGGATTTACGATGCAACCGCAACTGAAACAGATGCTGGAAAAACTGGAACACTTCTCGCCCGATCGCCTGGCGGAGGTGGAAGACTTCATCGATTTTTTACAACAACGCGATCAGGAAAAACGCTTACGGCAGGATTATGCCTGCGCATCCGAAGCTGCTTTTGATAAGGTCTGGGACAACGACGAAGATGCCATCTACGACAAGCTATAACTTTGGTGACGTGGTGTTGGTAGCTTTTCCGTTCACCAACCTGCAAGCTACTAAGAAGCACCCTGCCGTCATCATCAGTAACCATGCCTACCAGCAAACCCGGCCCGATGTGATTCTAATGGCGATCACCAGCAAAATTCGGCAACCGCTCACTATCGGTGAAGCCATTCTGCAAAACTGGCAGACGGCGGGACTAGCCAGACCCTCTGTACTAAAACCCCTGATTGCCACTCTTGAGCAAAAGCAGATCGTCAAGGTCATAGGGCAGCTGTCAGTTGCGGATAGAAAAAGTTTAAAAGAGGTGATTCAGACAATATTAGGTGATTCATGACAAGCATGAAGCCTCGCGTAAGTGAGGCTTTTGTTGTTTTTAACTCCAGTTTGGGTCAAGCAGGGTTGTTTACCATTTCTTTTCACCAATCGGCGTATCATAGCGCACCTTCCTATTCGTAAACTAAAGTTGCTAGGCAGTCCTTTATTAAAAGTTAGCTTAAGGAATAGGGGTCAGGCCTGCATTATTGTGTTCATACGGTCTAAAGTTTTTGCTAGTCAGGTGTGTCATTTTTTTATCCGCACCTAAATAAAGGTGTTTAAGCAACTTCAAGTAATAAAAGCCATTGGCTGCAATTGCGGTTCACCGTAGGTAGCTGCCCCGGTTTTCACCGACAAATTGGGCAGTATATCTATATGAGCCGCATGATGAGAATGACCACACAATACGGTCATCTGACAATCTGGATACGCTGTTGCCATTTCGATTAAAACGTCGCCTACCGCTTTGCAGGTAAAATGCGGTAGCCAGTTCTTATTACCCGGTTTTCCTTGATACAAACAAGATTCTCGAAATGGCGGCACATGGGTAAGCACAATGACGTCGTCAAACCGAGACAAGGCTTGTGCTAACACCTTTTTTAAATGAATAGCCGCCTCGTCACCCAAGGCATTTAGTTTACGGTGTAACTCGTCTTTATTAAGGCCACGTAATTCATCAATGAATTGATAATCATTAAGACATACCGGAGATCCAAAAAAATCTCCAAGGCGACCATCAGACCAACCATCGTGGCCCACTAGGGCGGTACGGGGGCTTAGTTCAACCACATCCACCGCAGGAAGCCAATGTAGCCATTGGGAAAGTTGCGTGAGAGCCACCGCCTGGTTACGCACCTCGGCAATAGTGCTTTGGTAAAAATCATGATTACCCAGCACAAAATAAATAGGTCTTTGCAACCGATTTTCGAGTATTTCTAAATACGCCTGTACGGTAGGCGCTTCCCCAATATCCCCACCCACCAGTAACGCAGCGGGTTCAGCAGATAGCATCGTTTGGCAAAATTTTTCAATACCATCGTCGTCAACAAAATTCAGGTGTATATCGGTTATCCAGGCAATCTTCACTAAAAAACACCACCCTGTGCTAAGTTTGCAAAACAGATCAATGTCTAGTCTGAGTGGAGCCAAGCCGCGTCGAAATGGACGTTTTTACCAGAGTTACTAGACGCTCTAACCTCTCAGAAAGGGTATCAGTTTCAACCAGGGCTTGTTTTTCCTCCGGCTCAAAGGGTAGATGGGTAGCGAGAAAATTGACCACTTTTGGCCCCGGCATTTTTCTCAAGGCGTCTAAATCCACCTGAATATTATTAAATTCAAAATATTGATAGAGGGATTGCAGCACTGCCCCGGTTTCGATGGCGCTATTTTCCTCTTCTAGATCATCACGAAAAGGCTCCCAATCCGCCACAACACGTCGATACCCTCGAATGGTGGCCATTTCTTCAACGATGCCAAAACGACATACGCCGGTTAAGTTAATAAGAAATCGCCCATCGCTAGTTTCATTAAATATGGTGATCCGACCTGCGCAACCGATCTTATAAAGTGTACTACCCGGCATCGAGGTATCCGGTTGTACGATACCCATCATGCGGCCAGCTCCCAAGGCATCGACAATCATGTTGACGTAGCGTGGCTCAAAAATATTGAGCTGCAGGTCACTCAACGGTAATAGGGCAACGCCGCTCAAGGGGAATACCGGTAACGTCACCGGCAGCGCTTCAAACTCGGGAGCAAAAGGATTTGCGGCCATAAAGATCCACCCAAAGGTTGTCAAGCAAACAATTAAACAAAACGATCTACAGATTTATGGACAATAAAACCAAACATCAGTGCTAGCTTATTTCTATAAAGCTAGCAGGCGAAACGATGAAAAACACATTCAGGCTAAATTCATACTCGTCATGCCACTATCCGCCCCATAAGTAAACGTAATCCTTTTGTTCGAGGACATAACAATGCAGAGTAAAATTCTAAAAGCTGTTTTTTGCGCAGGCGTGATCAGTATCTTGTTGGGTATTAGCGCGTGTGCTTCCTATAACCCTTATCGCGATCCCTATTCCAACACAAAAATAGGCGCTGCGACAGGGGCGGTTACGGGCGCCGCCATCGGCTATGGCTTAGATAAAAAGGACGGTGCAGCTGTAGGAGCTGCTGCAGGTGCTGTACTAGGGGGCGCCATTGGCCACCAGACGGATCGGCAACGTTATTATCAAAATCAGCAACCAGAATACTACCCACGCGGATACCGAGAGAACTCATCCTATGATAATTATAATCGCCCCTACTCGGATTCTAACTACTCCAACCGTTCTTATAGCGGCTATCGATAATCCCCCCAGATCGTAAACATTGTGAGCCGTATTACTAGATTTCCTTATAGGGAGATCAATTAAGTGAAACGTCCTAAATTATCCGGTGTTATTCTAGGAACGCTGTGAATACGTCCGTGTACGTCCATCGCCGTCTCCCAACGGCGAAGGCCCTTCCATAACACCGGATAACTTATAGCCAGGTACTTAGAATACGGCTCTTTTTTTTAGAAATTTTTGGCAAACAAGCATCCTGTACTGTTAGAAGCTGTTTTAAAACAACTTCTTAAGTAACGTGAGTTCTGGATAAGCCTGGGGTTAATGGGTACCTCCTGAAGCCGA
>CAZGON010000193.1:0-7855 GCA_964527085.1 uncultured Candidatus Competibacteraceae bacterium
GCAGACTTTTCGCCATCCTGATACAAAATGATGCCCTGTTCCCCGATACGAGGCGTTGTTACCCATGAAGGCAGCCAGCGGCTCATAGCACGACCTAAATGAAGACTTGAATAGAGAGGAACACTGCGAACTGCCGCTCGCATTCCCTGGTGACTGTCAGGAATCAAAAGACGGAAATTGGGCCAATCGGGCCACGCAAACCAGGCGCCGTTACGCCGCAAAGGCGTTTTTTCCAGCAGTACACGGCGTTGCTTAAAAAAACGGCAGACCACTCCACCGTTACGAATAGGCAGCTGCTCCAGGCCATCGCTAAATACTAGATCGTACTCTTTAGTCAACTGTTTTATAGGGTTTAGCTTAGGGAGTCCGAGGGTTTTTAAGATAGCTAGCCAGTAAGCTTCATCAGACTCAGTTAGCAAAACATCTATGCTTTTGACATGCTCCACTAACTGTGGCAAAAAAGCATATTCTCGCGTGTCAATGACCAAAACTTGGACGTGTTTATCTAGCGGCAGCAATACCCTATAGTCTGCCGATAAAAGCGCAGTCTGTACCGTGTTAGCACCCATAAAATCACAACCGAAGGTCGTGTCCAAGGCTCAATAACCAACCTCACGGACACGACACGTTATTTTTCGTTATTTTTGCAAACGCCTCAGAAACAGCTTCTCAGCGGCATTCTCCCATTGAGCCTGGACGACAACGTCTACGATCAACCCAAATAGTGCTGCTCAAATTTGCTCCTGAAAAATCCGCATTATCGATGCGTGCGTCCCGCAAATCCGCATTGGATAAATCCGCTTCCGAAAAATTAGCCCCCAACAAATTCGCTTCTTCTAAGCTCGCCTCCTGCAAATTGGCCCCTTTTAGGTTGGCATCCTCCAAAATGCCTCGACTAAGCACACTACCTGCCAAATTAGCTCCGTTTAATTGGGCGTCGGTCAAGTCCGATTGAGACAAATTTGTCCTAGCCAGATTAGCCCCCGAGAGTATAGCGCCGTACAGATCAACTTCGTATAGACGCGCTTCGCTGAGATTGGCCTTTTCAAAATTGGCGCCACTCAACAAGGCCCGATCTAAACGGGCCCCCACCATAGACGCGCCTATGAACTTAGCATTTTGGAGTTGTGCGCCGACCAATCGAGCCCCAGACATGCGGGCTTGGGAAAAATCCGTTTCTGTCAACTTTGCCCGACCCAAATCGGCGCCACTCAAACGAGCCCCCTTTAAATTAGCGCCACTGAGGTTTATGCGCCCAAGAATCGCTTCTCGAAGATCGACCCCCTGAAGATCGACGCCTTGTTTGTCACAGCCCAACCAATTAACCCGTTTAGCCGGTGGATCATCGCACGCGGCCCAGACTAATGTGGGCGAAATTCCCATCAGTATGGTCATATAAAAAGCTAACAAAAACGTATTCGCAGCAGTCATTAAATAATAAGAGAACTTAACCGGCTATTTAGCGTTAAAAATCCGTTTCACCACATCACGAAAATGGCTTACATAGTGGACACTAATACCTTGCGTCACATGTTCAGGAAGCTCCTCATAATCGCCACGATTAGCCTCTGGCAAAATCAATTCCATAACCTTGTTACGGCGTGCGGCAATGACTTTTTCCCGAATACCACCTACCGGTAAGACTTGGCCCGTGAGAGTGAGTTCGCCGGTCATAGCCAACGGCCGAGACAAGGCTTCATGACGAGCCAAAGAAAGCAAGCCGGTGGCCATGGTAACGCCTGCGCTAGGACCGTCTTTTGGCGTCGCCCCTTCGGGCACATGCAGATGCACAAAAGCCTCATCAAAAAAGCTTGGATCGGCTTTATACTCTTTCAAATGGGCGCTCACATAGCTGTAGGCAATGTTGGCTGATTCCTGCATCACATCCCCCAAGCGCCCGGTGAGCTTAAAACCCCGATTTTTAGAATGCACCAAGGTGGCTTCCACATTGAGGGTTGCGCCACCCATAGCCGTCCAGGCAAGTCCCGTGACAATCCCTACGCCCATAAACGGCTTTTCTTTTGGAAAGGTGGGTTTACCTAAATAGGTATCCAGGTCCTTAACAGCAATTCGAATCGGACCTGGATCGCCATGGACGATTTTAACCGCGGCTTTGCGAACTAATCGTCCCAGTTGTTTTTCTAGATTACGCACGCCGGCCTCACGGGCATAACCTTCAATAAGTTGTTTCAAGGCGGCATCGGACAATTTGATTTGGCGGCGTTTTAAACCCGTCCGTTGCAATAGACGAGGCCATAAATGATGTTTCGCAATGAGCAGCTTTTCAGAGGCAATGTAGCCTGCTAAGCGAATGACTTCCATCCGGTCCAACAGCGGTCCGGGTATCGTATCTAATTGATTAGCGGTACACATAAACAATACTTTGGAGAGATCAAAACGCACATCTAGGTAATGGTCTAAAAAGTCACTGTTTTGTTCCGGGTCCAACACTTCCAGCAGGGCCGAGGCTGGATCGCCGTGATAAGACGCGCCGATTTTGTCGATTTCATCCAGCATGATAACGGGGTTGGCCACATGGCTCTCCCGGATAGCTTGAATAAATTTTCCGGGTAAAGCGCCGATATAGGTACGGCGATGGCCTTTGATCTCAGCCTCGTCCCGAATACCACCAAGACTGAGTCGATAAAACTGTCTCCCCAGAGCACTGGCCACAGAGCGGCCGATGGAGGTTTTACCGACCCCCGGTGGGCCCACCAACAACATAATGGAACCCGCCACCTCACCTTTAAGGGCGCCAACGGCGAGGAATTCAATGATACGGTCCTTGACATCTTCTAGGCTATCGTGATCTCGGTCCAGTATTTGACGGGCATGGGTTAGATCAAAATTATCCGCGGAATAAATACCCCAAGGCAAATCTGTGATGGTATCTAAATAATTGCGGGTTACTGCATATTCCGGCGAACCTGTCTCTAGAATCGCCAGCTTTTCCATTTCACTGTTAATACGCTGCAACGGCGCTTCCGGTACTTGACGCGCTTCAAGACGCTCGCGGAAGCGCTCCACATCGGCTGTTCGATCATCCTTGGCTAAACCCAATTCTCTTTGAATCACCTTGAGCTGCTCACGCAGGAAAAACTTGCGTTGCTGCTCGGTCATTTTTTCTTCCACTTGGGTACGTATTTTGCTTTGCAGTTTGGCGACCTCAAGTTCCTTCTTGATAAGGACAATGACCTTTTTCATGCGCTCCAACACCGGCGCGGTATCCAAGATATCCTGCAGCTCTTCTTTACTGGCGGTGGTTAAATTAGCCGCAAAATCCGCCAAAGGAGAAGGATCATTGGTGTTAAAACGGGCTAAAAAGAACTTAAGCTGCTCGGAATACAGCGGATTCAGATGAACCAGTTCTTTAAGGGTATTGACCACGGCCATGGAGTAAGCGCGCAATTCTTCGGTATTCTCAAAATCATCGTCGCCAAGATACTCCACTCGGGCCAAATAAGGCGGTTGGCTGGATAACCATTTCCTAAGACGAAACCGTTTTAACCCCTGCGCCACAAACTGTATTCGATCTTCATCACGGGTTAGTTGGTGCATACGCACCACGGTGCCCACTTGGAAAAAATCGTCCGGTGCGGCGCCCTCCGGGTGATCCGGTTTAACTAGAATCAACCCCACCAAATGCTGGTCAGTACTGACAGCTGCTTCCACCGTGGGCAACCAAGGGTCTTCATTGAGTAGCAAAGGAAGCGCTTGCGCCGGGAAAAAAGGTCTTTCTGACAGTGGCAGCAGGTATAAGGTATTCGGTAGAACGTCTCCAGCAATGGTAATTTGGTTGCCCGTTTCAGTTTGCTGGTCAGCCGCGTCTGCAGTGCGCTGATCGTCCTGAACCACTTCGGCATCGATAGTATTGTTATCGTTCATGGCGTTATTGCATGGACGCTTGTGGTGCAACAATTTTTTCTAAATGCAGTCATTACTACTCCTTTCAAGGTTCCTGCGCTAGCACGAGCAAACAGAGGTTATCTTAAAGATACTCTGGTTACAGTAAGGGCACAGTTCACGACATTCAAGGCTACATTTAATCTTTACCCAATCTTTAAGACTAGCATTTCTTAAGATAGAAAGTGCATAGTTGGATACAATGCTAGCCACTCGCCAACTTATGTCTCCATAGACAAACACATAAACGGTTTGTAGCCTGGATGTAACGAGGTGAAATCCGCGATGAAACTGGTTTTCCCGAATCTCGGGACACTTCATCCAGGCTACTTGTTTGCTGCAATTATACTTGCACCCTAAGCTTGAAATTTACCCATTAATCCACATATAGGAAATGCTCGATAGGAAGATATTTTCCAGTTTAGGCTTTTAACGTGTTTTAATTCCATAACGACAGCTTTTAAAAGGTTCAAGCCGTCATCATTACAGGCCATTTGAGGTAGACCTTCATGCCGATTTACGAGTACCGCTGTGAGGATTGTCATTATGAAATGGAAGCCATACAAAAAATGGCTGATGCTCCACTCAGCGACTGCCCCAACTGCGGCGCATCCGCTTTGAAAAAAAAGATATCAGCGGTAGGTTTCCGTCTTAAGGGAAGCGGTTGGTATGAAACCGATTTTAAAAACAGTGACAAAAAGAAAAACATCGCTGCTAAAGATGATGCTCCTGCCAGCGACGCAAAGGCGTCAGATCCGAAAAAAGCGAAGGAGTCTTCTGGAAGCAAAGACAGCAGTGGCAGTAAAGATACCAAACCCGCTAAAGATAAAGCCGCCGCCAACTCATCATAAACTCTACAAAGCACTTATCATCAATAGGATGCTTTTAAGGCCGCGCATTTTTGCGCGGCTTCATGTATTTTATTTATAGTTACACGCCACAAGCCAAGCTATGCTGACTTGTGTTCGGCGAAAACCTGCTGGCCCCGCCCCATTTTAAAAACTCTTAACCAGGGAACTGATGTTATGCGCAGCCATTATTGCGGTCAAGTCAATGAGACCCTATTAGACCAAACAGTGGAAATATGCGGTTGGGCGCACCGCCGCCGCGATCATGGTGGCGTCATTTTTGTGGATTTGCGCGACCGCGAAGGTATGGTGCAAGTCGTTATCGATCCGGACACACCGGCTGCGTTTGCTGATGCCGAGCGGATACGCAATGAATATGTATTGTTCATCCGCGGCCGTGTGCGGCGACGCCCTACAGGCACCGAAAACCCAAATCTACCTACAGGTATGGTGGAAATCCTAGCTCAAGACCTGGAAATTCTTAACCGCGCGGACCCTTTGCCATTTCAGCTCGATGACGACGATGTCTCCGAGGAAGTGCGCTTGCGCTACCGTTATCTGGATCTGCGCCGTCCTGACATGCAAACTCGATTACGCCTGCGGAGTCAGATCGTCAAAGCATTACGTCATTTTCTCGACGACCAAGGTTTTCTCGATATCGAAACACCCATGCTTACCAAGGCGACACCCGAAGGCGCACGAGATTATCTAGTTCCCAGCCGCACCTATCCCGGCTCGTTTTTTGCGCTGCCGCAATCGCCGCAATTATTCAAACAGCTGCTGATGATGGCGGGCATGGATCGCTATTATCAAGTTGTGCGTTGTTTTCGGGATGAAGACCTACGCGCCGATCGACAACCGGAATTCACCCAGCTGGATATAGAGACATCGTTTCTAGATGAGCAACAGATAACCCATCTTATGGAAACCATGATCCGCAAGCTCTTCAAAGACGTGTTGCAGGTGGATCTGCCTGATCCGTTTCTGCGGCTAGAATACTTAGACGCCATGCACAGATACGGCTCTGATAAACCTGATTTGCGGATTCCCCTTGAACTGATAGAACTGTCTGATTTAGTCCAAGACGTGGACTTTAAGGTGTTCGCCGACCCGGCCCGGGATCCCCATGGCCGCGTGGCGGCGCTACGGGTGCCTGGCGGCAACAAACTGGTGCGCCGGGAAATCGATCTCTATGCCGACTATGTGACCCGTTATCGGGCCAAGGGGTTGGCCTATATCAAAGTCAATGATATTAGCCAAGGCCGCGATGGACTGCAATCTCCCATAATTAAATTTCTCCATGATGAGGCATTGCAGGCCATCCTGGAGCGCACCCAAGCCAACAGCGGCGATTTAATCTTTTTTGGCGCAGACAAGGTCAATGTGGTCAATGATGCCCTAGGCGCTTTGCGGCTCCGGGTTGGTCAGGACATGGGGCTAGTTGCAGAGGGTTGGACGCCGCTGTGGGTGGTCAACTTTCCCATGTTTGAATGGGATGATAAGGCGCAGCGCTGGAATGCCCTGCATCATCCTTTCACCGCGCCTCAGATAGACGATTCCACAGCCCTTAGTCACGATCCCGGCGGTTGCCTCTCGCGGGCCTATGATATGGTGCTTAACGGCACCGAGATCGGCGGTGGATCGGTACGTATCCATAGCATGGAAATGCAAAACGCAGTATTTGAACTGCTGGGTATTTCCGCCTCCGAGGCCGAAACCAAGTTCGGTTTTTTACTGGAGGCGTTAAGATATGGCTGCCCTCCCCACGGCGGTATTGCCTTTGGCTTAGACCGGCTAGTCATGCTGATGGCAGGGGCGAATTCCATTCGCGATGTGATGGCCTTTCCGAAGACCCAAACGGCAGCCTGTTTGCTGACCCAGGCACCAACACCGGTTAGCGAGGCGCAATTGAGTGAATTGAACATCCGCTTGCGGCGTACCCCCTAGAGCATTTCCCGTTCGGTCGTACCCGTCGTTAGCCTTCGGTATCGACGTGCTCATGTACTCTGTGTACACTCCGCGCGTCTCTCCTCGGTTGCCTTGGTTACAGCCAAAGCGAAAACGCTCTAGTATTTTTATTTTCTTAGTAAAGATGTCAAAGGCAAGCGGATTTAAACGACCTGAATCAGTGTTGATTGTTGTCTATACCCAGGCAAGTGAGGTGTTGTTATTGCGCCGTTGTCAGCCTCCTGATTTCTGGCAATCAGTCACCGGCAGCCTAGAATGGCATGAAGAGGCGACCACTGCGGCGCAGCGGGAACTGAAGGAAGAAACAGGGTTGGATGGCAAACTTGCCTTAATAGATTGCCATGTCATGAATCGTTTTTCTATTCATCCCGCTTGGCAGTCCCGCTATGGGGACGCCCGAGAAAATACCGAGTATGTATTCCGTCTGATGCTTCCAGATCGGGCTACCATTCTATTAAACCCTTTAGAACATTCTGAATATACTTGGTTGCCCAAAGATCAAGCAGCTGCTCAGGTCACCTCGTACACCAATCGTTACGCGATAAAGCAATTTGTAACCCCTTAGAGTTGTTATAGTTTTGTCTATTTATAAAAAATCATATCCTGCTTTTGTCGGGAATCTCTTATTTTGTCCTATTAAAATTTGTTAAAGATAGACAAACCAAGCAGGGTGCATTACACGGCACAGGCGCCCTGGCGACAACGACGCCGGAAACGCCAGCGTGCAAAAAAGCCATAGATATTGTCTAAACCTGTTAGACATCCTGGTAAGCGCAGAAATTTTGCCAATAATCTATAGTAGGCCAGTTCCGACCAAATAGCAGCAAACGCATAAGCGCCAGTCAGCAGGCGTCCATCCCGATAGAGAACATGCAAACGTTCCATAGCGGTATTAGACGAAACGCCAAAGGCATTTAACAATATCATGTCCTTTGTGATGTCTATCCACTCAATCCGTTGCTGCTTGTCAAGCCGACGGTAATGAGCCACTTCACGGCTGCATAATGGACAGCCTCCGTCAAAAAACATAATGGTTTTACCGCTGTTCATGATTTCACCTGACATGGAATTTTTTTATCTAAATTAACGTGAGTTCTGGATAAGCCTGGGGTTAATGGGTACCTCCTGAAGCCGAA
>CAZGON010000194.1:0-897 GCA_964527085.1 uncultured Candidatus Competibacteraceae bacterium
ACTCCTCGGTAGGGGGCAAAACCGGTGTCAATCATCCCCTGGGTAAAAATATGATTGGCGCTTTTCATCAACCTTGCAGCGTGCTCATCGACAGCAATACCCTAAATACGCTCCCGGATCGAGAACTCAGCGCGGGCCTCGCTGAGGTGATCAAATACGGTCTTATTCGCGACGTCTCTTTTTTTGAATGGCTAGAAGACGCTATAGATGCATTACTAAACCGCGAGGCTGATGCGCTTGCATCAGCCATCGCCCGCTCCTGCCAAAATAAGGCGGAGATCGTTGCCCTAGACGAATATGAAAACGGCGTGCGAGCACTGCTTAATTTAGGCCATACCTTCGGCCACGCCATCGAGACCGGTCTCGGTTACGGTGTTTGGCTGCATGGCGAGGCGGTGGCGGCAGGCATGGGTCTCGCTGCTGAGTTATCCGCTCGTTTGGGCTGGCTAACGGATGATCAGGTAAACCGTATTGTGGATTTGCTGCGCCGCGCCAACTTGCCTCTACAAATCCCCAACAACTTGGATAGCGAGACATTGCTAGGCCTTATGGCGGTGGATAAAAAGGTTCAAGATGGCCAGTTGCGGCTTATCCTCCTGAAAGCTCTTGGTGTTGGGACAATCGTCGATGGGGTAGACAAGCAATTACTGCAAACGGCCTTAGATGATTGCCGTGCTTGAATCAGTATCGCCAAGCCCTTAATAACCTTAAAAAAATTAAGAGAAAATTAGAATAACTTGTGTTTGATCGTGTCCTTTTAGAGGGATATACTGATCTGCCGATTTTTAAGCAGAGATAGAAACAGAGGACTTACGCAAAAAGGACTTGCGTAGCTTGTGAAAGAGATGTCCGCGGGGCCCGGAAGGCCGTAGTCAAGCTCCCAGAGAAATGTTTACG
>CAZGON010000194.1:907-7852 GCA_964527085.1 uncultured Candidatus Competibacteraceae bacterium
TTTCCTCGGGAACTGTTGCTATTGTAGTGACTCCATACTCCCGCGTTTGTTAAATCTCGATCGACACATTTTCAAGGATAAGTATACCCAGCGACACGCCAGGAT
Organism: uncultured Candidatus Competibacteraceae bacterium; assembly: GCA_964527085.1. Taxonomy (GTDB): domain Bacteria; phylum Pseudomonadota; class Gammaproteobacteria; order Competibacterales; family Competibacteraceae; genus CAYRGG01. The sequence goes on from CAZGON010000194.1 coordinate 1,013, forward strand.
GGTCTTTATCAATTGGCAGAGTGATCAATACCTATGACATATTCACAAGGTCTTTATCGGCCCGAATTCGAAAAAGATAATTGCGGTTTTGGGCTGATGGCCCAAATGGATAATCAGGCCAGTCATTGGTTGTTAAAGACCTCCATCAATGCGTTAGCTCGTCTTACCCATCGCGGCGCCGTTGCTGCTGATGGCAAATCCGGCGATGGTTGTGGTCTTCTCATGAAGAAGCCCGACGCTTTTCTGCGCCGTGTCGCCAGCGACGCCGGAATATCCCTTGCCGACACCTATGGAGTGGGTATGGTATTTCTCAACACTGATTCTGCCCTCGCCCAAACGGCCCGGGCGGTTGTTGCTAGGGAATTGGAACAGGCAGGTTTACAAGTAGCAGGCTGGCGAACCGTGCCGGTCAATCCCGACGCCTGTGGCGATGAATCCCGGGCGAGTTTACCGTGCATAGAACAGGTTTTTGTCAACGCAACCGGGGCTATGGATGAGGCAACCCTGGAGCGCCATCTTTGTATCGCCCGCCGCCGGAGCGAAAAATACTTGCAGGCTAATGATCCGGTTTTTTACGTATCGAGCCTCTCGGTTCAGGTTATTTCCTACAAGGGCCTGGTAATGCCGGCTAATTTACCAGTGTTTTATCCGGATCTGGATGACAAGGAGTTGGAAACATCCGTTTGTGTGTTTCATCAACGCTTCTCTACTAATACCCTGCCCCAGTGGTGGCTTGCGCAACCTTTTCGCTACTTAGCCCATAATGGAGAAATCAACACCATTCAGGGCAATCGCAACTGGACCAGAGCCCGTAGCCATACCTTTGCGACGCCGTTGATTCCTAATATGGACGATATGCGTCCTCTGGTAAACACCGTCGGCTCCGATTCCAGTAGCCTGGATAACATGTTGGAAGTGTTACTGATCGGCGGTATGGATATTTTCCGCGCCATGCGCTTGCTGATTCCGCCAGCTTGGCAAAACGTGGAAAACATGGACCCGGATCTGCGGGCTTTTTACGAATATAATTCTATGCATTTAGAGTCTTGGGATGGACCCGCCGGTATTGTCCTCACCGATGGCCGTTATGCAGCCTGTGTGCTAGATCGTAATGGGTTGCGCCCAGCCCGCTATGTGATTACCCGGGATCGGCACATCACCATCGCCTCGGAGATCGGGGTTTACGATTATAACCCGCAAGAGGTGGTTACCAAAGGCCGCTTAAAACCCGGGGAAATGCTGGCGGTGGATACGCAAACCGGTAAATTACTGACACCTACCGATATCGATAATGATCTCAAAAACCGTCATCCCTATCGGCGCTGGTTGAGTAAACACACCTATCGGTTGCGTTCGTTGGTCAAAAAAGTAGGTGGTTTTGAGCACGATGTGCTTACCAGTCAAGCCATGGCCCCGGACACCCTAGCCAGTTACGAAAAACTGTTTCAAGTGACCTTCGAGGAACGCGATCAGGTGTTGCGGATTTTGGCGGAAGCAGGCCAAGAAGCTGTCGGCTCCATGGGTGATGATACCCCTTTCGCAGTGTTGTCTGAGCGACCCCGTTCGCTGTATGACTATTTCCGGCAACAATTTGCCCAAGTCACCAACCCGCCCATCGACCCCTTGCGGGAAGCCATCGTGATGTCCTTGGAAGTGTGTCTGGGCGCTGAAGCCAATATGTTTGAAGAACGGGAGGAATTTGCTCCCCGTCTGGTGGCTACCTCCCCCGTTTTAACAGAGCATCGGTTTACAGCATTGTTGACCTTCGATCCGGTGCGCTACCCCTGCCATCACCTGGAACTAAACTACGCCCCCGCAGAAGGATTGCAACAGGCAGTCCAGCGCCTCTGCGATGAAGCCGTCGCCGCAGCGCGGGCGGGCAAGGTCTTGTTAGTGTTATCGGATCGCAATATTGCCCAGGATACACTGCCGGTCCATGCCCTGTTGGCGGTAGGTGCTGTGCATCACCGTCTCACCGACGAAGGGTTACGTTGTGACGTGAATTTGGTGGTGGAAACGGCTACCGCCCGGGATCCTCATCACTTCGCCGTCTTGCTGGGTTATGGCGCCACCTTGATTTATCCCTATTTGGCTTACGAAAGCTTGCAAGACATGGTGCAGAGCCGCGAGATCCCCGAGCAAGACACCGCTAAGTTGACGGAAAGTTACCGTAAGGCGATCAACAAAGGACTGTTTAAAATCATTTCCAAGATGGGTATTTCCACCATCAATAGTTACCGTGGCGCTCAGCTTTTTGAGATTGTTGGCCTCCATGATGAGGTGGTGGAGCTATGCTTTAAAGGCACCACCTCGCGCATCCAAGGCAGCCGTTTTGTGGATTTACAAAGCGATCAAAATAGACTCGCGCGGGACGCCTGGCGACCTCGTAAAGCCATCGATCAGGGTGGCTTGCTTAAATATATCCACGGGGGCGAATACCATGCCTATAACCCGGATGTGGTGATGACACTGCAGGAAGCGGTGCGCAGTGGTGACTATAGCGATTATATAAAATTCGCCAAATTGGTTAATGAACGCCCTGTCGCCACCCTACGGGATCTGTTGCAACTACGATGCAGCGATAAAACACCTATTGCCCTGGAAGATGTGGAGCCCATGGAGACTATTTTGCCCCGCTTCGACTCGGCGGGTATGTCATTGGGCGCCCTGTCGCCGGAGGCCCATGAGTCCTTGGCGATGGCCATGAACCAGTTGGGGGGACGCTCCAACTCCGGCGAAGGCGGCGAAGACCCAGCCCGTTATGGGACCTTGCGCATGTCAAAAATCAAGCAGGTAGCCTCGGGCCGCTTTGGGGTTACCCCCCATTATTTGGTGAATGCCGAAGTATTGCAGATCAAAATTGCCCAGGGCGCTAAACCCGGTGAGGGTGGCCAGTTGCCCGGTCATAAGGTGGACGCGTTGATTGCCCGTCTGCGTTTCTCACGGCCCGGTGTTGCACTGATTTCACCCCCACCCCACCACGATATTTATTCCATCGAAGATCTGGCGCAACTGATTTTTGATCTAAAGCAGGTTAATCCTCAAGCGTTGGTGTCCGTCAAACTGGTAGCAGAACCCGGCGTGGGCACCATTGCCGCCGGCGTTGCCAAAGCCTATGCGGATCTGATTACCATATCTGGTTATGACGGCGGTACCGGCGCCTCTCCATTGACCAGCGTTAAATACGCCGGCTCCCCCTGGGAACTGGGCCTTAGCGAAACCCATCAGATTTTACGATTTAATAATCTGCGGGATAAGGTGCGTCTACAAACCGACGGCGGTCTTAAAACCGGACTGGATGTGGTTAAAGCAGCCATCTTAGGAGCCGAAAGTTTTGGTTTTGGGACCGGGCCTATGATTGCTATGGGTTGTAAATATTTGCGTATTTGTCATCTTAACAATTGCGCCACCGGCGTAGCGACCCAAAATAAAGTACTGCGGATGCAGCATTTTAAGGGTGACGCCGAAAAGGTTATGAATTACTTCCGGTTTGTTGCCCAAGAAGTGCGGGAAATCATGGCAAGCCTTGGCATCAGCCGCTTCGCCGATTTGATTGGACGCACCGATCTTTTAGAAATCTTGCCAGGCAACACCCCAAAACAGGCGCAACTGGACCTAGCACCGTTGCTCTCCGATGCCGGTTTGGCGGCTGATAGACCGCAATACTGTATCGCACCCCATAACCAGCCCTTTGACAGAGGGGAATTGGCGGAACGGATGGTGGCCGATACGTTGCCAGCTATTATTAGTAAACAGGGCGGCACGTTTAATTATCAGGTGCAAAATGTAAACCGCTCCATTGGCGCCCGTCTGTCTGGAGAAATCGCTCGCCGCCATGGCAACGATGGTATGGCTGATCACCCTATTACCCTACACCTACAGGGCACGGCAGGGCAAAGTTTTGGTGTATGGAACGCCGGTGGACTGCATATGTATCTGGAGGGAGACGCCAACGACTATGTGGGGAAAGGCATGGCGGGGGGTAAGCTGGTTATTTATCCGTCGCCTGATAGTCAGTATGCCAGCCATGAAGCACCCATTATCGGCAACACCTGTTTGTATGGCGCCACTGGCGGTAAACTGCTCGCTGCAGGCGGCGCGGGCGAACGCTTCGCAGTGCGCAATTCAGGCGCTTATACCATTGTTGAGGGGGTTGGCGACCACGGTTGCGAATATATGACGGGCGGTGTGGTGGTGGTATTGGGTGAAACCGGCCTCAACTTTGGCGCTGGCATGACCGGTGGCTTTGCCTTTGTATTGGATGAAAGCAATATTTTCCCCGATCGCTATAACCGCGAACTGATCGATATTCACCGGATTGTCACCGAAAATATGGAGCCACAACGGGATTATTTGCAGGCAGCCATCGAGGAATTTGTAACAGAAACAAATAGCTTACGGGGGCGAACCATCTTGGCGGATTTTCGTTACTACGCCAGTAAATTCTGGCTTATAAAACCCAAGGCGACAGAACTTGAAAGCCTGCTGGATACGCTGCGTAAAGCCGCCTAACACTTGGCCTCTCGCCAGCTCCGATAAGTTACAACAGTGGTAATATTCCATGTCGAAAGCTAAACCAATGCTTTTTGTCGATACACCTCGGCAAGATCCAAGCAAAGAAACCGCCCATACCCGGGTAAATACTTTTAATGAGATCTACGGTCATTACGATCATAAAACCGCGGCTACCCAAGCCGGTCGTTGTCTGCACTGCGGCAATCCCTACTGCGAATGGAAATGCCCGGTGCACAATTATATTCCCAACTGGTTGCAACTCATCGACGAAGGCAACCTATTCGAAGCAGCGGAGTTGTCTCACCGTACCAATTCGTTACCCGAAGTGTGCGGTCGCGTCTGTCCCCAAGACCGTCTCTGTGAGGGTGCCTGCACCCTTAATGATGGCTTTGGCGCCGTCACCATCGGTTCTATCGAGAAATACATCACCGATGAGGCCCTCAAACAGGGCTGGCGTCCCGATATGTCTAACGTGGTCCCTACTGATAAGCGGGTTGCCATCATAGGGGCAGGACCGGCGGGTTTAGGATGTGCCGATATATTAGTGCGCAACGGCGTTAAGGCGGTGGTTTTTGATCGCTATTGCCAAATCGGTGGCCTATTAACGTTTGGAATTCCCCCCTTTAAACTGGAGAAAGAGATCCTGGAAACACGCCGGGAAATCATGGAAGACATGGGCGTGGAATTTGTACTCAATACCGATGTAGGCCAGGATATTTCCTTCCAACAACTGGTGGATGAATACGACGCGGTATTCCTCGGTATGGGTACTTATACCTCTATGAAAGGCGGTTTTCCCGGTGAAGAGTTAGCAGGTGTTTACGATGCGTTGCCCTTTCTTATCGCCAATGTCAACCGCGTCCTAGACATTGAACAGGATGCTAGCCAATTTATCGATATGCAGGACCAACGGGTGGTTGTGCTAGGCGGCGGCGACACTGCTATGGACTGCAATCGCACCACTATCCGTCAGGGCGCCGCCAGCGTCACCTGTATCTACCGGCGTGATGAGGCGAATATGCCGGGTTCCAAACGGGAGGTGGCCAACGCAAAGGAAGAAGGTGTAGAGTTTCTATGGAATCGTCAGCCCATTGAGATCATTGGCCAAAATAAAGTACAGGGCGTCAAGGTGTGTAGCACTCGATTAGGACCACCGGATAGCCGAGGTCGGCGGATTCCTGAAGTGGTGCCCGGCTCGGAAGAGGTAATTCCCGCGGATCGCGTCATCATTGCCTTTGGCTTCCGGCCTAGCCCCTCTGCCTGGTTCTATGATTTTGGTATTGACATCGACGAACGGGGTCGCGTTAAAGCAGTGCCCACAGGAACCTTTAAATATCAGACCACCAATCCCAAAGTATTCGCCGGGGGCGATATGGTGCGGGGCTCTGATTTGGTGGTCACCGCGGTCTTCGAAGGCCGCGAAGCCGGCGAAGGCATTTTGGATTATTTAGAAGTTTAAATGTAACTGCTCACCCGTCATTCCAGCAGGGATTGCTGGAATCCAGTTGCCATGGAGGGTGGCATGGTTTACTGGTGCTTGCCGTCCATGGCACTGGATTCTCGCCAGTCCATGGCGAGAATGACGTGAAAGTGAATAGTTATCTTTAAATTTAAATAAGACTAACGTGTTAATAGGCTAATTTTTTGACAGCGCTTAAAAACCAACGTTTACTGAGAGCTTTACTACGCCAACCGGTGGATGCAACGCCGGTTTGGATCATGCGCCAAGCAGGCCGCTATCTGCCTGAATACCGCGCTACGCGCGCCCGCGCCGGTAGCTTTATGACCCTCTGTCAAACCCCTGAATTGGCCTGTGAAGTCACTCTGCAACCCTTGGCCCGCTTTTCCCTGGATGCAGCTATCCTATTTTCCGATATTTTAGTGGTGCCCGACGCCATGGGTTTAGGGCTTACCTTTATCGAAGGCGAAGGTCCTGTTTTTGAGCGTCCAGTACGCTCATCAACAGACATAGCAAAACTTGCCGTTCCAGACCCTGAAATAGCATTAGGCTATGTATTGGATGCGGTGCGTCTTATCCGCCGTGAGCTGGCTGGCAGCGTACCTTTGATTGGTTTTGCGGGGAGTCCGTGGACATTGGCGACCTATATGGTAGAGGGGAGTTCAAGTAAAGAGTTTGCCCACGTCAAAGGATTGTTATTTGAACAACCCGAAGAGTTGCACCGCCTACTGGATGTGGTGGCGCGGAGCGTCATCGCCTATTTAAATGCCCAAGTGGCCGCTGGCGCACAGGTTATTATGATCTTTGACACCTGGGGCGGAGTGCTTACCCCGCAACACTATCGGGATTTCTCGTTACGCTATCTG
>CAZGON010000195.1:0-7833 GCA_964527085.1 uncultured Candidatus Competibacteraceae bacterium
TGCGTTTTCACTATGCCCTATTATGTCTTAAGTGCCTCTTCAAATGCTATAGATAACGCGAGACCTTCCTTTTCACCCGCCGTCAGCGCACTTTGATCACCGTCGATGAATTGGTCAAAGCGGCTTTTAGAGATAAAGGTGCGTTCAAAGGCGGCGATGGCTTCAGCAATATTATCAAAGGTCAAGGGTTCCGATTGGTCGGGAAAAACTTCTTGAAACAGGCTTTGATAGTCATAGGAATCCAATCGTTGAACTCGCTTGACCACCGCTTCGGGACTTTCCATACCCATTTCGATGGGGTTAAGGGGTGGTCCTTTGGCCTGCTCTTCTAAGGTCGCTGCGCGTCCATCCCAGAATTGAGAAATCTGAAGTCCAGCGTTAAACACGGTCGGCGAATTGCGTGGCCCAAATTTATTCAATGCGCCCGGCGACGTGGTGCGGTTATCGACAGCCGCCTCATTAGCTCCAATGTTATGGCAGTCATTACAGGATTGGGTTTTATTAACAGACATCCCTTTTTCAAAATAAAGCTTTTGTCCTAGGGCAATCATCTCAGACGTATCCGCAGCGCTACCCGGCATAGCCTCCGGTAGCTTGCCAAAAATAGCTCTCGCTTGGCGCAGCAGGATAGTGGCGTCATCATCGCTAGGCGGCTGTTGACGAGTTTTTTCGGTGGATTGAAAAGGTGAAGTGGACTGCGCTTGATCAGGCGATTGAGTTTTAGGATTAAGACAACCGCCGCTTAGGGAGGCGCTGAGAAGGACTACAGAAAAGATGGTTGCTATAAATGTAAAGCGTAATACGGCATTCATATAGCCTACTCCTTCAACAGAAAGGAAGTAGCCTACTCCTTCAACAGAAAGGAAGGTTTTAACTTGAGTCACGCATAACATATGCCAGTTGGAGATGCCTAAGCTTTTAGAGTAGAAATCAGCTAAGCCAAGGAAATTTGAGTGAATTGATGCAAGCAGTTTGTGCTCAGTTCTTCAATCCCTTCAAAAAACCCTGCGACAGAAGTCGCTATTTGCTAATAGAGACGCCTGAGTGTCGCAATCTTTCATTCATCTCGTAGAGTCTATTGGGCGCCAAGCAATTTGCGTTGCTGACAACGGTAATAAGAAGAAGATTTTAACGATGACTCATATTTTCAAGAACAAGCTAACAACTGCTTCTGCAACCCTAACAATACCGCAACATGGTTTAAATAAACAAAAACTAGCATAATGCCGACCGAGGGCGATTGTGTTTTATGGCCAGTAATACGGAGGAAACTTTGTTCTGACGTATTATACCGCCGCTCTTTATAAATCCTTTTAGCAAAAGTATGATTATGTCACTGGGCTATTTAACATAAACCAGGATGGAAGCAGGAATGCCTTTGATTAAAAAATTAGTAGCCGAGTTTATTGGAACTGGATGGCTGGTTTTTGGTGGTTGTGGAAGTGCTGTGTTGGCAGCTGCATTTACCACAGGCGGATCTTCCCTCCTTGAGCTGTCAGGCAGCTAGTCTAAAGATATGAAATAAAACGCATTATAGGGGATACGAACGTATTTTGCCTGGCTACATCAGAGTCGGGCTAGGGGGGGTAAGTTTGACGTTGAGTGCGGCGAGGATTTTCTCTTGTCGCGGATCGGGACGGGGCAGCGCGACGAGGTCGTGATCGTCGACACGGTAGCGTTGGAGACATAATCGCGATAGGGCGAGCAAGGCGCTCTGGACGGTTTCAGCAGCGGGGTTTTCCTGCGTGGTGCCAAACACCTCACGCAGGCGTTGTTCCAGTAAGCGAAGGACTTTGAGACTGAGCATGGCGATGAAGACATGGCCGCGTGTGCGTTGGGCCGTGCGCACATAAATCGGTCTGACCTCCAAGAAAACGCTTTTTAAGCGTCGGAAATTCCGCTCCATGTGCTGCAAGTCTTTATACCGATCATGCACCTCTTGTTGACTGAGCTGGGATAAGGGTACGTCACTTTCAATACAATAGCACCCGTCGAGGAGGGCCGCATCGCGCTTGGCCTGGGTGTTAACGTGCAGCGCGAGCGTGCGCTCCTGGAGGGTTAATTCGACAAAGGCAGACAACTTATGCTGGCGCGCCCAGTGTTGCAGCTTGCGCAAGCCCGCCTCGGGCTTGGCCCGGGAGGAGCCCGCGACAAAGGCATTGCGCTGATCGATGAGTGCGCACAAGCGCTGGAGCTTGTCCTCGCGGCGATGGTGTTCTTTGCGGTACGTGGCTGGATCTCGGCGCAGGATCAGGCGCTTGCCCTGATAGGCGACTTCGGCGACCTGTTCATGGAATAAATCCGCCTGGAGGACGTCGTGTTTGATGAGTTTGCGCACCTGCGGGTCGGTGAGTGCCGTGATGTAGCGAAACCGCGCCGGTAGCGCGGCTTTGCCCGTGGCCTTGATCATGCCCCGATCCCCCACCATGACCACCTCGTGGATCCCGAAGCGTTGGGTGAGTTTATCGACCTGGGCGCCAAAGGTCTCGGGATCAGTGGTGTTGCCGTGAAAGACCTCAATGCTCAGAGGTTCGCCGTCTTTGGCGGTCAACAAGCCGATGACAATTTGCTGCTTGCCCTTTTTGCCGTCGCGATTATAACCGAACGCCCCCAAGGCGTTTTGCTCGCCTTCCAAGTACGAGAAGGTGACATCGTAGAGCACCAAGGTGGGCGTTTGACCGACGCGTCTAACATAGTCCTGATAGAGGTGCTGCTCGATACGCCCCTGCTGTGAGGCGACCCAATCCAGCGCGGCGTAGAGATCGTCCTCATCGAAGTGGTTCAACCCCAAGACAGCTTTAACGGCATGATCACTGGCCCAGCGCACGGCTGACAAGCGCGAACCCTGGTGAGCCAGGCGCGCCAGGACTAAAAACAGCGTCAGGGTGGCCATGCGTGAGGAGCCCAAGGCCCGCGGCAACCCACACGAGCGAGCGACGGCGTTGAGCACAAACAGCACACCGAAAATGGGCCCGGACACAGCGTCGGTGAGGCTGGCTACGGGACCTGTCAAGGCCAGGCGAAGGCGCGCAATGAGTTCTTGGGGAAGTTTGCTGAGGTTGGCCAAGGTGCGTTTTTTGACCTTACCGTCTTGCCGATAGGACTCGCGCAGGAGCACGGCGGGGGGTGAGTTGCGGTTGGGGACGAGGTCTATATACATGGGTACTATCATATCAAATATAAATAGCTAAGCAAATAGAATTTTACTATTTATGGAATAAATTATATGGCTACATATTGAAAGCTAAAAACCCTCAGAACCCGCTATAGGACAGGCTTTAGCGATGAATTCGAGTCATCTTTTGGGGGGAAGATCCGACAGGAGTTCCTGACAATATTCATTTGGGTATTGGCTTTACAGGTGTTTCATTTGCCTTTGGATTAACCTTGTTGACCATGGTCTATACCATTGGTCCTATTTCAGGTTGCCACATTAATCCCGCGGTTTCGTTTGGCTTATGGGCCGGGGGTCGACTTCCAGCCCATGAGTTATTACCGTATATCATCGCTCAGGTACTAGGCGGGATTTTAGGCGCTTTTATTCTTTATTTGATTGCTACCGGCAAACCCGGTTTTGATGTAGTGGGTAGTGGATTCGCCGCCAATGGTTTTGGTGAGCATTCTCCGGGCGGTTATACCAAATCGATAAAAGTTTGCATGCTTAGGGTGGCGTTTGGCTAGAAAATTTCCGAAACAAATCACATGCAAACTAAGTTCTAAATGGTATTATTCCATGACGGCTGCCTTGCTCATCGAGATTGTGCTGACGTATGTGTTTCTGCTCATCATTATGGGCGCCACCGACAAACGCGCCCCGGTCGGTTTTGCCGGTCTCGCTATCGGTATGGCCTTGGTGCTCATCCATCTTGTCAGCATTCCCGTTACCAATACCTCGGTAAACCCAGCGCGCAGCACGGGTCCAGCCCTGTTTGTCGGCGGTTGGGCTATTCAGCAGCTCTGGCTTTTTTGGGTAGCGCCCATCGCTGGCGCTTTACTGGCGGGTGGTACTTATCGTTGGCTTGGCACACATTTTGAAGACATTGACGGTGAGCTTAAACCAGCGTTGAGGTAATAATTTTATCTTTATGCTGAACAATATTATAAAGAAATTCCTCTAAACTTGCTGGCGGCTTTCTTGCCGCTGGCATTTCTTATAGATGCCTCAAAACTTCTTGCCATAGGGCTTATGGTACGAAAATTCGACTAAAATCAGCTAATAAACTAAGGCAATTAAGTTTATCAAGATGTATCAACTGTCCTGCATCACAGACGACTATAAGGTATAGCGTCTAGATTGGCATTAAAATTTACAATAACATCATTGATCAGTTTCCCGCTCGATTAACTGGCGAAACTGCGTTTCTAGCTGTTGGTAAATAGGTCCTGGGCAGCTCCGAACCAGTCTGCCATCGATCTCCCTTACCGGTATCATCTCGGCACCGGTGCCGGTGAGAAAACATTCGTCGGCGGTATACAGATCATAGGCGGTTAGCTGGGTTTCCTGATAGAAGATTCCCAATTGTTGGGCTAACTCCAGTATCACATGGCGGGTAATACCCTCCAGAGTCCCATCGCTGGATCTTGGGGTGCGTAAGATATCGTCCCGCACGATGAATATGTTATCTGCGGTGCCTTCGGTCACATAGCCAGAACGGTTCAAAAGAATTGCCTCTTGGACACCAGCCTGATTCGCCTCAATCCGCGCCAAAATAGGGTTGAGATAGTTGAGGCTTTTGATCCGTGGGTCAAGACCGTCGCCAGAAAGACGCCGTGTGCTGGCGATAATGGTGCGGATTCCTTCCCGCTGTTGGCGCTGGCTGACTAGGGTAATGGGGTTAGCAATAATGATCATATTCGGTCGGCTACAGGAAGCCGGATCTAAACCCAGCGAACCTTCGCCACGAGTTACCAGCAATCGCAGATAACCGTTGGGTTCATCATAGGCAGCGATAACAGTAGTAATGGCATCAGAAAGCGCTTCTTCCGAATAGGGAAGGGTGAGCTTAATAGCTGACGCCGAATCCTGCAGCCGGCGCAGATGAGGCTGAAGCCGGAACGCTCTGCCGTTGTAAAAGCGGATGCCTTCGAATACCCCGTCCCCGTAAAGCAGGCCATGGTCGAATACCGAAACTTTAGCAGCATCCGCTGACACTAGGTTACCGTTCATCCAGCAAACCGCTTTAGACATAAAGCACTCCTTTGAATATCGTCACTGCTTGACCTGTCAACAATACCCGCTCGTCCTCCACCCTCACTTTAAGTTCACCGCCTCGCTTCGAGGCTTGATAGGCCATTAACTCGTTTTTGCCCAGACGTTCGCGCCAAAAAGGTCCCAGAGCGCAATGGGCCGCCCCTGTCACTGGATCTTCATCGATGCCGATAGCCGGGGCAAAAAAACGAGACACGAAATCAAATTCTGCCGAATCGCCAGCAGCCGTTACGATAAAACCCCGTTTCCTCAAGCTGCGAAGACGCTGAAAATCAGGTTTTAAGGCGCGCACGGTATCGGCAGAATCCAATTCGATGAGATAGTCAAGGGTATTTTCACTCACCGAACGGATCCCTGCACCCAGGACCTTGGCCAGTTCTTGGGGCGCTGTTATCAGTTGCACAGGATTAGCAGGAAAATCCAATGTGATGCCTTGAGGTTGTCGAGTAGCTGTTAACCAGCCACTCTTAGTATAAAAACGTAGTGTGTTTTGGATATCGGAATCGTTTTGTTCCCAAAGCGCATGGGCGCTTGCCAAGGTGGCGTGACCGCATAGGTCTACTTCGGCAACCGGGGTAAACCAACGTAGATCATAGGTATTGGCGTCATCGTTCGAGCGCTTTTGCAAAAAAGCCGTTTCTGAGAGGTTCATTTCTGCCGCAACGGCTTGCAGCCATGAATCTTCGCGAGGTTTATCCAGCATACAAACGGCCGCTGGATTGCCAGAAAAGGGTTCGGAACAAAAGGCATCGATTTGCCACAAGGGAGTGGTCATGGAATTGTCTCCTTTGCTCATAAGGTCAGGAATTAGGACAAAGACCGGGTGACAGGCATACGGCGGTTTACCGCAACCATAAAAATGATTGCTACAGCAAAGACTATAAAATATCCAGGTATAGCTTCCTGTAGCATAAAGTGAGCACCGAGTAGCGCAAAGAACGGCATGAGTAGCTGTAGCTGACCTACTTTGGCGATACCGCCTAGGGCTAGTCCCTGATACCAGGCAAAAAAAGCCAACAATTGGCTTATCAATGTCACATAAGCAAACCCAAGCCAAGCTGAAAGTGGCACATCCAAATTGTGTTTTGTGCTAAGGATAATCGCTGGCAACACAGCAATGGGGGCACCTAGCACCAGAGCCCAGCTGATCACTTGCCAACCGCCCAACTCCCGAGCTAAGCGTCCACCTTCGGCATAGCCGAGGGCCGCCAGAACAATGGCTCCAAACAACGCAAGATCACCCCCCTGTAGGGTGGCCTGCGCCTTGAAAAATGGCAAACCCCAGTACCACTCCACTGCCCAACACGGTTGTAATCCAAAACCCGCCAGAGGGTCGCTCCTGAGCCCGCGCCATAGCGGCAACTGTAGTCGCCAAGGGTAGTAGCGCAATGACAACAGCCCCATGGGAGGCGGGCAGATCACGCATACCGTAAGCGGTGAGTAAGGGAAAACCGAAAACAACCCCTAAGGTTACTAGGGACAGGACTCGCCATTGACGCCGGGTCGGCCAGGGAACGCCGCGCACCCACAGTAGCAATGCGGCGGGGAGTGCCGCCGCTAGGGCACGACCGAAGCCAACCAGCTCGGGATCGATATGGATGACAGCCAGGCGGGTGGCCGGCAGGGTCAGACTAAAGCCCAGCATCCCAATAAACCCGTAAAGCCAGCCGCGATATTCCTGGTTTCCCAGTTGGGCGTAACCCTTGTCCTCCGTCAGCATGGGGTTTCACCTTTAACATATTGCATAGGGTGACTTTACCCGCCATACTGAGACCAGTACAGATTCAATAAACTGATTTTTTAGCCATAACAGTTATTCAGAAAGCAGCACTGTTAACCTGTTTTCTAGGGCAAACTGTATTGCTTAAAGTAAACAGCTTATGCAAGAGAAACTTTACGAGCAGGTGGCCGACCGCATCCTGCAACAAGTCAATCAGGGTATCTATCGGCCAGGAGACAGATTGCCCTCGGTACGTCGTTTGAGCGCCCAGATGCGGGTGAGTGTTTCTACCGTATTGCAGGCTTATGGACTGTTGCAGGATCGGCGACTGATCGAGCCAAAACCTCAGTCTGGTTATTTTCTGCGCCAGCCGCTACAAGCACCGCCGACGCCGGAAATGTCGAACCCGGCGTTGTCACCGACCCAGGTTTCGGTTTCTGAACTCGCCATGGAGGTGGTGCAGGCCAACGATAAGCCGGGTATTGTGCAGTTTGGCACTGCCTTGCCGAGTACCGAGTTCCCCGCCATCCGTCAGCTCCACCGACAATTGTCCAGCACCGCCCGGGCCTTAGTAGAAGGCGCCGCCAGCTATACGGTGCCGCCCGGTCATCCGGGTCTGAGAATGCAAATAGCCCGGCGGGCCGTGGATGCGGGTTACACGCTAGCCCCCGACGAGATCGTTATTACCAACGGCTGTCAGGAGGCGCTGGTTTTGTGTCTGCGGGCGGTGGTGGGGTCCGGCGCCACCATTGCCATCGAATCCCCCAGTTTTTATGGCACCCTCCAAGCCATTGAAGGTCTAGGTATGCAGGCGTTGGAAATACCCACCCATCCTGAAACCGGTATCAGCAGCAATTCCCGCTCTAGCCCCCTTCTACATCGCCGGAGGGTGCCAACGGTGGTG
>CAZGON010000196.1:0-7807 GCA_964527085.1 uncultured Candidatus Competibacteraceae bacterium
CGCTGATACTTACGTCTCCGCCTATCCCAACGCCGGTCTGCCTAACGAATTTGGCGAATACGACCAAGATCCCGAAGCCATGGCGGTTATCGTGCAAGAGTTTGCCGCCAGTGGTTTGGTGAATATCGTCGGCGGCTGCTGCGGAACCACACCAGAGCATATTCAGGCGATCGCCGAGGCGGTACGCTCGCTTGCGCCACGAGAGATTTCCACATTATCCCAACAATGCCGACTTGCTGGTCTGGAACCCTGCACGATAGGACCTAACTCGTTATTTGTGAATATAGGAGAACGCACTAACGTCACCGGATCGGCCAAATTTCGCAAATTAATTAAACAAGGCGACTATGACACCGCTCTAGATGTTGCCCGCAGCCAGGTGCAAAACGGCGCGCAATTGATTGATATCAACATGGACGAAGGCATGTTGGACTCCGAAGAGGCGATGGTCACCTTTTTAAATCTGATAGCGGCGGAACCGGATATTGCACGAGTGCCTGTTGTCATCGATTCCTCTAAGTGGTCTGTTATCGAAGCCGGGCTAAAGTGTGTTCAGGGCAAACCCATCGTAAATTCCATTAGCCTTAAAGAGGGAGAAGCCGCGTTTATTTCCCAGGCTAGGCTGGTTCGCCGTTACGGGGCGGCGGTTATCGTGATGGCCTTTGATGAACAAGGTCAGGCAGATACACAGCAACGGAAAGTGGAGATCTGTACTCGCTGCTACCATATTTTGACCGAACAGCTCGACTTTCCCCCAGAAGACATTATTTTTGATCCCAATATTTTTGCCGTCGCCACAGGCATTGAAGAACATAATAATTATTCGGTGGACTTTATCGAGGCGGTTAAAGAAATCAAGCAAAATCTGCCCTATGCCAAGATCTCTGGTGGTGTTTCCAACGTGTCTTTCTCGTTCCGTGGCAATGATCGGGTTCGGGAAGCTATGCATTCGGTGTTTCTCTACTATGCCATCAAGGCCGGTATGGATATGGGTATTGTCAATGCTGGTCAGCTTGCCATCTATGAAGACATTGCCGCACCCCTGCGGGAGCGGGTTGAGGATGTTATCCTCAACCGTCGGCCAGACGCCACAGAACGTTTATTAGAGATTGCTGAGCGTTATAAGAATGAAGGCGGTGGTGCGGCGATACAACGGGAAGATTTAAGTTGGCGAGAATGGCCCGTGACCAAACGTTTGGAACATGCCCTGGTCAAGGGCATCGACGAATATGTCGAAGCGGATACCGAAGAGGCTCGCCAACAGGCTGAAAAATCTTTACAGGTCATCGAAGGTCCGTTGATGGACGGTATGAATGTGGTGGGAGACCTCTTTGGCGCTGGCAAAATGTTTTTGCCCCAGGTGGTAAAATCGGCCCGCGTGATGAAAAAAGCCGTGGCCTATCTAATCCCCCATATTGAAAAAGAAAAAGACGGAACCAGTACCCGCAGCTCCAACGGTAAGATTGTCTTGGCCACAGTGAAAGGTGATGTGCATGACATTGGTAAAAATATCGTTGGCGTCGTTTTACAATGCAACAATTTTGAAGTTATTGACTTGGGCGTCATGGTGCCCGCGCAAAAAATCTTAGATATAGCCCGCCAAGAGGGTGCTGAGATTATTGGTTTATCCGGTTTGATTACCCCCTCTTTAGACGAAATGGTACATGTCGCTAAAGAAATGCAACGTCAGCATCTTACTTTTCCGTTGTTGATTGGCGGCGCTACCACTTCTGTAATCCATACGGCTGTAAAAATTAGCCCCCAATACCAACATGCCGTGATCTATGTAAAAGACGCCTCCCGTGCTGTCGGTGTGGCGCAAAACCTGGTGAGCGCGACCCAACGGGATACGTATGTGGCTCAAATAAAGGCGGATTATGACAAGAAGCGCGAGCAGCATAAAGGTCGCCGGGCCAAGAGCGAAGCCCTTTCCCTGACGGCGGCGCGAAAAAATAAACTCAACCTAGATTGGGGCCAACATATACCGACACAACCTACCTTCGTAGGCAGCAAAACCTTTACTGATTACCCCCTTGAAGAACTGGTAAAACGCATCGACTGGACTCCTTTCTTCCAAGCCTGGGAATTACACGGTCGTTTTCCCAAATTGCTGGATGACCCTATAGTGGGTCAACAAGCGCAACAGCTCTACCAAGATGCCCAACTCATGCTGGATTGCTTGGTGCGCGAGAAGTGGCTTACGGCGCGGGCAGTGATAGGCTTTTTTCCGGCTAATCGGGTGGGCGATGACGATATTGAAGTGTATACCGATGAAAGCCGTACCCAGATACTCACCACACTGCACCATTTGCGCCAACAGACCCGTCTTCCCCCCGGCAAACCGAATCGTTGTTTAGCGGATTGGATAGCCCCCAAAGACAGCGGTATTGGTGACTATATCGGCGCTTTTGGGGTGGCTGCTGGAATAGGGATTGATAGCCGAGTGGCGGCCTTTGAAAAAGACCATGATGATTATAGCGCCATTCTCCTCAAGGCGTTAGCTGATCGCTTAGCAGAAGCCTTTGCAGAGCACATGCACGAGCGGGTCCGCAAAGAGTTCTGGGGCTACGCTCCTCATGAAAATTTAGACAACGAAGCACTGATTGGCGAGCGTTATCAGGGTATTCGCCCTGCCCCTGGGTACCCCGCTTGCCCCGACCATACGGAAAAGCAGCTTTTGTGGGAACTTCTACGAGTACAGCAAAAGATAGGGCTTAGTCTTACCGAAAGCTACGCTATGGTGCCCACGGCAGCGGTATCGGGTTGGTATTTCTCGCATCCTGAGGCACGCTATTTTGGGGTTGGAAAAATCACTCAAGATCAAGTTAAGGATTATGCCCAGCGCAAGGGAATGACTTTGGCCGAAGCGGAGCGTTGGTTGGGGCCAAACTTAGCTTACGAACCTGACGAGAAAGAGACGGCAGAAGACGCTGAGCCGTTGACCGTCATTAACAGTTAACATTTTGGTTGGCTTATAGGGCACTTTAGATAAAATATATGAATCTATAATTTAGGCTTTATCGTTTTTTATGATGAAGTAAAGTGGTATCACTTCATGTTTATACTAAGACGCAGTTTAAAACTGCGTCTTTTTCGATGTTAGGGCACATTTCTGGCCTGGCCTAAATTATTGTCTGTAACTCCTTGTAAAAAAAGCCTTACCGAGCGGGACAGAAAACGGCACAGGACTTTATCGTATCCAGGGATGGCATCCCAGAATTTAAGATTTGACTTAGAATTGTTGAACGTAAAGCCTGAAACTGCTATAAAAATGGCCTGCTTACTTCGTGATCTTATCCCATCATATGCTTGCTGCTAATTCCCCGAACAAATACTATCCCCTGTTTGTCTACTCAAACAATGATCTGCAAAGGTTATGAAAACTACAATAGTACAGGAGTCGTTCCAGCATGAAAAAATCGTTTGCGGTCGTCGCGACGCTCATCCTTACTGGTTTAACAGGTCTGGTGTCAGCCGCTGGGGATCCAGCCGCTGGTCAACAAAAAGCCGCCGCCTGTACTGCTTGCCATGGCGCCGATGGCAATAGCGTCAATGGCGAGTGGCCAAAGTTGGCGGGGCAACACCCGGCTTACACAGTCAAACAACTGCAAAACTTTAAGGCGCAACTTGAACCCAACCCTGAGGTGGTGCGGGTTAATGCGATTATGAAGGGTATGGCAGCACCTCTAAGTGAACAGGACATGGAAGATTTAGCAGCATATTTTGCTAACCAAAGCCCATCCCCCGGTACAGCTGATGCAGATCTCTTGGAAACTGGGCAAGCACTCTTTCAAGGCGGCAACCTTAACTCGGGGGTGCCAGCCTGTACCGGATGTCACGGTCCCACCGGGAGGGGAAACCCGGCTGCTGGTTTTCCGTCTTTACACGCGCAACACGCGCAGTACACGGAAACGCAGCTAAAAGCCTTTCGTTCCATGCAGCGAGCCAATGACCCTGGGCAAATGATGCGTAATATCGCTTCCCGAATGACGGATAAGGAAATCCAAGCGGTGGCATCGTATATCCAAGGGCTACGTTGATAACCTCAAAAACAGGCATAAATTTTGCTGAGACGTAAGGGTGGAAAATACCACCCTTTTTCCATGCAAGAGGTCTTTTTCACAGATAGTCATTCATTATTAAGTCGCTAAAAACTCTCTATGCAACTATTTCTTAACCATGGACTCATCTTACAATAGTCGCCGCCGCCTTAAGGAGTCATTCATGATGACAGCAAAGCGTTTTTTGTTTTATGGAATTGTTTATTTATTGAGTGGTTTATTGCTCAATGTAGCCAGCGCGGAAACTCAGTTTCAGGAAGGAACCCATTATCAGCGCTTAAACACACCGGTACCGACTTCATCAGACAACAAAGTGGAGGTGGTCGAGGCGTTTTGGTATGGTTGTGGCCATTGTTATAATCTCGAGCCGGCCATCGAAACATGGGTTGCCAATAAACCTGAGAATGTCGCCTTCACACGCTTATCAACGGTATTAGGAAGAAGTTGGGAGCCCCATGCGCGGGCCTATCATACGGCGGAAGTTCTCGGTGTTTTAGATAAAATTCACCAGCCGCTTTTAGAAGCTATTCATGCGGAAAAGCGCCGCCTTATGAATGAAGATCAACTTGCCGAGTTTTTTGCTGAACAAGGGGTGGATAAAGATACTTTTCGAAAAACTTACAATTCATTTGCTGTTGAAACCCGGTTAAAACGCTCCCAGGATCTTGTTAAGCGCTACCGACTTCGCTCGGTACCCACCATCGTTGTAAATGGTAAATATGTCACAGACACCAGTATGGCTGGCTCTGGAAAAAAATTATTTGAAGTGGTGAATTATCTGGTGGAAAAGGAAGCAAAAGGTTAAATGATCAACGATAGTTTGGTCTTAATCATAGGAAAACAAGCTGAATGGATCAGCAACGTTTGCGACTGTTAAGTTATAACATCCAGGCCGGACTTTCTACCGGCAAGTATGCCCATTATGTTACTCGAAGCTGGCAACATGTTGTTCCTGTCCCGTCAAGAATGGAAAATCTTGATGGGATAGGCAACATGCTGCATGATTACGACATTGTCGGTCTACAAGAAGTCGATACTGGTAGTCTACGCAGTGGTTTTGTTAATCAAGTAAAGTACTTAGGAGAACGTGGCGGTTTTAAGTATTTATATGATCAAAGTAACCGACGTATCGGTGTCATTTCCCAGCATAGCAACGCTGTTCTTACGCGAATTTCCCCAAACCATATTGTTGAACATAAGCTCCCAGGCGTTCCAGGACGCGGCGTATTAGAAGTTCGGTTTGGACAAGACAAAAATTATCTACATATTTTTATTATGCACTTGGCTTTAGGTAAACGAAGCCGCCTAAGACAGATTGATTTTTTAGCAAAATTAGTCAACAAATATCGACACGTTATTATGATGGGAGATCTAAACTGCTGTTCTAACAGTGACGAAATGGGCTTGCTTCTGCAGTCGGCTAATTTAAGTGAACCTACTGCAGACTTGCACACTTTTCCCAGCTGGCGACCCAATCGTCAGTTAGATCATATTCTTGTCTCACCGTCGCTACAGGTAGAGAAAGCTTCTGTATTGGAGCATACCTTCTCCGATCACCTGGCAATAGCCATGGAAGTGCTTGTGCCAAAGCAGGTAAAACTATCAACTGTAGAAGATGTTTCAGACTATTACGATTTTTAACGGTGATAACAATGCTTTCATGGACAGAATTAGGCGCACGTATTAGCGCCGTCACCGGTAAACCATTTGTCGTAAAAGCAAAGGAAAGCGTAACAGGTGGCTGTATTAACACCGCTTATCGATTGGAAAGTGTAGAACAGCGGTATTTTGTTAAGTTAAACAAAGCAGATCGTCTTGCCATGTTTGAGGCAGAGGCGGTAGGGCTGTTAGAACTCACCGCCAGCAATACGATACGTATACCTCATCCACTCTGTTGGGGCACTATAGGCGATCATGCCTATTTAATACTTGAGTATGTAGACCTACAACCGGTTAATGAAAACGCCATGGCGCTTTTAGGTCAACAATTGGCCTGTCTGCATAAAACGGTTCATTCCACGTTTGGTTGGCGCCACAACAATACCCTTGGAACGACGCCCCAAGTCAATGCTTTCCATACAGATTGGATCTTCTTTTGGCGCCAGCATCGACTAAAGCCACAGCTCGATTTAGCCGCCTCAAAGGGCTACGCTGGCAACCTTCAAAGAAAGGGCAAACATTTGATGAAACGGTTTGCAGGGCTTTTTGAAAGTTACCACCCAGCACCCGCATTGTTACACGGAGACTTATGGATAGGAAACGTTGGCTGTGGTTTTGATCAACAACCCGTTATTTATGATCCTGCGGTTTATTATGGTGACCGGGAAACGGATTTAGCGATGACCGAGTTGTTCGGTGGCTTTTCAGCTAGCTTTTATAAAGCTTATCAAGCAGCCTATCCTTTACACGACGGCTACCCCATGCGGCGTCAACTTTACCAGCTGTATCACGTACTCAACCATTTAAACCTATTTGGATCATCTTATTTGAAACAAGCTGAGCAAATCATAGATAATTTGCTTACCGAACTAGGGTAATTTAATAATTAAACGCTTTTAAACTTTAACTAAGGTTTGTTTAATTTAAAACCCAAGCATGACTAAAATAGACCGCTAATACCCAAATGGGACCAAGGACGACAGATTTCTGACAAGTCACTCATTTACCCCTTCCTATTCCATTCCGATTTAATAAAAACATAGCAACGCTGGAGCTGAACACTACGAACCTGATCAGTGCATCTAAAAATGGCATTTATTTTGCATCTAGATTGTAGGGTAATAGGGCGAGCTATGGTAAAGCGGCTAGTTAATCCGTAAGGACTGAGAAATAAGTTCTTAGCTAGATCGGATAGAGAGGAATCAATGGAAAACGGAGAATGGCGCAAAATAAGTCAAACTAATGGAGTAGTCACTGCATGAGCAGCAAAAGAACCTATACAGTTGCCATGCTCGGTATTCCTGAGCATGAACGACACGTGTTAGCAAACATTTTCAAACTGTCCGCTTACCGTACTCGAACTTATATGCTGGCCTCACCCGGAGAAGTCAACGAAATCTTGATAGTTGACGCGGATGACGTAAATGCCATGTCTGAATGGCAAAGGCTGCATGGAGAAGATACAACCCGTCCTTCTGCGAATGCGCAAAACAATGGAAAACCCAAGATACCGACGGTCATGGTCACTAAAGAGCGGTTATCCGATTCTTTACCCCATTACATCCGACGACCCTTTGTCGCGACACGGGTGCTGAGCGCCTTAGATCAAATCACCATTAGAGAACTGAGCGCATCTAAACAACGAATCATTGGTGAAGAAAGTAAACCAGCTATCGCTAAAAAAGAACCCCTAGCCCCTGAAACGCATCCAGAACCTAGCCATACAGCCCTAGTGGTAGATGACAGCAAGCCGGTAAGAAAGCAAATTGAACTAGAATTAAAGCTATTTGGAATTCGAGTGGAAATGGCTGAATCAGGTGAACAAGCCTTTGCCTTATTAAGCGATAAAGACTACGACATGATATTTCTAGATGTAGTTTTACCCGGCATTGATGGCTATCAAATATGTAAAGCCATTAAAAAAGACAAACTCAAGAAAAAAACACCGGTCATTATGTTGACTGGTAAATCATCACCTTTTGACCGAGTCAAGGGAACGTTAGCTGGATGTGATACTTACCTGACCAAACCCGTAAAACAAACAGCTTTTCAAAAAGTTGTTAAGAAGTATCTGAACAAATAGGTTA
>CAZGON010000197.1:0-7760 GCA_964527085.1 uncultured Candidatus Competibacteraceae bacterium
TCTCTCAACTGCTTATAGCGTCTAATCGCACGTTCTTGGGGGCTAGCGGTTAAAAAAATCTTCACCGGCGCATCCGCAAACACGACGCTACCCATATCTCGTCCATCGGCAACCAGCCCAGGCGGTTGCCGAAAATCTCGTTGCCGTTGCAAAAGCGCAGCCCGCACCCTGGGCAAGCTTGCCACCCGAGAAGCCGTATTGCCGCAATCTTCACTACGAATCAATTGGCTAACGTTGTCTCCTTCGAAAAAAACGGCTATTTCAGCATTGCCCTGGGTATGAAAATCTACCTGTAGATTTTCCGCCAGTCGGGCAATTTGGCTATCGTCTGTAACACGATGCTTTTGCGCTGCTAGAGCGGTAACTCGATAAAGGGCGCCGCTATCCAGCAAATGCCAACTTAACCGATGGGCTAACCAGCGGCATAGAGTTCCTTTGCCAACCCCGCTTGGCCCATCCACAGCAATCACAGGTATTTCAGCATCATTCATGGTTTATTCTTAAAAAAATCTTTACTGCTAGTCAGCAAGCCGTAATCCGCAGCCCTACTGTTTGAGCGAGTTCAACAAACCCAGGAAAAGAAGTATCCACCTGACTGCAATTGTATATGGTAATAACATCCGAGGCGCGTAACCCAGCTATGGCAAATGCCATGGCGATGCGGTGATCGCCTTGGCTGTCAATCTTACCGCCCTGCAATTGGCCACCATGAATCCGCATACCATCGGGCAGCGTTTCCGCCGCAATACCCAGCGCTCGTAACCCAGCGGCCATGACTTCAAGTCGATCGCTTTCCTTAACCCGCAACTCCTCGGCGCCGGTGAGCAGTGTTTCGCCGTCGGCGCAAGCGGCAGCAATAAAGAGTGCAGGAAATTCGTCGATGGCCAAAGAAACCAGTTCTTGTGGTATCTGCACACCCTGTAGCGGCGCTGATTTTACCTGAATATCTGCTACCGGCTCATGGCCAATCCAGCGTTCGTTAATCAGTTCGATATGGGCTCCCATCTGTTGCAGAATGGTAATAACGCCGGTGCGAGTCGGATTAATTCCAACGTCTTTAAGCACCAACTGGGCGTTTTGGGCAATGCTAGCCCCTACTAAAAAAAACGCCGCCGAAGAGATATCAGCCGGCACCGCCAGTCTGCAAGCCTGCAAACGGCCACCGCCGCTTAACGTGATCTGTTGTTCACGGCGTTCCACCGGATAGCCAAATCCCTGCAATAATCTTTCAGTATGATCTCGGGTGGCCGTCGGCTCGGTGATGCGAGTGTTGCCTTGGGCGTATAGGCCCGCTAGTAAAACACACGATTTAACCTGAGCGCTGGGTACAGGTAACGTGTAATCGATACCGTGCAGCATTTTCGTAGCGTGAATTTGCAAGGGTGCAGCGCCACCCGCACTGCTTTCGATATGCGCACCCATCCGCGAAAGGGGATCGATGATACGCCCCATCGGTCGACGAATCAAGGAGCTATCGCCACTTACCACGCTAGAAAATGGCTGACCCGCCAGTACGCCCGTAAGCAGCCGCATGGCAGTGCCTGAGTTGCCCATATCCAGCGTGGTGGTCGGCGCTGTTAAGCCATCACGGCCAACCCCTTGTATGGTTACCCGGCTTGCCTCAGGTCCTTGAATGGTTACGCCCATGGCGCGCAAGGCGGCAATGGTGGCAAGACAGTCTGCGCCTTCCAAAAATCCACTAAGTTCAGTAACGCCATCGGCCAATGCGCCGAGTATAACCGCGCGGTGGGAAATGGATTTATCACCGGGTACCTGTAGTTGTCCCTGTAGGCCAGGGCTGGGTTCAATCCTAAAATTGACGTCAGACATAAAAAACATTCACCGGTAGCATGGCCTTCTTCGATAACTCTACGAAATATTACGGTAAACCAGCGAAAACACGCTCACCGAGCGTGGTTCGATACCTGTGCTCCCGTGGGGGGGTACGACTCTATCACCGACGGGATTGTCCGGATAGGCGGTATCCAGTAGGCATATCCAGCGAATAGCGCCCTGCACGAGTGGCATGGTGAAGTGAGTTGGACCAGCATAGGCGTTTAACACGATGAGCAAAGTATCGTCGGTTTCCAGTTGGCCATCGGCAGCCATGTATTTGCCGGCATCACCCGCCAACAGTAAACCAATGCAACGGGCATTAGGATCATGCCAGTGTTCTTTATTCATTGGATAGCCATTGGGGTGAACCCATTTTATGTCTTGCAGACCGGTGATCTCTGATTTGACATGTCCATGTAGGAAGCGAGAGCGCCGCAGCACCGGATGATTACGCCGCAGATTGATTAACCGCCGGGTAAACTCTAAGAAGCGCCGTTCTCTATCGGGTATCGTCAGCCAATTGATCCAACTGATAGGATTGTCTTGGCAGTAGGCATTGTTATTACCGTCTTGACTGCGTCCCACTTCATCACCCGCCAGTAACATGGGCGTGCCTTGGGCTAAAAAAACAGTGGCCAGCATATTGCGACGCTGGCGTTGTCGCAATTCAAGAATATTGCCATCGTCGGTAATGCCCTCTACGCCGTAGTTGTCACTGTAATTAGAGGGATGACCATCGCGGTTGTCTTCGCCATTAATGTGGTTATGACGTTCTTGGTAGCTAACCACATCGGCTAGGGTGAAACCGTCGTGACTGGCGACATAGTTAATGCTGGCCCAAGGTTGCCGGCCGTCATGCTCAAAGGTATCGCTAGAACCCAGTAAATTGGTGGCCAATTGCGGTAACATGCCTTCCTCGCCTCGCCAAAACTGGCGCACGGTATCGCGAAAACGGTCATTCCATTCCGCCGAACCGGTAGGGAAGCTGCCCAGTTGGTAGCCACCGGGTCCTATATCCCAAGGCTCGGCAATATGCTTCACATGAGACAAGGTAGGGTCTTGACGAATAGCGTCAAAAAAGCCACTGCCTCGATCATAACCATAAATTTCCCGACCTAAGGTTGACGCCAGATCGTAGCGAAAGCCGTCCACCTGCATCTCGTTTACCCAATAACGCAGACTATCCATGACCATTTGCAAAACCCGCGGATGGCTAACGTTAAGGGTGTTACCGCAGCCAGTGTCGTTGATATAAAAGCGGGGATTGTCCGGTTCCAGCCGATAATAAGAGGCGTTGTCGATGCCTCGAAAACTTAAAGTAGGGCCTGATTGATTGCCCTCGGCGGTGTGATTGTAAACGACATCTAAAATAACCTCGATACCGGCGTCATGGAGTCGTTTTACCATATCTTTAAATTCGCTGAGACTGCCGTCGCCCATATAACGAGGTTCAGGCGCGAAGAAGGCAAATGTGTTGTAGCCCCAGTAGTTGCGAAGGTCTTTTTCCAGCAGAAAAACCTCGTCAGCAAAGGCGTGTACCGGCATCAATTCTACCGCTGTAACGCCTAAAGCTTTCAAATAGGCAACGATCTCAGGATGGCCCATGCCCGCAAACCGGCCCCGTTGGTCCGGCGGTATGTTTTCATGGCGCATGGTAAAGCCCCGTACATGGGCTTCGTAGATAATGGTTTCTGGCCACAGTGTATAAGGATGATGTTTGCCTTCCCAGGAAAAGGACGGATTGACCACCACACATTTGGGCATTTCCCGGGCGCTGTCACGGCGATCAAAAGAAAGATCCTCTTCGGTATCACCCACTCGATAACCGCAATGTATGTCGCCTAAACGAAGATGACCTTTAAGCTGTTTGGCATACGGGTCTAACAGCAATTTATGATGATTAAATCGGTGGCCTCGCTGGGGTTCATAGGGGCCATAGACCCGATAGCCATATAAAGTGCCGGGTTCTATGTCATGGACATAGCCATGCCATACTTGGTCGCTGTATTCAGGTAAAACAATGCGGTCAGTTTCTTGACGACCTGCCGAGTCAAACAGACATAGCTCAACCTTTTCCGCATGGGCTGAGAAGATCGCAAAATTGACCCCACGACCATCCCACGTAGCGCCCAATGGGAATTGTCTGCCAGGCCACACCGTCCATTTATGGAGATTCATAAGTATTGATATTCTTGTTTGCTAAATTAATTCAAAGACAACCACGACTAAAAACGGTATCGTCATAAAAATGCACAAGATGACCCAAGCTATAGCGTAATTCAGAAGCAGATGCTGCAAAAAAGTGTCTACCTTACTGCTAAAGTAACCGAACCGCCACCCCCTTAGTGCTGATAATTGCTGAATATTTTGTCAATGATAAACCGTTGCTAGTTATCCTCTCCAGCTACGAAAGTCTTTAGTGGGGAAGTGCTATAAATAATAATCGTAACTACTCACCCTTGCGTCATTCTCGCCATGGACTGGCGAGAATCCAGTGCCGTGGACGGCAAGCGCCCGTAGACAACCGCCTACCACCCTCCATGACAACTGGATTCCGGCAATCCTTGCCGGAATGACGGGTGAGCAGTTACTAATAATCAACGCTTATTGGGTTAAAGGAGGGTAAGCTATTGTTGAGAGAGTCGTTGTCGTTCCATGTGGAGGTGCAAAATGGCGCAAACGGTGGATGTTATTTTTGATGGCTTGGTGTTTCGTCCCCTTGAACCCCTGGATATAACGCCGAATACCCGGCTACAAATTACTCTTTCAATAGATGGGTTGGAACTGACAAACTCTACTGAGTTGTTGTCGGCGGAGGAGACGGACAACGCGGATGAAACTGAGGCTCTTAATCGGTATATTAGTGAACACTATATTTACAGCGATTTCTATCATTCTGGAAAATAGCTTATTACTATCACGAGGTATACCATGCAAAACGGTTTGCTGGATGAACAACTCGATAACGCAGTCCCGCTTACTCTTGTGGAAGAAAGTCAGTTTCCCGCTTGGTTAGAAAATCAACCACAGTTTCTAAAACGTTGGGTCGAAGCCAATGCCTTTACAGCAAAACCCAATACTCATTGTTTAGTTTCTGGAACAGACGGTTCCCTGACGGCGGTTATCGTGGGTATCCAATCCCGCGACGACAGATGGGCATTGGCTGGATTACCCAGGAAGCTGCCAATCGGCAATTATTATATTGAAACTGATGAGAGTTTGGCCATTTCCTCGCTGGAAGCCATGCTGGTGGGTTGGGGACTCGGCGCTTATCAGTTTACCCGTTATAAAAAAGCCAAACGGGAACCGGCTGGGCTGGTTATTCATGCCCCGTGCCATGTGGACAATGTGCAAAAACCCCTTCAAGCTATTAATCTCGTTAGGGATTTGATCAATACCCCCGCTGAGGACATGATGCCGCAACACTTGGCTGAAGAAATGAAGATTCTCGGCCAAGAATTCGGCGCTGATGTTAAGCAAATCGTCGGGGAAGATTTGCTGAAACAAAACTATCCCATTATCCACGCCGTCGGACGCGCCAGTGTCCACCCACCACGACTCATTGATCTGCGCTGGGGTGATCCCAACCATCCTAAGCTGACTTTAATTGGTAAGGGTGTGTGTTTCGATAGCGGTGGTCTCGATCTCAAGACATCCAGTGGTATGCGGCAGATGAAAAAAGATATGGGTGGGGCTGCCCATGCCATTGGGTTGGCTCATCTGATTATGAACACCGGTCTACCGGTGCAATTGCGGGTGCTGGTGGCGGCGGTGGAAAATGCTGTGGCGGGTAATGCGTTTCATCCCGGTGATGTGCTGCGTTCCCGACAAGGTTTGACCGTTGAGATTCACAACACCGATGCCGAAGGACGTCTTATTTTATGTGATGCGTTAACGGAGGCGGCCTCTGAAAATCCAGACTTGATGATGGATTTCGCCACCCTCACCGGTGCGGCGCGGGTGGCATTGGGAACTGAGGTACCCGCTTTATTTTGCAACAGCGATGAACTGGCCATGGGGTTAATGACAGCCTCGCAACAGGTGCAAGATCCCCTCTGGCGTTTGCCCCTTCATAGCGCCTATCGAGATCTTCTCGATAGCAAAATTGCCGATATTACCAATGCGGCGAGTAGCCCCCTTGGCGGCGCTATCACAGCGGCGTTATTTTTGCAGGAGTTTGTGCCGCCATCGCTGTCTTGGGCGCATTTTGATCTCATGGCGTGGAACAGCAAGAATCGTCCTGGTCGCCCGGAAGGTGGAGAAGCGATGGGGATGCAGGCAGTATTTCACTATTTGACAAAGCGGTTTGGTGGTTAGTTGTGGCGGTATTTATGCTATCAGGGCTTGCACAGCTCGTTCCAGAGGACGCCGTAAATACCTCCCTGTAGGCTTGAAGGCGGCTTCCTTGCCGCCTACACCTCTTTCGCGAGTTGCAGCAAGCCCTGCTTTCACGAGTTGCAGCAAGCCCTGCTTGTGCTTAAGTTCTAACTATTAAATCTATGTCAAAGGTAGTTTGGGGGCGGTAGGTTGGGGTGAGTTTTGCGAGCCTCAACATTCAGAGTTGTAGCCATCTGCATAAGTTTTTGTAGCCCGGATGTAACGAAGTGGAATCCGGGATAAAATGGATTTCCCCGGATTTCGTTCTACTCCATCCGAGCTACTTGCTAAATTCATGTTTTTTGCGATTTTTAGCATTAAATAAATTTGCTGAGGTCCATCTAGACTGTTTGCTTTAAAAAATCTTTGCTAATTTTAATATGATGATTTTTCGTGAATAAATATACCGTTATTGTCGCGCTAGCTTTTCAGAAGAGTGCCTGTATGCTCTGTTGAATCTCGTATTGAAATCATTACTAACGCGACGACCTGTATTTTGTTCGTGACCATTGAATCCCGCTTGCACTGCATCCTCTATGCGATAAATAAGACTTTTAACATAATCTTCCTTGTTCTCGTTTACCCCAAGAGCGCTTTGTTTCAAAACTTCTTTAAACTTATCGGTAGCCCCAGGTTGCGCAAACTCTACTTTCTTCTCAATCGATAGCTCAGGTAACGTCAGTGAAGTGATATCCATGAGAAGCCTTAGCCATCGCTCATCAAACTTGTCATAGTTATTCATTATTAGGAATAAACGCTGGCGACGTTTAACTACATGATTACGGAGTGTTGTCAAATGGCCCATAATACCTCCTAGTACATCCGCATAACGTGCGTTCTCTAATTCACTGAGCGTTTTATCCGTGGCTTTTGCATAGGCTTCAGCGAAAAGCTGTGAGAATACGTCAATAGCGGATGTTGGAGGTGCAGCGTTGCTCAACAAGATCCCTTGAAGTAGTTCATTTGTTCCTTGACCGTAATTCTCAATGAGTTTTTCTTTTCCAGTTTGTGGATCTGTTATAAAGTGCGCGTATACATCACTCCTGGTTTCATATTGAATTGCTTCCTGGGAAGCGGTTTTCTGACAAGCGACTAAACTGACAAAAAATATCGGCAACATGAAAAAAAAAGAATATTTTAAAATACCTGTACTGATTCTTGTTTGATAATTATTCATTAACAGATACACCATTATTGTCGTCCCAGTTCTTCAGAAGATCGCCTGTATGCTATGGCAAATCCCGTATTGAAATTATTACTAATACGACGACCTGTATCTTTCTCGTAACCATTGAACTTCGCTTGCATTGCATCTTCTATTTCATTAAATTTATCTTTTATTAAATCCATTCTCTCTGTTTGCGCACGATTATTAATGTTGAGTGCGGTATCAAAAAAAGGAACAATAAACCCATCTTTTGTGGCGCTAAGTGGAATGCTGATCCCAGGAAAGAGAGTTGCTAAACCCGTTAATGCATTGGCCAGGTTGCGTAATAGACCTCTTGCAAAAATCAGTTATGATCCAGTTCAAAGTTATAGATCCCGGC
>CAZGON010000198.1:0-6333 GCA_964527085.1 uncultured Candidatus Competibacteraceae bacterium
CGCTTACTGGAGACACAGCCTATCACAGGATAATTATCCAGAACTGACGTTAAGTAAAAAATGAACCTAAGCAGTGATAACCCACAGTCGCATTTCAAGTTCAGCAAGTTCCTCCATCACATGAAACGCCAGTCCTTTTGAAGTTGACAACTGTTGCCACGCGGGACTTTGCTTATCTAATCGAAAATACCCAGTATTGTTTTTTGGTGTCACTCCCCTCGGCGCTGTAGGCAAAGGGTTTAGGCCAATACCCGGTTGTTTCTGATTAACAAGTTGCGCGATCTTCTCCACAGGGCCAATGGTCATTTGATTTGACAAAAGACCTGTTAATGTTTTGCCAGCCGCACCTATCTCCAAGATAAGATCTGCCGACTCCAACAGACGCCGTTCCCGATCCCCTAAAAAGGCCACAGATACCCCATAACCTCGTTCTTGAAGAGGGATTTGCCTAGCCTGCTGACGATGCACGCGAAGTAATTGGCGCAATTCTGTGAGTAACGGTGCAAAGGTGGGTCCTAAATTCCGGTGGTCATAGGAGGTAATGTTACTAGGACGGCGCTGATTTTTAACGAAAGTCGCCATTTCCGCCACTAGCTGGATCAGCTGTTGATAAAGATCCACAGGGTGCACCAGTGCTGTATTGGCTAAGTGCGCGAAACCAACGTCGTAGCGGTTGATAACCTGCAATAATAATAAGGGTACAACAGCAGCGTTGTCATCAGACTTGGCATCGAGTTCTACAGCAAGTGTGTTACCGCAATGCTGCAACAAGTCCCGAATTTCGTTGATATGATCGTTTAGGATTGGCATTTGATGGCAATCTAGGGCAGGCGGCACATACGTCTCATCCAAAATAACCTGCTGATCTGGACGCACTTCGCGAATCCGAGCGATGGCGATTCCGGGCTGCTGACTGGATATTTTACTGTCGAGCTGGAGTCGCAGGGGTAGTCGTTGCGTCTGAAAAGATACATCACCGTTAATGTCTACAGGCGCTGATCTGGGAAACTGGCTATTATTTTGCTGCTGCTCCCGCGCGGCTTCGTAGTCGCCAGATGGGCTTAACACCACATGGGCTTCTCGAATTTCCCGGCCTATGGGTAATGGTTCGGGCGCCTCATCCGCCGTCGGCACATCAAAAAAAGCTCCATCGGACATTAGCCCACGGGCTAAAGCAATAGCAATTTCCCCCCGAGCAAGGGCGTCTTCATCTAACTGTAAGGTTTCAATACCCCAGCAATAGGGTTGCAGATAGCGATAAAATCCGTTAATTAAAAAACTGACATGTTTTTGTTGCTCACGAAAATGTTCAGCGAGTCTTGTTTCTAAAAGAAAATTTGTCTGTTGTATCGGGAGATCAATAGCGGAGACAGGTAACTCATGGATCTGTGAACTCTCGTCCCTCCACCAGTCCTCTGGAATGATTTCATCGGATTGATTTGGCGCTTCAAAAGATTTCCGCAAATCTACATCCTTCTCTGGAGAGGGGTTCCTCTCCAACACTACTTGCGGTTCAGAATCCATGGATTTGTATTCTGATAGATCCTTTACCTCCGCAGCTTTCTCCTGTTGCGCATCGCCCTGAGCTGTTTGCGCTTTCTCTGAAATTTCCAGCTCTTCTGAAAAGGGCGTTATGTCCCCAGGCGTCTCCCTCTCTAGCACGTTTTCTCGCAAGGCGGCAGCCGGCCGATCCTCGTCGACCCCGAACAGCTCTTCCAGCTCACTGGTCATCGCACCGTGCGCTTGGGAATCGTCTAGGTCTGTCGATTCATCTGTTTCTGCAATATCTTGATGAGCAACCCCTTGTGGTATGTCATCCACTTTTAGCACGTCTTCTTCGGCGGTTTCTGACGCGGCAGGATCAGATATGTCTAATTCAGAGGCGGCGGTCGAGTTTGCACCATTTTTATCTGCCGGCCAATCAAATTCAGTGACACCTAGATACTCATCCTCTTTTGAGGATTCCGATTTTGGTTTTTCAGTATTAAGCTCTTCTTCCAAATCATCCCCATATTCCGAGCCCTGCAAAGCGTCTTCCCCCATTGCGCCGCTTTCGCCTAGATGAGGAACACTCGCTGCTACCGCAGCAGGTTGATCCCCATCGAGTTCTGGAGTGAAAATAATGTCTGTGACGAGACCCGCAGCGGTAACCCCCCCAATATCATCGAACCCAGCAGCCGGTTCGATGCGCACCAAAAACTCATAACTTCCAAGGGAAAGATGATCGTGGTCATGGAGTTTTAAAGATTCGCCCCGTTCGATACGATCTTCAGAATGATTGACAAAGACACCATTGGTGCTGGTATCAGTAATAAAGTACTCACCATCGCGATATTGAATGGTACAGTGACGATTGGAAACGATGCGTTCTGGATCGGGCAAAACCCAATCATTGTCCACCCCACGACCAATGGTAATAGCACCCTGCTCGATGGTTTTGCTCGTCTCTAACTCGGACATTAATCCTTGATTTGCAGAAATGCTAAGCGTTATGCGCATGACCTAAAGACCTTATCCGTTTTTTAAAAAACATTTAGTCATCGTTTATATAAATCCCTTATAAATTATCTCAAACCTTTGAGATTTCTATACATTCAACTTAAACGATAACTCATTTGTTTTCCATCGCCCGGCGCAATAGAACGCTCTAAAAGGGCGCATGTTAAGTTGATTTTCTGTTAACTTTTAAGAAACTAAAGGCGCAGGGCATGGCTACTGGGCCAATCCAAAAATTGACTGTAAGATCTCATTTTTAGAATTTTTTCACCTATCATGTTAGGAACCTCCACTATCGAAATCTGTCAATTTACATAATAATTGAATGGAATTTTTTACTGTAGATTTTGTATTTGTTCACATTATTAGCAATATCCTAAAGTAGTTGAAATAAAATGTTTTTTTTACCTGCAAACAGTTGGTGTGCGATTGTATTGGTTTTATTAGTACCCTTACAAACCATAGCACAAACTCTGACATTACCGGATTTTGGTGATCCTTCTCAACAATACTTAAGCTCAAATGATGAACATCAACTTGGGCTTGCAGTGCTAAAACGCATTCGCAGCCAAGGTGTTGTCATAGAAGATGCCCAACTTAAGGAGTACCTGTACTCTCTCGGACAAAATATCGCCGCCTTTTCGCAAAATGGTAGCAACCCGTTTGTTTTTTTCTGGGTTAACGACCCTAGTATTAATGCGTTTGCGGCCCCTGGAGGCTTTATTGGAGTACATGCTGGGTTAATGATGGCCACGGAAAATGAGGACGAGTTAGCCGGTGTCATTGGTCATGAAATAGCTCATGTGACGCAGCGCCATATTGCCCGGGGTTTTGCCGAAGCTCAGCGTAGCAGTTTACCGCTTATGGCTGCCATGATAGCGTCAGCCTTGCTTACAGCGACAACCGATAGCCAAATTGGATCGGCCGCCATGGCGGGGACTCTGGCGGCTAATACTCAAAAGAGCATCAATTTCACCCGTGCTAATGAAAAAGAAGCTGACCGTGTAGGCACTCAGCTACTATTTCAATCTGGCTTTAATCCCGATGGTCTAGCGCGTTTTTTTGGACGCTTACAACGGTTGTCTGGCGGTACGACTAATCAATTGCCTGAATATTTGCGTACTCATCCGCTACCCTATAACCGCGCGGCGGATGTTCAAAATCGTGTTAGAAAACCGACTAGCCCTTGGGTAAACCGTGATCATACAGCCTACCATTTAGCTAAAGTGCGTTTAAAAGTGTTGATCAATACTAACAGCGGTGAGTTAATCCGCCATTTTGAAACCACGTTAGCAAAAGGCGATTACGCCAACGAAACTGCTGAACGGTACGGCTACGCTTTAGCCTTAAAACAAGCAGGGCGTCTTGATGCGGCAGAACAGCAGATTACTCGCCTTCGCAAAACGGATCCAGATCATTTGGCCTTTCGTATAGAAGAAGCAGAAATCGCGCTGGCTAAAGGTGAAGAGGAGCGGGCTTGGCAACTTTTTGAGGATACTAAAGCGCTCTATCCAGATGATTTTACGCTGGCTATCCACTACGGTAACGCCTTAGCAGCACAGGGTGATCCTCGCAAGGCAATGGGGTTGCTTGATCCGCATTTACGTCAACGACCTAATGACTTGTCGCTCCACACGCTTTACGCGCAAGCAGCTCAACGGGCCGGTGATGTGACTATGACCCATATGAGTTTAGCAGAGTACTACTACTTGAATGGTGATTTGAATCGAGCTATCGAACAAGTAGAGCTGGGACTGAACAAAGGCAGTACCACACCTTATCAAAAAGCCCGCCTACGAGCACGTTTACATCAGCTTAAAGATGAAAAACTGGCGGCTCGAAACTAATTTCGCCAGAGAACCGGCAACTAGGCACTTTTTTGCAAGTTGCAAACGCTCATCTCATATCCGATTTAATCTTTGGAGTATTTGGCGGTATCATCCGGTACAGCGTCATCTCCCTGCACTGCAGATTGCGCAGTTTCTTCGTCGTCTTTTTGCTGTTTATAAAGCCGCTCGTTCATGGCTTGCCACAAGGCCAAGTTACGCTCGGCTAATCCGGACATAATAGCCAACGGGTTTTTTCCCATAAAATTACCCAGTTGTTCGCGCACTAAATGTTGTTGCTCTACGAATACCTGTAGGCTTTTTTCTAAATAGTTAGCCATCATACCCTGCAGGGTATCACCGTAAAAACGAATGATTTGGGCCAGTACTTCTGTACTAAAAATAGGATTGCCTTGTTCTTCCTGCTCGCTAATGATCTGCAACAAAATGCTGCGGGTAATATCCACATTAGAACGCACATCCACCACGCGAAACTCAGTACGATCTAACACCAGACGCTTTACATCCTCCAAAGTCACATAGCTGCTAATGACTGTATCGTACAACCGTCGGTTCGGATATTTTTTAATAACCCGGGGATCACTCATAATATTTAGGCTGCAAAGGCTAACACTAAAGCAAGTGCTTACGACTCTTTTGCATTTATCCGATCAACTAAAATAGGAACCACCATTGATGGCAAGGTTGGCGCCCGTGATATAGCCTGCATCGTCGGCCGCCAAAAAAGCAACCGCCCGAGCAATGTCCTCTGGCTTTCCCAACTTCCCCACCGGAATGGTAGCGATAATTTGGTTGCGTACATCCTCCGGCATCGCTTTGATGGCTTCCGTTTCCACATAACCAGGTGCGATACTATTGACCGTCACACCGTGGCGTGCTCCTTCGGCAGCCGCCGACATGGTAAATCCGTGAATACCGGCTTTAGAGGCGGCAAAATTAGACTGGCCAAATTGTCCTTTTTGCGCATTCATAGAGGAGATATTGACAATACGTCCCCATCTCCTATGGAGCATTTTCGGAAATACCTGCCTGGTTAAATTAAACACACCCCCCAGATTAGTCTCGATAACCACATCCCAGTCGGCTTTTTCCATTTTTTTCAAAACCGCATCGCGGGTTACCCCGGCATTATTGACGAGGATTTCCACCGGTCCCACGTCTACCTCAATCTGCTCGATAAATAGTTCACAAGCTTCATAATCGACCACATCAAGAGGGTATACTTTACTTTCAAAACCTTCTTCTTGATGCATTTTTTGCCATTCTATGGCGCGTTTATGATCGTTAGGATGATAAGTACCAATCACAGTACGTCCCTGTTTTATGAGGGCCTTGCATATTGCTGTTCCCAAATTACCAGGACCACCAGTCACAACAGCCACTTTAGCCATTTGAACACCCCAAACCGTTAATCCCTCTCAACGGTTAGTGTGACACCTTGACCACCGCCAATACACAGTGTCGCTAACCCTTTTTTAGCGTCACGCCGCTCCATCTCGTGCAATAACGTGACTAATATCCGACAACCTGAAGCCCCGATAGGATGGCCTAACGCAATGGCGCCACCATTGACGTTCACTTTATCCGTGTCCCACCCCATTTCCCGGTTGACGCAAATGGCTTGGCTAGCAAAGGCTTCATTTGCTTCAATCAAGTCTAACTCATCAACAGACCAACCAGATCTTTCTAGACACAAACGGGACGCAGGGATTGGGCCTGTACCCATAATTTTCGGATCAACTCCTGCTTTTGCATAGGCCACAATCCGCGCCATCGGCTTTAAACCGAGCTGTTTGGCTTTACTACCAGACATAACCAAAACCACCGCAGCGCCATCGTTAATGCCAGATGCATTACCTGCCGTGACGGTGCCATCGTGTTTAAAAGCTGGACGTAATTTGCCAAGCCCTTCAGCAGTGGTTCCTAGGCGGGGAAACTCGTCGGTGTCAAATAACAGGGGGTCAGCTTTACGGCGGGGGATTTTGATGGG
>CAZGON010000198.1:6343-7736 GCA_964527085.1 uncultured Candidatus Competibacteraceae bacterium
TTTTTAAATTTTCCTGCTTCAATGGCTGCAGCCGCTTTATGCTGAGATTTAGCGGAAAAAGCATCTTGCTCTTCTCGGGTAATGTTCCATTTTTCGGTAATATTTTCGGCGGTAATACCCATATGATAATGGTTGATGGCGCACAGCAGACCCTCATGAAGCATGGAGTCTACCATTTTCCACTCTCCCATTACCGTGCCTTTGCGGGAGTTCATGACCAAATGAGGCGCAAGACTCATGCTCTCTTGGCCACCGGCTACAACTATTTCATTATCACCATCACGGATAGATTGATAGGCCAAATGCACTGCCTTCAGGCCGCTACCACATACCTTATTGATAGTCATGGCAGGTACTTGCTCACCTAAGCCAGCATTGAGCGCAGCTGTACGAGCGGGGTTCTGACCGGCGCCAGCGGTGAGGACCTGACCTAAAATAACTTCGTTGATTTGGTCAGGTTTAACACCCGTGCGTTGTAAAATGGCCTCAATAACTTTACCGCCCAGCACGTTAGCTGGTATCTGCGACAAAGTGCCCATAAAATTACCAGTAGCCGTTCTAGCGGCAGCAACGATAACGACATCTTCCATAGATACCTCCAAACCTGGGGTCACGGATCATGGCGGATACACCAATGTCAGTGGCGATGATGGGATAAATAGCTGTTAAGCATCGCATTAATAAATAGTTGTTGGCAAGGGAACAGTGATGTTTTTAGGCATACTGAAGTTTACCAGAAGCCTTGTCAACCGCTCTTAAGACAGTTGCAAGCTGGCTTTAGATCGACCTAGCAACATCGCTTTAATATAGCCATCTCTTACCTAGAAACAGGGCTATTGTTGCTCATGTAAGTAGTGTCAATGGCCTAGATGGCTGTTGTCAAGCCTCCGCGAGGGGCGTATTTCCGGCGTCTTCTGGAACCAGCAGCAAAAATTCTGAAGCAAATATCTAAACAATTTGCTAAGGAGTGAAATGAGAGACAGAGGGGATTAACTCAAAATAGACTAACAACGTTTTTTGCGAAGCACGGTAATTATCGTCGCTTACCATAAAGAAGTAATTATCCGCATGATGAGCTAGACCTTCAAAATTGTCCAGCCGCCATAGCTGGCTCGAATCCAAGACAGCCACATTCTCTACCGCCAATGGTGTCTCGAGCAAAGCCGTCAAGGCTGTGCGGCGTAGGGTTATAATGAGCGGTTTTTGGGTAGAGACAAACGCCCGTTCAAGCACCAATAATGAACCATCGGTGAGTGTTTCCATAGCAACCACGGCGCTATTAGGTGCTTTGAAAAGGGGATAGCGCCAAGACTGCCCATCCGATGCCAAAATTGGTACTTCACCTGGCGAGTCACCCTGCAACGGGCGTTCGGGGACAGTTAGTAGTTTGGTT